>CALLAA010000045.1 GCA_938002955.1 uncultured Acidimicrobiales bacterium
CGACGGTGTCGACAAGCGGCTGGTCGCTGTCGAGGGTGACGAACTCTCGGGCATGGAACACCACGACCTGGCTCGCTTGGTCGTGGTCGCCCCCTGCTTCGTGCATCGACGAATCCTGCCACAAACTCACTGCCGGGCGACTAGGCCGAGCACCGCCACCCAACGTGAACAGGTAGGGACTGTCCCTACTTGTTCATGTAACCTGCTGCTGCATCCTGGCGAGTCTGTCGACTCTGCTCCCCCATCGGGCATCCTCGATCATTGCCGAGAGACGCTTTCGCCGTACAAAGTCCCTCGCTTCGTCGAATACGTAACCGCATTCCCGTACACACCGTCGAGCAAGATCTCGAAACCGGAGCTGCTCGCCAACGTCAGCGATCTCCGCGCCGGTTCGTGGGACGACGAGCAAGGAGCCTGGTTGCCATGACGATTCACTATGCGATCGATGCAGGCGTCGCGACCTTCACGATCGACAGCGGCAAACACAACTTCATGACGGTCTCCATGTACGAAGCCATGACCGGACACATCGCCGCGTTCGACGCCGACGACAGCGTCTCGGTCGGTATCCTCACCGGAAGCGCTGGTAACAGCTTCTGCGCCGGCGATGACCTCACCGCTCGCCCACGCCCGATCGATGTCACGCCGCACTGGCCCACCAAGATGTTCACGGCGCCGCGCCGCAAGCCGATCGTTTCTGCGATCGACGGCTGGGCGTTAGGTGGCGGCTTTCAGATGGCCATTGGCCTCTCCGATATTCGTGTTGCAACGACCGAAGCAAAGCTCGGCGCTCCCGAGATCGCTTACGGAATGGGCGGCATCGGCGGGGCGCTTCGAATCACCCGCCACCTGCCCAGGACGGTCGCCATGCAGCTGCTACTCACCGGCGACTACCTGACCGCGCCCCAAGCAAAGCGGCTCAACCTGGTGAATCGGGTCGTTGCCACGAGCGACCTATTCGGCGCCGCCGATGAGATAGCACGACGTATTGCCCGTCATCCGCTCATCGCAATCACCACGGAACTGCAGGCGATCGACGAGTGTACAGATCTTGACAATGCCGAAGCCCTCAAACACGCTGGAACCCTCTACCGAGCGCAGCTCAAACAACACGAGGCAACAGCGGCATACGACGAACTGACACCAACCAAGCCGGATCCGATCGACCTCGGTGACGGTCCGGGCCTCTAGGCGTACTGGCTGACCTTGGCCCGGCCGAGCGCAACCCCGGCCAGCGTGATGCGATGCATCTGGCGCCGATGGCCTTCGTAGTTGTTCAGCGCCCAATGCCATGTGGACCGGTTGTCCCACATCGCGACCATTCCCGGCTCCCATGCAAGTTCATAGGCGTGCTCGCGCTTCGCGATATGGACGAGCAGCGTGTCGAGTAATTCCTTGCTCTCATCGGGCTCCAGACCAACAACGCTGGTGGTGAACCCCGGATTGACATAGAGACACGGCTGGCCGCTCACGGGATGGGCGATCACCACAGGGTGCACGTTGGTGTTGACCGCTGTCGCGTTGCTAAAGCGGTCACCCATCCGCTTCGCGTAACCCGAGTTCGGCCCGAAGATGTGCTCGCTACTGTGCACCGCGTCGAGAGTCGCAACCCGTTCCTTCAGCTCGTCGGACAGCGTCTGCCACGCCAACGTGGTCGAGAGGAACCTGGTCTGCCCACCGACGGGCGGCACGTCGCGTGCCACGAGGATCGAACCGCGCGCTGGATCGCTGTCATAGGAGTGGTCGGTGTGCCAGCCCCCGCCGATGTTCAGCTCATCGCCGACCTCTTTGCGAACGTCAGCGATCTGCTCGAAACCGTCGACGGCAGCGAAGAAGCGGTTGACGTCGATCTCGCCGAGCTGTTCGGCCAGGCGAACGTGTCCGGTCTCGTCGAGTTCCTGGTCACGAAAGACCAACAGACCATGCTCGTTCCACGCTGCGTCAACCTCGGCGGCAGCCTCGGAGGTGAGCTCGCGAAGTTGCACTCCGCTGATCGTCACGCCGACCGCATCGCACAGTGGGGAGATTTCCATGGCTCGTTCCTCTCGCTACACCAACGAACCCGATGGTACTACTCGGTCCGCTCGGGTGACGATGGCTGCGCCATCCAACGGTAGGACGTTCCCGAGCCGAGCGGCGGAAACTGAGCGGGCCGCTTCTCGAGGAAGCTCATCACCCCTTCGGAAAGGTCGGCGCCATCGAGCGATTCATACATGAGCTCGTTCGCCGAGTCGAGCGCCTCGACGGCCGTCATTGCTGGCTCGTGAAGCACCTGGCGTTTGATCGTGGCCATCGAAGCCGGAGATACGTTCTCGGCAAGATCGCGAGCGAACGCTGTCGCCACGTCGAGAACGTCTTCGGCAGCGACGACGCGGTTGACCAATCCAAGGTCACGCATCTCCTCGGCGAGAACGACACGAGCGGTGAGGAGCAGGTCGAGCGCCGTCGCCCGGCCTGCGACCTGGGTCAGATGCCATGCCAGGCCGTACTCGGCTATGAGTCCACGGCGAGAAAACGCCGTCGTGAACTTGGCACCTTCGGCGGCGATTCGAACGTCGCACATCATGGCGTACCCGAGTCCGGCTCCCGCACATGCCCCGTTGATCGCGGCGATGATCGGCTTTCGAATCGTGAGCGGGAGCGAGTTCTCGATCACGGTGTTTGGTAGCGGCAGATCACCTTCTCCGGCACGGTAGGCAAGATCAGCTCCAGGGCACCATCCCTTGCCAGCGCCGGTGACAACGATCGCGACGACCTCGTCATCGGCTTGAGCCTGAAGGAGACGCTCAAAGTACGCGAGCTCCATGTTCCCGGTCATCGCATTGAGCCGTTCCGGGCGATTGAAGGTGAGCGTGGCTACCCCGTTGTCGACGTCGTACAGACACAGTTCCGGGTGCTTCATACCGGTGATAGTAACCCGAGGAGCGGTGCTGATCTGTTGCTGAGGGTCCGCAGCTACAGATGTGCATTGGGCCCAGACCGTCCATGTACAAAACGTTTACGCTTTCGGCTGTTCGCCAGCGGAGCAGCTCGATAGCGTGACGCCCTATGACCGAGCTCGAAGCCACCACGTCAACGCAATATTCCATCGCACTAACCGTCAGCCTCAAGAACGTGCCCGGAGTCCTCGGGCGCCTCACCACAGCGATCGGCGAAGCCGGCGGCAACATCTTTGCCATCGAGGGATTCGTTGCCAAAGGTCCAACGCTCGAACGAACGATCGTCGTGAATTGCTCGAGCGTCGAACATCAACAAGAGATCGTCGATGTGGTCGTCGATCTGACCGACGTCGACGTCATCGATCATTACGACCGCACGTTCCGCATGCATGAGGGCGGCAAGGTGGAGGTCCTCCCCCTGTGCCCGGTAGGTGATCGAGATGACTTGTCGATGGCGTACACGCCCGGGGTCGCTCGCGTGTGTAGCGCTATCGCCGAAGACGAAGCGCTCGCAGACGAATACACGATCCGCAAGAACACCGTGGCGATCGTGAGCGACGGCACCGCGGTCCTTGGCCTCGGCGACATTGGCCCGAAGGCGGCCATGCCGGTGATGGAAGGAAAGGCGCTGCTCTTCAAGGCATTCGCCGGAGTCGACGCGTTCCCCATCTGCCTCGACACCAGCGATCCCGACGAAATTATCGAAACCGTCGTTCGTCTTGCGCCAACGTTCGGCGGCGTCAACCTCGAAGACATCGCCGCTCCGGGAGCGTTCTACATCGAAGAAGAACTCAAGCGCCGGTTGGACATCCCGATCTTCCACGATGATCAGCACGGCACCGCAATCGTCACGCTCGCCGGACTACAGAACGCGCTCAAGGTGGCTGGCAAGCAGATGGCCGACGTGTCGGTAGTGATGTCGGGGGTCGGGGCTGCCGGCGTTGCGATCGGCAAGATCCTGCTCGGCGCAGGCGTTGGCCATCTGGTCGGCGTCGATTCACAGGGGGCGGTGTTTGACGGTCGGGAAAATCTGAACTCGGCGAAGCAGTGGTTCGCCGAGAACACCAATCAGCGCGGGCTGCAGGGAACGCTTTCAGAGGTCATGGTCGACGCTGACGTCTTCATTGGCGTCAGCGCGCCGAACATCTTGACGCCCACCGACGTCGAATCGATGGCCAAGGACCCGATCGTTTTCGCTATGGCGAACCCTGATCCCGAAATCCGTCCAGAACTCGTCGAAGACCTCGTGTCGGTCATGGCGACCGGACGCAGCGATTACCCAAATCAGATCAACAACGTGCTCGCGTTCCCCGGCATCTTCCGCGGGGCGCTCGATGCGAAAGCAACCGATATCACCGAGAACATGAAGCTCGCCGCGGCAAAAGCAATCGCCGACGAGGTCACCTCGGACGAACTGTCCGCCACCCACATCATCCCGAGTGTCTTTGACCCTGCGGTGAGCTTGCATGTCGCCAAGGTGGTCGCCGAAGCGGCGATCGCCGACGGCGTGACGCGCTAGCTCGCCTTCGGGATCGATGTCGGCGAAACGTCCGGGGCCTGCGTCGCCACCATCGCGTCGGCGAATCGACGCATGGCCGCCATCGGAACGTCAGGGTCGACCGAAATGCTGCAGGTACGGCTGAGAATCTCCAGCGTCTTCGGGCAACAATCCACATAGTCGATGTCTCGGTCAGTCCACGGGTTCCGGCGCTCGTCGAATGTCCGCTGCTCGAGAATCGATGTCCAGTTGCTGTAGATGTGCCGGTCGGTGTCGAGCAATCGGTTGACACCACGAGCGTTCGCAAAGTGCGTTGCCTCCTCGCTGGTCTCGAACGAGACGGCAAGGCCAACGGCCGATGCGGGGTCGTTGTGCGGGCAGAGTTCGATGTCGGGCCGATCGGCGAGCTTGTCGACGATCATCTGTCGACGCTCGGCACGTTTACGCATCTGCCGTCCAAGCCGTTTGAGCTGCGGCCGCAACATCGCACTCGATATCTCGGGCATTCGGAGGTTCATCCCAACGAACGTCGGTACGTCGACACCAACCTCAACATCTCGGATAAACGCTCCTGCATCGTGGAAAATCTGGGCCCGACGCTCAACCACGGCATCGCTGGTCAGCATCGCTCCGCCCTCGCCTGCGCGAAGGTTCTTGTGCTGGTTGAAGCTAAACGCGCCGGCATTACCGATGGCACCAAGCTTGCGGCCCTTGTACTCCACGCCAACCGCTTGGCACGCATCCTCGACAACAACCAGTGCATGTGTCCGAGCGATCTCCATAATTCGATCCATGTCGGCGGGCATGTTCAGCATGTGTACCGGAACGATCGCTTTGGACTTCGAGGTGATCTTTGCTTCCAGGTCGATCGGATCCATCGTCAGCGTCTCATCGATCTCGACCAAGATCGGCACTGCGCCGAGCATGACCGGAGCCGCAGCGGTAGCGATCCAGGTGTACGCGGGCACGAGCACTTCGTCGCCTGGCCCAACGCCAAGAGCTGCGAGCGCGCAAACGAGGGCGCTCGTCCCACTATTTACTGCGAGCGCATGTGCCGCGCCGCTGTGTGCGGCGAGCTCGTCCTCGAAGCGATCGGTCTTACTCGACCCACCCACTCCGTATCTACCAAGTTGACCGGCGCCGATAGTCCATGCCGCCGCAGCCATTTCTCGAGGCCCTGTAGCCACCATTCGATGAGTCCCGCTCTCGCTCGAAGTACTACCGTCTACAGTAATAAATCTGAGCGGGAATGCAATGACGGGAACAAATAGCGGAGCGGGGTCCTCAGCCGAGGACCCGGTGATCATCGTGGGCAGCGGTCCATGCGGCGCAATGGCGGCTCGTGAACTCGTTCGCCGATCGGTGTATGTCACGCTGCTCGAGTCGGGCGCTGGCGCTCCCCGCGGCGGCCTCGTGCGCATTGGCGGACATCCCGTCTTTCGCTATGTCGACGACGGGCCTCTGCGGTGGGACAGCGGCTTTGCAGCCACCAACGATCCAACGACCGCGTGGTACCGGACGCTCGCCGGCGGTGGTCTCTCGAACTACTGGACCGGGGCGGTGCCTCGGTTCTCTCCGGCAGACTTCGGATCGCCAACGGCCGACGAAGCTCACCGCTGGCCACTGGGATACGACGACCTCGCGGTCTACTACGAGCGAGCCGAAGACGCCATTAGCGTCACCGCAAGCGCCGAATCGGTTCCCAACCTTCCGGCAAATACGGTCAGCAAACGCGTCGATCTCGATGAACAGTGGCAGCCCATTGCCGAATCCGCAGCGACCTACGGGCACGACGTTGTTCCAATGCCCCTAGCCAAAGGAAGCCCGCATATGGCGGTCGGGCGCGGAACCGAGTTCAACAGCTGGCACAACATCGTGAACGGCCTCTCGAAGAGCCCGTACTTCACCCTCATCACTAACGCTCATGTCCAGCGGCTCAATTGGGACGCTCCGAGCGGCCGTGTCGCATCGGCGAGCTATGTCGACCACTCCACGGGTGTTGAGCACGAGATCCACGGCACTGCGTTTGTGATCGCCGCGGGTGCGATCAACTCGACCAAGCTTCTGTTGGCGTCGCGGTCGAGCGACTTTCCCGATGGGCTTGGCAACACCCACGATGTCCTCGGGCGATATCTGCATGACCATCCAAAGGACTGGTGGCCGCTCGAATCGAGCACTGCGCTCCCCCTTCCCGCGCACCCGATCTATATGACTCGATCAGTTCACGAAGATGAGTTTGCTGCGAGTTGGACAGTTGGGCTTGCTTTGTCTCGGGATCGACCCAAAACCTATGTCGGGCGCGCCGGTACTCGCTTCGGCGTACAGGTATTCGGCACGATGGAGCCAACCCCGGAGCACCGAGTCAGCCTGCGCGATGGCCAGACCGATGAGAACGGTGATCCAGTGCTCAACATCCATTTCGGTTACGACCAATCCACGATCGACGACATGCTCGCAACTCGACAGCGGTTTATCGATGTCTTTGCAACAGCGGGAGTCTCTGCACGGGTGGAGACGACCGGGGTCTCGCTGACACCGGGCGAGTCGGTTCACTATGGCGGATCTATCCGCATGCACGAGAGCCCAGAATTCGGCATGGTCGACAAAGACTGTCGCCTCCATGCGGTCCAGAACGTTCAGGTGGTCGACACCAGCGTCTTTACGACCGGCCCGGAGAAGAACCCAACGCTCACCGCAATGGCGATCGCCGCAAGAGCCATGGAGACGCTGCGCCGGTCGTAACACCGGACATCAAATCGCAACCTGACCTTTCGCAGCCCTTTCCGTACCGATCGTCTCACTGAGGCCCGTGGCGCCCGAGAACCGCAGGCGCCGAAAGGGCGACCGTGATGACGAAGGCTGTTCGATGGGTGATCGATCACCCGCGGCGTATCTGGACGTCGATCATTGCCGTCGTGGTGTTCGGTGCAGCGTCGTATCTGGTGTTGCTTCCCAAAGATGGACTGCCAGCGGTCGACTTCCCTGTTGCAATCGCCAGCGGCGCATACCTCGTCGATGATCCTGAACGAGTAGATCGAGATGTCGCCCAGCCTCTCGCCGCCCTCCTCGCATCCGACCCCCTCGTTCATGAAGTGCAGAGTTACTCCCGATCGAGCTCGTTCACGGTGATCGCCCGGCTTGATCCCGACGCTGCGCCCGGGGCGGGAAAGGCAGCCATAGATCGAGCGGTCGAGGCAGCTCAGCTCCCCGAGCAAGCACAGGTCGTCGCCGAAAGCCGCAGCGCCGCAAAGCTGCTCAACGAATTCGACCTCATCGTTGCTATCACAGGGCCCGATGGCGTGATGGCTAGCGAACTCGAGGCCGTTGCGGCTGAGTTGTCCGGAGAGCTGTACCACCAGGACATAGAGCGCACGGCGGTCGTCGATTTGATTCGCCGCGGGGAGAACCCGCTCACCGGCCAGCAGGTCGAGCTCGAGACCGCGTTCATGACACGGCAGACCAAGGACGGCTTCCGCCCCAGTGTTGCCGTCGGTGTCGTCGCATCACCGAACGTCGATGCGCTCGGCATCCGCACGGCCGTCGACAGTGCGTTGCGGGACGCGCCAGCGCTTCCCGATGGTTTCAGCGCCGCGGTCGGCCTCGATTTCGCAACGACCGTTCAGCAACAGGTCGGGTCGCTCCAACAAAACGTTCTCACGGGCCTGCTCGCCGTGATGACGGTGATGTTCGTCATGATCTCGTGGCGCGCCGCCGTACTCACGTCGGCGTTCATCGTCACGGTGTTGGCAGGCTGTGCGGTCGTGTTTTGGTTCGCCGGGATTGGGCTGAACACGTTGTCGCTCTTCGGGCTGATCCTCGCGCTGGGTCTCTTCGTCGACGATGCCATCGTGATCACCGAATCGATCGATGCCGAACCCGCCGATCCAGCTGCGGTGATTCCCAGCGGAGCGCACGAACGCGTCGTTCGGGCGGTGACGAAGGTCGGTGCTGCGACAATCTCTGGAACGCTGACAACCGTCCTCGTCTTCTTGCCGATGCTCACGATCGACGGCGTTCTTGGCGACTTCATTCGCATCTTGCCGATCACCGTGTCGATTGCGTTGATTGTTTCGCTCGCGTTCTCCCTCGCCTTTATCCCGTCGGTTGCAGCATCGGGCCTGCTTGCGAAACGCCGAACGCCGTCCCGTCTCGAGACAGCAAGTCGTTCGGCGCTCGCCAGGTTCGTGTCATCCCCCGGGAACAGCGGACGACGTCGAGGCGCAGCGATGACCCTGGCGAGTGTGTTGCTGTCGGCGGTCGGATTCTTCGTGTTCGCGCCGTCGCTTGGTTTCGATATCTTCCCGCCTGCGAAGGACGCCAACCAGCTCGATATTGAGATCTCCTTTTCGTCAGGCACGACTCTCGACGAAGCCAAGGCGATCACGAACGAGGCGAACGAGGCCACCAGTTCCGAGCTCGGGGATCTGATGATCGATGGGTACACCTTTCTTGGAGATACTCGGCGGGCAACAACCCGCGTCACCCTGCCTCACATGGGAGACCGTCCGACGGTGCATGAACTCGTGGCTCGGCTCAACGGGTCGTTGGGCGGCCAATTCGAGACGCACAGAATCAGGTTTACCCCCGAGGGTGCTGGGCCTCCCGATGTCCTGTTTCCGTTCCTCGTACAGGTGTACTCCGAGGATCCTGCTGCCGCGGTTGCCTTGGCGTCGGAGGTCGAGTTGGCGCTTCGAGGTGCGGAGCTCACCCTCCCGAGTGGCGAACAGGCCCGGGTTGTCGAAACCAATACCGGCTTGCAATTCGTTGTTGCTCGTTGGGACGGAGAGCGACTCGTCGAGGTACGGGCTCGCTTCGACAACGACCAGACGTCGGCGACAACCCAAGCCGCTCAGGCCTTCCTCGAAACTCGCTTCGGGCCGATCGAGCAGCTCGGTGGCGCTGGAAGTGCGGCCAGATTGGGTTACGACTTTGGTCTCGAAACCGAGAACCAATCATCGTTTGCTTCCCTCCCGACCGCGTTCGGAATCGCGACGGTCCTCATCCTTGCGCTCCTCGTCATCCAGTTTCGGTCTGCGAGCCAATGGTTGCTCGTCTTCCTGGCCGTTCCGTTCTCGGCGTTCGGTGCGTTCGGACTGCTCGCGCTGACCGGGAACGAGCTCAGCTTCTTCGTCATGCTCGGGGCCCTCGGCCTCATTGGCATTGCGGTGAACAACACGATCCTGTTGACAGATTCGGCCAATCAGCATCGAAACGATGGCGCCGATGCCCGAGTCGCCATACAGCGAGCGATCGAGGAGCGATTCCGCCCGCTTATCGTCACGACCGCCACCACCACAGCAAGCCTTTTGCCCCTCGCCCTTGTCGATCCGTTCTGGCAACCGCTCGCAATCACGATCATCGGCGGGCTGCTGTCGAGCACGTTCTTTGTGCTTCTCGCGTTCCCGTTCTATTACCGGGCGCTCGAGGCGGCGCGGGACGCCGTCTCCGGACGCCGTGCCCGGCTCACGTAATACGATGAGGCCATGACCCTCGACCCACCGAGTACCGACGCCATCGCCGCCCTCGCCCCCACCGGCACGCTTCGGGCAGCGATCAACCTGAGCAACTTTCTGCTCGTCACCGGTACCGACGACGACGGATCTCCTATCGGTCCGTCGCCCGACATGGCACGTGCGCTCGCCGATGCGTTGGGAGTCCCGATCGAGCTCACGACGTATCCGTCTCCTGGTTCGGTCGCCGACGCGGCCGTGGACGATGTATGGGATGTCGGAAATATCGGTGCTGAGCCCGCCCGGGCTGTGCACATCAACTTCAGTGCTGCGTATGCAGAGATCGAAGCTACCTTCATGGTTCCCGCTGGATCGACAGCCACATCGTTGGCCGATCTCGACCAGCCTGGGGTGCGGATCGCCGTCAAAGACCGAGCTGCGTATTGCCTGTGGCTCGAACGAAACCTCCAACATGGCGAGCTCGTGAAAGTGGCCACCCTCGATGATTCGTTCGCCGCATTCGTCGAGCACGGGCTGGACGCAAACGCCGGACTGCGACCCCGGCTGACCCAGGACCACGACGATGCCCCGACCGCACGAATTTTGGATGGTTCGTTCGCCACGGTGCAACAGGCCATGGGCACCCCAAAATCAAGAGGCGCCGCGGGCGCTGAGTACCTGGCCGCGTTTGTCGAACACGCAAAGGCGACGGGGTTTGTGGCTCGGTCGATCGAGTATCACGGTGTCGGCGGGAAGCTGATCCCGGCGCCTTTGGCGTAGGCATACGCAAACAGGGCGACGCAAAACGAGAAGAGCCGCACCGGAAACCCGGTGCGGCGTCTTCGTCTTTCCCCCGACAGGAAAGAGCCGTTCGCTTTGTGCGCTACCCGACGTTTCTCGCTTCGCGCTCGAACGGTCGGTGAGACAAAGCCAAGAGGCGGTTAGAACTGATTCATCGTGTTCTTGCCGCCGCCGGCCTTGAGCGCCTGATCACCCGAGAAGTACTCCTTGTGATCATCGCCCATGTTCGAGCCAGCCATGTCCTGATGCTTGACCGTTGCGATGCCTTGACGGATCTCCTGACGCTGAACGCCGGCGACGTAAGCGAGCATGCCTTCCTTGCCGAAGTAGCCCTTGGCCAGGTTGTCGGTCGACAGCGCCGCGGTGTGATACGTCGGCAAAGTGATCAGGTGATGGAACATGCCCGCATCGCGAGCTGCATCTGACTGGAACGACTGGATCTTGGCGTCGGCCTCGATAGCGAGCGGGGTGTCGTCGTAGGCAGCTGCCATCAGTTCGGCACGGTCGTACTGCGTCATGTCCTTGCCCTCGGCGGTCCATGCGTCGAACACCTGCTCACGGAAGTTGAGCGTCCAGTTGAACGATGGCGAGTTGTTGTACACCAGCTTCGCGTTCGGGACGACCTCGCGGATCCGGTTCACCATGCCAGCAATCTCGGCAACGTCCGGAGTTGCGGTTTCGATCCAGAGCAGGTCGGCGCCATTCTGCAGGCTGGTGATGCAGTCGAGCACGACTCGATCAGCGCCGGTGTCAGCCTTGAATGCGTAAAGGCCATTCGGCATGCGAACCGGGCGAGCGAGCTTGCCATCGGTCTTGATGAGGACTTCGCCGTCAGCAACGTCGTCGATGCTCACCTCTTCGGTCTCGAGGTACGCAATGTATTGACTTGCCAGGTCTCCTGGCTCCTGGGAAACCGGGATCTTCTGGGTGAGACCAGCGCCAAGGGAATCCGTGCGTGCAACGATGATGCCGTCTTCGACACCGAGCTCAAGGAATGCGTATCGGACGGCGTTGATCTTTGCGAGGAAGTCCTCATGGGGGACGGTGACCTTGCCGTCTTGGTGGCCGCACTGCTTGGCGTCTGATACCTGGTTCTCGATCTGGATGGCGCAGGCGCCGGCCATGATCATTTCCTTTGCGAGCAGGTACGTGGCTTCTTCGTTTCCGAAACCAGCGTCGATGTCGGCGATGATCGGCACGACATGGGTTTCAAAGTTGTCGATCTTTGCGATTGCTGCAGCCTCGGCATCGGCGTCGTTGGCGTCACGGGCGGCATCAAGATCGCGGTAGATGTGGTTCAATTCGCGGGCATCGGCCTGCTTGAGGAAGGTGTAGAGCTCCTCGACGAGCATCGGCACGGTGGTCTTCTCGTGCATTGACTGGTCGGGAAGCGGACCGAATTCGCTTCGCAGTGCTGCGACCATCCATCCGGAGAGATAGAGGTACGTCTTGTCTGTCGATCCCTGGTGCTTCTTCACCGAGATCATCTTCTGCTGACCAATGAACCCGTGCCAGCACCCGAGGCTCTGGGTGTAGCGGGTGCTGTCCTGGTCGTATTCGGCCATGTCCTTGCGCATGATCGCCGCGCAGTACTTGGCGATATCGAGCCCGGTGTTGAACCGATTCTGCAGGCGCATCCGAGCTGCTGACTCGGCGTTGATGGCCGCCCACTGGCTGCCTTCGTTGGTAATGACGGCGTCGAGTGCCTTGATATCGTCCTGGTAACTCATGGTTATGTCCTTGTAGATGTCGGGGAGTTGTTGGTTAGGTTTTGGCGAAGCCGGACAGGCTGAACGCCTCTAGCTCGGGCGTGAGCAAGATCGGGTGAGCACTACCGCGCTCGATGTCGTTCCCGTCGGCGATGGTCGCCGTTCGAGACGTGGCCGGATACGGCAAGAATTCCGTGTCCGACAGATCAGCTGGTGGGACGCTGGCTCGTGCAGCGCTCACCGGTCGGGTGCGAACTCAGTCTTCGGTGTCGAAGCCGAGCGCCATGTGCATTGGCATCTCGCGCATTTCTTCGAAGGTGAGGTGATCTGGAGATTCGGCGTACGGCGACTCGCTCACACCAAAGCCGAAACCAGCCTGGGGTACCGAAGCGCTCATCAGGTTGTGGGTTCCGTTTGGAGGAGTCATGTCGTGTCCTACTTTCGTTGGAGAGCGCCGCTTCGCTCCCTCGTTTCCGTGTTGAGACCACTATCGGGGCTGGGCAAGCCTGTTGCTAGAGAAAAGCGAATCTAAAAAGGCTTGTTTTTATGGTTTCGACGCGAAAAGCCCAAAAGGAGGATTTCCATCCCTGCAAAAAGACACGAATTTATCGAAACTCGGCGGAATCATCACCCCAAGTTGAGGGTCCGTATGCGTGACCCACCCCACACCGACCCCTAATGTCTTCGACGACGCAAACAAAGGGGATAGTTATGACGCAAGATGTAGCGCTACATCCGGGGCACTGGGCGCAGGTCTCCCCGGACGACCCAGCGGTGATCATGGCGAGCACCGGCGAAAGAATGACCTATGCCGAGCTCGATGCGATGGCCAACCAGCTGTCGCACTGGTTCCGGTCCATTGGCTTGAACGCCGGAGACCACGTCGCGTTCTGTATGGAGAACCGGCTCGAGTACTTGCCGATTATGTGGGGTTGTCACTACGCCGGCCTGGTCTACACCGCAATGAGCTCACGTCTCCAGCACGAAGAAGCCAGCTACATCGTCAACAACTGCGGAGCCAAGGCCGTAATCATGTCGCCCTACGTGGCCGAGATGGCGACCGGCATCGTCGCAACAACCCCAGAGGTCCTCCATCGACTCGTCATCGGCGGTGACCTCGCAGACCACGAACCATTCGACGCTGCCATCGCAGCAATGGACACCACCCCACTACCGAATCGCCTCGAGACCAACGACATGTTGTACTCGAGCGGTACGACCGGCCGTCCCAAAGGCGTCAAGAGCGCATCGGTCGAGGCGCCTCTCGGCGCAGGTGACGGCGTCACGATGTTCTGCCGCATGCTGTTCGGCACCGACGAGAACACCGTGTACCTCTCCCCCGGACCGCTCTATCACGCTGCGCCTCTTCGCTTTTGCCGAGCCGTCCTCCGCTCGGGTGGAGCCGTCGTTGTCATGGAACGGTTCGATCCCGAGGCAGCCCTGGCTGCTATCGAGAAGTACTCGATCACGTCGAGCCAATGGGTTCCGACGATGTTCATTCGAATGCTGAAGCTCCCCGACGAGATCAAGGCCAAATACGACCTCTCCTCGCTACAGAACGCAGTCCACGCTGCGGCACCGTGCCCGATTGCAGCCAAGGAGCAGATGATCGACTGGTGGGGGCCGATCATTCACGAGTACTACGCCGGCACCGAAGGAAACGGACTCGCCTACTGCAATAGCGAACAGTGGCTTGCCCACAAGGGCAGTGTCGGTGTAGCCATGCTTGGCACGCTGCACATTCTCGATGATGACGGCAACGAGGTCCCGGTCGGCGAAGAAGGCGGCGTGTACTTCAGTGGAGGCGGCGACTTCGAATATCACGGTGACCCGGACAAGACCGCTGGATCATACGCCCCCGGTGGCGAGTCGACCCTCGGTGACATTGGCCGCGTCGACGAGGATGGCTTCCTGTATCTGACCGACCGTAAGGCGTTCATGATTATCGCCGGCGGTGTCAACATCTATCCCCAAGAGACCGAGAACGTGCTCGCAATGCACGATGCAGTCGCCGACGTCGCCGTTTTCGGTGTACCCAACGATGACTTCGGCGAAGAGGTCAAGGCCGTGGTGCAACCAGCGGTCATGCCCGCCGACGACGAGGCTGCATCGGTGTTAGAACGCACGCTCATCGCCTATTGCAAGGAACAACTCGCCGATGTGAAATGCCCGCGCTCTATCGACTTCCGCCCGGAACTTCCCCGTCACCCGACCGGCAAGTTATACAAGCGTTTACTCAAAGACGAATACTGGGCCGACGCTGGTCGAACCATCTAACGAGCGCGAGGAACACGATGACCCTGCAAGAAACCGATACCGCACTCGTCACCGGTGCGTCGAGCGGGATTGGCGAAGCCACGGTTCGAGCGCTTTGCGCAAAGGGGGTGCAAGTGATCGCTGCTGCTCGACGGATCGACCGGCTCGACGTCCTCGCTGCGGACACAGGCTGCATCCCCTTCGAGCTTGACGTTCGGGACAGAGATGCCGTCTCAGCCATCGAGCACGACCATGACATCGACATCCTGATCAACAACGCTGGCCTTGGGCGGGCAATGGGTTCGCTCGCAACCGCCGATGTGCGCGACATCGAACGAACCATCGACACGAACGTCACCTCGCTGATCCACCTCACCCGAGCGGTCCTTCCCGGCATGATCGAGCGCAAGCGAGGTCACATCGTCAACATGAGCTCGACGGCGGCGGTGCACGCAGGACCAACGGCGCTGTACGGGGCATCGAAGGCTGCGGTGCACAAGTTCTGTCGCGACCTTCGCAACGAGCTCAGCGGATCGGGGGTCCGGGTGAGCGAGATCAATCCGGGCCGGGTATCCACCGAGTTCTACGAGGTGGCGATAGACGACGAGGAACGACGGGCCAAGGCCCAAGACACCGGCATCACGGTTCTCCATCCCGATGATGTCGCTGCATCGATCATCCATATGGTCGACGCCCCGTGGCATGTGAATATCAGCCAGCTCGAGATCGTCCCCCAAGAACAGATCTACGGCGGCTATCACTTCGCTGCTATCTCCTAGCGTCACTCGTTAGCGTCGAACCGGATTCGGATAGCTTGGCCCCGTGACCCTTCTTGATGCTGTCATCTTGCTCGTGGGAGGTGCCTTCGCCGGTGCCGTCAACGCAATGGCCGGAGGCGGGTCCATGCTGACCGTCCCCCTACTCGTCGTCGCTGGTGTTCCCGGCGTTGCAGCGAACGGATCGAATCGGGTGGGCATTCTGACGTCGAACGTGGCGTCCTTCCTGTCTTTTCGCCGTGAGGGCAAGACGGTGGATCCTCGGGTATTGCTACCGATCGTCCCGCCAGCCCTCGTTGGGTCGCTCGTTGGCGCCTATGGCATAAGCCAGCTCACCGACGAGACCTTCGAACGAGCATTCGGGTTACTCATGATCCCGCTGATCATTCTTACGGTCCGCAAACCGCAGGTTCGCACCGACGCAGACCCATGGCCGGTCACGCTCACCGCCACCGTCTTCTTCATCATCGGAATCTACGCAGGCGCCATTCAGGCTGGGGTTGGACTGGTCTTGCTCGCCGCACTCAGCCGCTCAGGACTCGATCTCATCACGGCAAACGTGGTGAAGGTCATCTTCATCTTCCTCGCCACGTGCATTGCCCTACCGGTGTTCATTCTCGACGGGAACGTGCGCTGGGGACCCGCCATCGTCTTGGCGATCGGCCTCTCGGCCGGCGGCTGGATTGGTGCGAAACTTGCCGTTCGAGGCGGCGAGAAGCCAATCCGGATCGTCATGATCATCGCTGCAATTGCGCTCGCGCTCCGCTTGATCGGCGTGCTGTAGCTGCCAGCTTCCCCAAAAACGCAACAAGCCCGGCTGCATTGCGCAACCGGGCTTGTCTACGGAAACGAGTATCAGTCTTCGTTGCGGCGTGACGCATGCACAGCGAACGCACCGAGCGCGATCATTGCGGCGCCAGCTCCAGCGAGAACACCCGAGTCAACACCGGTGACGGCGAGCTGACCAGCGGCGGCAGCGTCGACGATCGGGATCCACACGCCGCCGCTTTGGGCCTGGTCGAGCGTGCCAGCGGTGAGGAAGAAGTTGGCGCCGATGGTAGCGGTCACTTCCTGGCTGAAGTTGCCGTCGGCGTCGGTGGTGACCTGAAGGGCATTCGCGACGTCGCAGTGCTCAAGCGGCGAGATGCCCGCGGCCGCAGCGCCGATGGCGTCAGCGTCAGAAACGCCGGGAACAAGCTCGTCACCAGGTGCGGTGCACGAACCGAGAAGCAAGACCGAGTCAGGCAAGAAACCTGAGCCGGTAGCGGTGACGGTGTATTCACCTTCGGCTGGTACGGTCGCCGGGTCGGACTCGACGGTACCGACGGTCTGTGCACCGGCGCTCGTCGCAAAGGACACTACGAGCAGCATCGATGCCGCAAGAACTGACAGAATCTTCTTCATTAGGATTTCCCCCTCGGAATGCAGCCCCATATGGCTGCTTGTTACCAGACGGTAGATCACCGAGATTTCATTGGACGAATCAGGAAAATACATGCCAACGATTTACGACGACACCCACGAGATGTTCCGCAGCAGCTTCCAGGCCTTCGTCGATAGCGAGATGGCACCGCACGGAGACGACTGGGAGACCGCAGGCATCATGGATCGCTCCATCTATGTCGAGGCGGGCAAACACGGCTTCACCGGTTTGGCGATCGATGAGGCATTTGGTGGCGGCGGAACATCGGACTTCCGATTCAACGCGGTAATTACCGAGGTGCTCGCTGGCGCTGGCCTTGGTGGAGCAGGGCTCGGCATTACCCTTCACAACGACATCTGCTCGCCGTACTTCATCGAATATTGCAACGAGGAGCAACAGCAGCGATGGCTACCGGGTATTGCCTCGGGCGAACTCGTCACCGCCATAGCGATGACCGAACCGGGAACCGGCTCCGACCTTCAAGGCATTGCAACCCACGCCACACGCGATGGCGACGAGTACATCTTGAACGGTTCAAAGACCTTCATTACGAATGGGCTGAACTCCGATCTGATCATCGTCGTAGCCCGCACCCACCCCGATGGCGGCCGAACCGGCATGTCTCTGCTCGTTGTCGAACGGGGCATGTCCGGATTCGAACGTGGTCGCAATATCGAAAAGATCGGCCAACATTCGCAGGACACCGCCGAGCTTTTCTTTGACGATGTGCGGGTTCCCGCAGCAAACGTCTTGGGAGAAGAAGGTCGTGCCTTTGAATACCTGACGTTCAACCTCGCCCAAGAGCGCCTATCCATTGGCCTGTATGGCCTTGCGGCCGCTGAGGCAGCCCTCGGCTGGACCGTTGACTACGTGCAGGAACGAACGGCCTTTGGCTCGCCGCTGTCCAGCTTCCAAAATACGAAGTTCGAACTCGCCGATGTCGCAACCGAGATCGCCGTCACCCGTCCGTTCATGGAGGAGTGCATTCTCGAACTCAACGCAGGCGAACTCAGCGCGGCGAAAGCCGCCCAAGCAAAGTTGTGGGGTTCGGAGCTACAGGGCCGTGTGACCGATCGGTGTCTGCAGCTCTTTGGTGGTTACGGATACACCACCGAATATCCAATCAGCCGTGCGTGGACCGATGCTCGGATCTCACGCATCTACGGTGGTACCAGCGAGATCATGAAGACGATTATCGCCAAAGACGTTCTGGCGTAATCGCTGCAGCGGCCAGCTCGTTGGCTTAGAGGACCTGACCGTCTTCGTAGACGGCGCTAATCTCATCGGCGTACTTCTCATTCACGACGTTCCGCTTCACCTTGAACGTCGGCGTGAGCTCTCCCCCGTCGGTACTGAATTCGTGTGGTAGCACAACGAAGTTACGGATGTGCTCAACGCGAGCCATGAGCGGGTTGACCTGTGAGGTGATCGCGGCCTCGAGGTGAGCACGTACCTTTGGGTCCTCGTGCATCGTGGCCGTGTCGATTCCGTGCTCCTCGGCAAATCGGGATGCGGCCTCTGGTTCGAGCGTCAGCAGCGCCACCAGGAATCGTTGTTTCTCGCCGATCACCACGGGCGTGCCGACGATGTCGATTCCAGCGAGCGCCTCCTCGATGTTCTGCGGAGCGATGTTCTTTCCGCCCGAGGTAATGATGATGTCCTTCTTGCGACCAATGATCGACAGGTAGCCATCGTCATCGATCGTGCCCAAGTCGCCCGAGTGCAGCCAGCCATCGATGACGGTCTCATCGGTGGCTTCCTGGTTCTTGTAGTAGCCGGCGAACACGTTCTTCCCGCGAACGAGGATCTCGCCGTCCTCTGCGATCTTGACTTCCACACCCGGGACCGCACGTCCAACGGTGCCATAGCGATTGGCGCCTGGGAGGTTTGTGGTGGTCGGTCCGGAGTCTTCGCTCTGGCCGTAGAGCTCGGTGATGGGAATGCCGATCGACGCGAAGAACTCCAGTGAAGCTGCCGGAATGGGCGCTGCACCCGAGACGAAGACCCGACAGCGATCGAACCCAAGCGCGGCGTGGATCTTGGAGAAGACGACCTTGTTCGCGGCGTTGTACTGAGCACTGAGCACTGCGTTGGGCGTACGGCCAGCGTTCTGCTCGCCGATGTACTTGGCGGCCACGCCTTGCGCGAGGCTTGCGATCTTTGCCTTGGCGCCGGTGGCTTCGCCGAGCTGGCCCTTGATGCCCGCCTCGAAACGTTCCCATACGCGAGGGACGCCGAAGAACGTGGTTGGCCGGGCTTCGCGGAGGTATTCGGCGAGCTGCAAGCCGTCGTGACAGAAGTACACCTCGTAGCCAAAGATCAACGGCATGATCAGCGATGCCATCTGCTCAGCAATGTGGGACAGCGGCAGGTACGACAAGGCAACGTCCTCGTGGCCGAGGTCGACTTGGCTGCCCATCTGTGTGCCCGTCCACTCGAGGTTCTCGTGGGTAAGCATCACGGCCTTGGGCGGGCCTGTGGTTCCCGAGGTGTAGATGAAATCCGCAACTTGGTCTGGACGCAACGCGTCCTTCCGAGCGTCGAGGTCGGCATCGGAGATGTCGTCGCCACTCGCGAGGAAGTCCTCCCAGGAAACAACTCGTGGGTCGTCGTGATCGCCGCCTCCGCGCATCATCACGACCTTTTTCAGCGACGGAAGTTCATCCCAGACCTCGAGCACCCGACCGAGCTGCTCCTGGGTCTCGACGACCAGAATCGGCGATTCGGAGTGGCCGACGATGTATCCGATTTCTTCAGCTGAACAGGTGGTGTACACGCCAGCCGAGATGCCCCCGATGCGGATCGCTCCCAGCGCGGAGATGACCCACTCCGGCCGGTTCGCGCCAAGGATCGTTACGACGTCGCCCTCGCCCAAGCCCGCGGCCATCATGGCGCGACCGGCACGACGGGTGAGGTCGTTGTATTCCTTCCATGACGTTGTCCGCCACGTCCCGTTCAATTTGTCGTGTAACGCAGCACGGCCTCCCGTCGCTGCGGCGTGACGCTCGAGGTGATCAATGATTGTCGTAGTCATCGAGTTCTTTCTGTGGTCTGAGTCACATGATTCCACGTAGATCTCGATCGTGCATCTACCAACCACAGGTCTTTGTGCTCAATCTTGGGAACGTCGTGCCGACCGAATCTGTATGACAGCCATCTCTCCTGGTGCAGAACCCATCCGTATTTTGCTCGCTGACGACGATGAGGATGACCGCCTCATGGCGCGGGAGGCGTTCGACGTCAGCCTGCTGACGAACCCTTTGGACGAAGTTGTTGATGGCGTCGAATTGATGGAGCACCTCTATGAGCTCCTTCGCCTTGGCAAACCCTTGCCAGGCCTGATCCTCCTCGACCTGAACATGCCACGCAAGGACGGCCGAGAGGCGTTAGCCGAGATCAAGAGCCACGCAGAACTACGGCGCATTCCGGTCGTGGTCCTCACAACATCGAAAGCCGAAGAAGACATCTACCGCACCTATGACCTGGGCGTGAACAGCTTCATCTCGAAGCCGATCAGCTTCGATGGACTCGTTGCGGTTATGTCGGAGCTCGGTCGCTACTGGCTCGAGATGGTCGAGCTTCCAAAGGCAAGCTGAGATGGCCGAGTCGTCGACCAACGACGAGTCCGGCTACGACGAACGGTCACTCGCGCTCGTCAAGCAGCTCATTCATGAAAAGAGCAGTCCGCTCTTCGCCTACCGGCCCGACGGCACGTTGGTGTACGTCAACGCCGCCTACGACGAGTTGTTCGCCGACCGCTGGCCAGACGGCACCCTCGGCAAAAAGGTCACCGAGCTCGAGCCCGAAAAAGAAGAGCTTCTCCATGAGATGGTCGAAGCAAACCTCGCCCGCAAGCCTGGCGATGATGACCTGATCATCGAAAGCCCAAGCATCAACGCTGCCGGCGAACCGCGCTGGTTCGAGTGGCGCTGCATGCAGGCGTTCAACGACGACGACGAAGTCGAGCTCATCATTGCCATGAGTCGCGACCTCACCGAGCAACGGCTCGCAGAGTTCCGCTCGCAGCGCGTGGCGGAGCGTCTCGAAGAGAGCAACCGTGACCTGCTCGAGTTCGCGCAGGTGGCGAGCCACGACCTTCAGGAACCCCTCCGCAAGGTGACCGCGTTCAGCGGCCGGCTCGAAGCAAAGGTCGACGGCAAACTCGATGAGCAAGGCCAGGACTATCTGCGACGGATGAATAGCGCAGTTCACCGCATGCAGAACTTGATCGATGATCTCTTGACCTTCGCCCGTGTCACGACCCGAGGCACGGCAATGGTGAACGCGCCGCTGCGCGAAATTATCGAACGCGTACTGTCGGACCTCGAAGTCGCAATCGATGAATCCGGTGCCGAGATCGATCTTGGGCGCATGCCAACGCTGCCCGTCGACTCGAGCCAGATGGCACAGCTCTTTCAGAACCTGATCGGCAACGCCCTGAAATTTCGGCGAGAAGACGTTGCGCCGAAGATCTCCATCAGCGCCCGACATGTGCTCCCCAAGAACTTCGGATCGGACGAACCTCCGAAGGGCTGGTACGACATCTCGATCGTCGACAACGGCATCGGCTTCGAGGAGGAATACGTCACGAAGATTTTTGCGCCGTTTCAACGTCTACACGGCCGCTCGGAATACGCCGGTACCGGCGTTGGCCTGTCCGTTTGCCGTCGGATCGCAGAGCGCCATCAAGGTGCGATCGTTGCGTCGAGCGGCGAAGGTGAGGGCGCGACGTTCGTTGTGCGGCTCCCGACCGCTCACCTCGATGCGGTGCCGATCGGCGCCGATGCGCTCGACATCGACCACAGTGCACTCGACCTCGCCCATACGGTCATCGACACACAGGCGGCCTAACGGGTTTACGCCCGAGGTTCTCGAGGCAGACCGAGCACACGCTCGCCCAAGATGTTTCGCATAACCTCGCTCGTCCCGCCGGCGAGCTTGTAGCTCGGGCTGTAACAGAGCTCGCGACTCTGCTGGCTGTCGAGCGTCATCTCCGGTCCGAGCACCGATGCCGCAAAGTCAGCGACGCGCACCTGATGTTCAGTACAGAAGACTTTGGTCGCTGCACTGAACCCCTTTGGCGCCTGACGAAGAACTTCGCGATACACCAGCAGCCGGCCAACGTGATAGTCCGCTTCGAGTCGAGCGATTTGTTGTCGGACGACGGGGTTGTCGGTATCGGCCTTTGCTTTCGCAAGCTCGTACAACGGCCGGTTCGAGACGAGACGGTCGATGCCACCACGCTCGTGCTCGAGCTGCACCATCGTTTGCTTGAACGCGCCGCCCTCTACACCGACCAGATTCTCTGCTGGAACTTCGACATCGGTGAAGAAGATCTCGCAGAAGTGGGTGTTGTCGACCATGTCTCGAATCGGTCGGACTTCGATGCCCGGGAGGTCCATCGGGACGATGAGTTCGCTCACCCCTTCGTGGGGTCGGCCGGTGGCGTCCGTGCGACAGATCAGATACACGTAGTCAGCCAGCGCGCCGCCCGACGTCCAGATCTTTTGGCCGTTCACGACAAAGATGTCACCTGACCGAACTGCAGAGGTCTTGAGGCTGGCCAGATCGGATCCGCTATCGGGCTCGCTCATACCGATGCCCCACGTGGTTTTCCCAGCGAGCATGTCCGGCAGATATTCGGCCTGCTGGTCGGGCGTTCCATAGGTGAAGAGCGATGGCCCAAACTGGCGATCGGCGAACCAGCTCGCAGCGATCGGGGCTCCGGCCCCGATCATCTCTTCAGCCATGATGACTCGCTCGATGTTGGGTCGCCCTCCCCCACCAAATTCGACCGGCCACGTCATGCCGACCCAACCATTGTCGGCGAGCGTGGCCGAGAACTCTTTCGAGAACCCGTTGATCCAGCTGTCGTTGTGCACGCCGTGGTCCGCAACGCCTTGTTGGGCAACCTGACGCGACCGGTCACGGAGGTCCTCGAGCTCGGGACTCAGGGTGAAGTTGAAACCATCGCCCATCGACATCACTTGGTCGAAATGCGCGACTTCAACGAACTGACCATGTCGACGAAGGCTGCTTCGCCCATCGACCAGACCTGCGTGTCGAGCTCGTTGTCGATCGCAGCGTCGCTCTCGCTGATCGCGATCGTGTTGTGGATCGTGTCCTTGGTCCGCATCAGCAACTCGCGAGGGGCCTTGGCGGCCTTGGCAGCGAGCTCCTCTGCAGCGCTGATCAACTCGTCGTTCGGGACGCACTTCCATGCGAGACCGATATCTGCCGCACGCTGACCATCGAGCACCTCCCCAAACAAGACCATTGCCTTGGTCGCCTGAAGGCCGATGTTGTTCCGAAGACGCCACGTGTGGCCGCCGCCAGGGCCAAGACCGATCTGCAGGAACCGGCTGTCGAATTTGGCCGATTCAGCCGCGATGACAACGTCGCACACCAACAGTGCGTTCATGCCTGCTCCTACAGCTGCACCGTTGACGGCGGCGATCGTTGCGAGCCGGCTGTTCGCGATGCGAACGAAACCAGCGTAGATCTTGCGCATACCGTCCGGTCCGGGGTTCTCGAGCAGTTCGTCGAGATGCCCACCGGAACAGAATCCCTTACCGGCTCCAGTAATGATCACGGCGTTGATCGACGCATCGTCTTCGAGCTCGTCGAAGAGCTCCTGGATTCGAGCGCTCATTGCCAGCGTAAAGACGTTTCGTCGATCGGGATCGTTCAATGTCACGATCGCATATCCATCGCGTTTGTCGATCAGTACTTCGTCCACCCTGGCTCCACTCGTCGGCGTCGTACAACGATAGATCCTGGACGGTCGATCGACAGCACCGACTCGACCATGTGAGTCGGCCGTCGAGCGAACTAGCCCCTACCATTGGGGTATGACCCTCGCTCCAGAGTCCAGCACGACCGACCATCTCGCCGATCTCGGTTCGACGATCGACCGACTGCGATCCACGGTTCTCGATGGGACTACCCGTTCGGTCGCCTGGCGCGAGACGCAGCTCGATGGTGTCATCGCGTTTGCCAAAGACCACACCGATGCGCTCATCGCTGCCATGGGCGAAGACCTGGGCCGCCCAGAGATCGAGGGATGGCTCGCCGATGTGGGTTCATCGATCACCGAAGCTGAGCACGTCCGCAAGAACGTTCGCAAGTGGGCAAAGCCGCGACGAGCGAAAATTCCCCTCGTGACCCAACCGGGATCGGCGAAGATCATCCCGGAGCCACTCGGCGTTGCCCTGATCATCGCTCCGTGGAACTACCCGGTGAATCTCGTCCTCGAACCGCTCGTCGCCGCAATCGCTGCTGGCAATGCCGTCGTCGTCAAGCCATCCGAGCTCGCACCGGCTACCTCTGGACTGATTTCTCGGGAACTTCCGAAGTACCTCGACGAACGGGCCTTCGCCATCGTCGAGGGCGGCATCGAGACATCGACCGCGCTGCTCGAGCAACGATTCGACCACATCTTCTTTACGGGCTCGACCACCGTTGGTCGCATCGTGATGCGCGCCGCAGCCGAGCACCTGACACCGGTCATCTTGGAGTTAGGGGGAAAGTCGCCTGTGGTGGTCGCCGATGATGCTGACCTCGATGTCGCCGCAAACCGGATTGCTTGGGGCAAGACCCTCAACGCCGGCCAGACATGTATCGCCCCCGACTATGTGTTGGTGACCGAGAAGAACCGCGATGCTCTCGTCGACAAGATCGCTGACGCCTGGGGAAGCTTCTACGGTGCGGACCCCGAAGCGAGCCCGGACCTTGGCCGCATCATCAGCGAACGGCACCACCAGCGTCTGGTGGGGCTGCTCGATGATCAGACCGTGGTTCTGGGCGGGCAACACAACGCAGCAACGAAGTACCTGTCGCCGACGATCGTCGTCGATCCTCCCCTGGATTCCCCGCTCATGACCGAGGAGATCTTTGGCCCGATCCTGCCGATCGTCACCGTCGACGACACCTTCGCCGCGATTCGATTTATCAATGAGCGACCGAAGCCGCTCGCGTTGTATGTCTTCTCGAGCAACGATGACACGGTCGATGCCGTGCTCGGACGCACGAGCTCTGGCGGTGCGTGCGTCAACCACACATTGCTGCACTTCACACCGAGCGATCTGCCCTTCGGCGGCGTCGGACCGTCGGGCATGGGCCGGTATCACGGTAAGTCCGGTTTCGAAGCGTTGTCGAATATGAAGGGTGTCTTGCGCAAGCCTGTCTTCGGCGAAACTGCCGTCACCTACCCGCCGTACACCGAACGCAAGGTCAGCCTGTTGCGCAAGGTCACCGGAGGATGACGAACACGCCCGAACGGTCCCCTGAGCGCCCGGCCGAGGAAGAGATTCGTTTCGTTGGCGGGTCGGCCGCTGAGCTCTCCGGGGTGCTCCATCGACCCGTCGAACGGGCCAAGGGCTCGGTACTCCTCGCGCACTGCTTCACGTGTTCCAAGGACATTCACACCATGACCCGCCTGGCGAACGCATTGTCAGACGCTGGATTCGCAGCCTTCCGCTTCGACTTCACCGGGCGAGGCGACAGCGACGGCGACTTCGCAAAGAAGACGCTTAGTGGCAACGTCTCCGACGTGGTGCGGGCAGCGACGACGCTCATCGAGATGGGCTTCGGACCGTGTGGTCTGATCGGTCACAGTCTCGGTGGCGCCGCAGCGATCCTCGCTGCGAAGAAGCTCAAGACGGTGCGGTCGCTCGTGACCATCGGGGCGCCGAGCAATGCGAACCATGTCCGCCACTTGTTTGCTGATTCCGAAGCGGAGCTCTTGCGCGAGGGCCGCGCCGACGTTCGCATCGGTGGGCGGACCTTCGAACTCGAGGCTGGCTTTGTTCACGATCTCCAGACACACGATGTACTCGATGCCGTGTCGTCGCTCGATCGGCCGTACCTCGTCGTACACGCGGATGACGACACGACCGTCCCGGTCACCGAGGCCGAGGCGCTGTTCGCAGCGGCGACCGGGCACAAGTCGTTCGTGCGTTATGCAGACGGCGGCCACCTCTTTGGCGATCGTGCGCTTGCCGATCGGATGACCGGTGATGTGGTCGAGTGGTTTGAGGCGACCTTGTAGCGTTGGCTTTGCCGAGGTAGCCGAGGTAACAGCTACTTCGTTTTGTAACGCGCTTTCATCGCCGCGTCGGCGGCGAAGAGTTCGTTGGCTCGATCGAGGTCCAGGGAAGACGCTGGCGATGCTTCGGGCCGGTAGAAGCCAAAGCGATCTTCGCCGCGTACCAATGTTGCGGTCATGTCACCGCTTGCTTGGTCATTGTGAGGAGCCACGTACTGAACGTTGAGACCGATGCGTCGATCGCTCGTCGTATTTGGACCGGACTGGTGAACAGTCCATCCATGGTGGAACGACGCCTCGCCGGGAGCGAGTGGGCACGGCGTGCCTGCCGACGCATCGAGTCCTTCGATCTGTTGTCCAAGAAGCAGGACGTTGCCGTCTCCTGGCGCCTCGGCGTGTTCGACCAGGCCATCGAGATGGCTGCCCTGCACCATTGTCATGCATCCGGCCTCGACCGTGGCTGGCGCCAGCGCAAGCCACATTGAAACCTGTGCGTCATCGTCGGCCAAACCCCAATAGGTGAGATCCTGATGCCAGGCGACGTACGCCTCAGAACCAGACTCCTTGATGATGTAGGTGCTGCTGTAGAGGAGGATGTCCGGGCCAATGAGTTCCTCGACCAGATCGAGGACAGCCGGCAGCGTTGCGAGATCGTAGGGCGATTGCATCACCGTGTGGATCTTGTTGACGTAGTGCAGGTTTCCGAGCGCACCCTCTGCTCGCTCAAGCTCCTCGCGGTGATGATTGGCCTCGTCTCGGGACAGCAGTGCTACCGGAGAGAGAAAGCCATCGCGGAAGTATTCGTCTCGACGACTCGTCCGTGTTGTCATAGACAAATACTGGACGATCGTTCAGCGAATATCAATGACCAAATATCAACGACCGAGCAACGCCCGGATCCCGCCGCGTCGAACCAGCCACACCGTCACCCCTGCACAACTCGTCATCGTTGCAATGCCGATGACCAGTGGAGTCACCGACGTCTGCACCTGTTCGCTGAAGAAGCCGCCGAGCAACGCTCCCATGGAGATGCGGACCGCTCCAGTAAGCGCCGAACCCGACCCGGCAATGGCGCCGAGAGGTGTCATCGACGCCGAAGTCAGGTTTGGCATGAGGAACATAAACGATGCAAGTGCGAGTCCGATGACCGGCATGAACAACCAGAAGTTTGGCGTTCCACTACTCGTGACGGTGAGCACCGTCAACGCGGTCAGCAAAATGGCGAGGGCAACGAAGCCACGATTAACGACCTCGTCTATGCCGAGCCGCTCGACGACGCGTCCATTCACAATGGCACCGACACCGAACAACACCGCAACAGCACCGAAGACCACCGGGAACTGTGCCTCTCTATCGAAGATCTGGCCAATGAGCAGTTCAGAGCTTGCGAGATAGGTCGTGAAGGACGCCTGAATGAACACCGTCGCCATCGTGTAGCCAAAGGTGACGGGGGTGCGCGCCACCTGCCAGTAGCCCGATGCGATCGTCCGCGGATTGAGGTCACGACGGTTCGCGGGGTCGAGGGTCTCGCGCATCCGAAAACTCCACATCACGATCACGGCCGCAAACACCGCGCAGAACCACAGCACGCTGCGCCATGGCGCAATCGCGATAATCACCGCGCCGAGCGACGGCGCAATGATCGGCACGAGGACGAACACGGCCATGACGTTAGACATGGCGCTTGCCATCGCTGGACCTTCGAACCGATCTCGAATGATCGATGTTGCGACGACTCGCGCACCGGCACCACCGATCCCCCACACGAAACGTCCAATCAGGAGCGTTTCGAATGTGGGGGCAAAGACACACCAGACGGCGCCAAAAATATAGATCGCTGCTCCTGCGTACAGCGCCCGTTTGCGGCCGAAACGGTCAGCGACTGGCCCGTAGATGAGCTGACCGCACGCAAGACCCAACAAGAACACGGTGACCACACGGCTGGTCTCAGTAGACGATTCCCCAAGCCCGAAATCGTCCCGAATGTCTCCGAACGCCGCGAGCATCATGTCGATCGCCATGGCGGTGAATGCCATGATCGCGGAGATGATCGCGAGGAGTTCCTTGCGGCCCATCCGATACGACATTGGAGCGTCTTCGCGGAGGGCTGCGGGCGTTGTCACCCTCTGACCCTAGAGCCACAACTGCGGCGCTTGGGTCGGGTGTGACCAATGGTCTTGAGCGCCGATCCTCGGCATCGCTCGAGGTTGAGGCTAGACATCCACCATGAGCACTTCCGTCGCCTGTCCAATCTGCACCATGCCCGACCCCCTGATCGCCGAAGAGGGTTACGAGTGCGGAACTTGCGGTCACGAATGGTTCGACGAGAGCGACGACATTGCCGAGGTTCGCGATGTAAACGGCAAACTGCTCTCGCCTGGCGATGATGTCGTGATCATCAAAGACCTCAAACTCGACGGGAAGTCCGGCGGCATCAAGGTCGGCACCAAAGTCCGTTCGATCCGTCTGGTCCCAGGCGATCATCCGATTCAGGGCAAGGTCGATGGCCGCACGGTCCTGATCATCGCCGACAAGGTCAAGTTGGCCTAGCCACAATCGCCCGGACAACCCTGAGGGAGCTACTCGCCGGCGATGAAGCGATTCAGGATGTCCACCAGCTCATGGCCACGATCCTCCTGAACGAAGTGCCCACCGCCGATCACCGTCGTGTGTGGTTGCCCTTCAGCTCCCGGAACCTTGTTTCGAAAGACCTTGTCGCCGCCGGCCGTAACCGGGTCCTGATCGCTAAAGCAGCACAGCACGGGGTTGTCGTAGGAGTACAAGACCTCCCACGCCGCCATATTGGCCGCTGACTCGGGGTCGTCGGTAGATGTCGGGACAAGTGCCGGCCAGATTCGCGCTCCGGCCTTGTAGCTGTCGTCGGGAAACGGCGCGTCGTAAGCCGCTTGCACGTCGGGGGTCAGACTCGTGGTGGTTGCCATGTCGAGCAGAGCGCCGACGGCAAAGTCCGGCGTGGACTGGGAGAACCGTTGCCAGCTCAAGAACGCGTCGCTCGGCGTACCTCGCCCATCTGGCAGACCTGTATTCGAGACGGCGAAGCGGGCAAACCGTTCCGGTGCCGCCGCGACTAAGCGCAACCCGATCAGCCCGCCCCAGTCTTGGCAGAACAGCGTCATGCTCTGAAGGTCGAGGTGGTCGAAGACCAGCTCGGACATCCACGCAACGTGGCGCGCATAGGTGTAGTCCGACTGCTCGGTTGGCTTGTCCGAGCGACCGAAACCCACCTGGTCGGGGACGATCACCCGATGACCTCCAGCAACGAGACCGGGGATCATGTGGCGATACAGGTAACTCCAGGACGGCTCCCCGTGCATTAGCAAGATCGGCGCAGCGTCTGCAGGCCCCTCGTCGAGGTAGTGGACACGAAGCGTGCCGCCGTCCTGATCGTCGATCTCGGCGTAGTGCGGCGCGAAGTCGAAATCGGGGAGGTTCTCGAAACGCTCATCTGGGGTCCGAAGAGTCTGCATGTGTTCTTTCTAGCCGCTCCCCGGTCCTCACCAGGCAAGCGAACCACCGAACGGACCCTCTACTGTTGGCCCATGACAGTTCGAATCGAAAAGGACGGCCCCATTTGGACCGTTATCAACAGTCGGCCCGAAGCACGCAACGCAGTAAACCCCGAGTCGTCGAAGGCCCTCTTTGAAGCGTTTGTTGACTTCGAACGAGATGCCGATGCAGCCGTTGCAGTTTTCTGGGGAGAAGGTGGGGCCTTCTGCTCGGGGTGGGACCTGAAGAATGCTGCCGGACTCTCCGATGACGACGATGGCGTCAGCGTCTTGTCCTTCGACCGCTCGACAGACGATGGACACACGCGCGGGCCGATGGGTCCAAGCCGGCTTGAGCTTTCCAAGCCCGTCATCGCCGCAATTGCCGGGCCTGCGGTCGCGGGAGGGATGGAGCTCGCCATGTGGGCCGATATCAGAGTGATGGAAGAGTCCGCGTACATGGGCGTCTATTGCCGACGATGGGGCGTGCCGCTGATCGACGGAGGCACGGTCCGGCTCCCGCGGCTGGTCGGCCAAGGCCGAGCCCTTGACCTGATCATGACCGGTCGCCAGGTGATGGCGGAGGAGTGCGAGCGGATTGGCTTGGCCGAATACGTCGTCCCCGAAGGCGAGGCTCGGGACGAGGCCGAATCATTGGCTCGCGACATCGCGAAATTTCCGCAGATGTGCATGCGATCCGACATGGCTTCGGCCAAGGCCTCCCACGGAGTGGATCTGCGTCAGGCCCTAGAAAACGAATACCAGGGCAGCAAGGCGATGATCAGAGCAGAAGGCATCTCTGGGGCGAGACGGTTCGCTGACGGGGCTGGCCGCTCCGGTGACTTCTCCGCGATCTAGGCTCTTGGGATGACGCTCGACGTAGGACAAAAAGCCGAGATCGCGCACGATCGCTCCGCGCTCCAGCGGTGGCGCAGCGAGCATCCAGATACCGAGTCGGTCGCGCAGTTCACCCCCGGCCCAGGCATTCAGCGGTTACACGTCCGTTTCGACATCGACCGGTTGAGAGATGCGCTAGATACCGCACTCGAACGGGTGCGGTTCAAGGGAGCGGTCGAAGACGGTTTCGGCGCGTTCTCGCTCACCCGAAGGCCGGGGGTCGAGGTCGAAACCCCCAACGACTTGTCCGGGTTGTTTCATACCAGGGTCGACGACTCCTACGAGGAGGTCCAGCGGGAGGAACCCGTCGACGAGTTCGCGTTCACCGAGTTCGTGCCGATCTTCGACGATCTGTACTTCAAGACGGTCTGGCAGACGCTGAGCCAGCTCGCACCGATCGGCCGCACCCGCGTTCTGTCTAAAGGGCTGTACAACTGCAATTCGTGGCATCGCGACCCCGAACCGAGATTGCACGTACCGATCATCACGAACCCTGGGTCGTTGTTCGTCGTGAACCATCACGTCACCCACCTGCCAGCGGATGGTTCGGTCTACTTCACCGACACCCGCGGCTATCACACCGCGCTCAATGGCGGCGAAAGCCAACGGGTCCACTTGGTCGCAGCCCTACCTCAGCACTAGTCCGCCACCGACGGTCGACACACCCGACTTCTTGACGATTCACGACCGCTGTTACTCTGCGAATACGTCAGGCTGAACACCACGTGGTCAGCACACTGACAAGCAAGGCGGGAGCGGGAGCGGGTGACCAGGTTACTTTTTGAAGATGTTGAGCGTTGGGCGATCGATCGACCCGACGCAATCGCGGTACACGACGAGTATGAATCCGTCACGTACCAGGAGCTCTCCATTCGCTCGCACCAGATTGCTGCCCTGCTCCTGAACCATGGTGTGCAGGCCGGCGACCGGATCGCCATCTGTGTGCCGAAGGGGTGGCACGCCATCGCTGCGATGTTGGCGAGCGCGAAGGTCGGGGCGCCGTATGTTCCACTCGACCCAGACTCCCCAGCAGCGCGCATCCAACTCATTTTGGAAGCATGTCAACCAGCGGTCGTCATCGCCCATCCAAGCGCGGTCAACACGGTGTCAGCAGCCGTGACTGCCAACCCAGACGCACTCGTCGGCACCCTTGCGTCAGCTCAGGACACGACGTGGCCGGTCGACCCAGCGTTCACCGAGGCCGACCTTCCCGACTCGGACGGGATCGCCCCTCTCCCGATGCCCAATATCGATAGCGACGATCTTGCCCACGTGCTGTTCACATCGGGGTCCACCGGCATTCCCAAGGGCGTCCAGATCACACATCAGAACGTGATCTCCTACATCGATTGGGTCGTCGAGCACTTTGGCTATACCAGCGACGACCAACTCTCTGGGCACTCGCCGCTGCACTTCGACCTGTCCACGATGGACATCTTTGCGACGTTTGCGGCAGGCGCCACGTTGCATCCTGTACCGGCTGGTCTGAACATCAACCCCGTGAACCTCGCCGAGTGGATTCGCGAGCGCAATCTCACCCAGTGGTTCTCGGTTCCGACCGCGCTCAACCATCTGCTTCGGTTGGGCTCATTGGCCGAGTCCGAGTTTCCGTCACTGCGCCGCTTGCTCTGGTGCGGCGAAGTACTACCAACCCCGACGTTGATCGGCCTGATGGACGCCTTGCCGGGTGTCGAGTTCACGAATCTGTACGGACCCACCGAAGCGACGATTGCGAGTAGCTGGTATCAGGTACCGGAGGTTCCGGCGGACCCGGCAGCGTCCATACCGATCGGTGTGCCGTGCGCTGGGGAGAACCTGCTCGTGTTGCGAAAGGATGGCCAGCCGACCGACGACGATGAGATCGGCGATCTGTACATCGAAGGTGTCGGCCTGAGCCCGGGCTACTGGCAAGACGAGGACAAGACAGCGGCGGTATTCCGGACCGATCTACTACCGGGTAGGCGGGTTTACTACACCGGAGATCTCGCCTGGCGGCGAAGCGATGGCCAGGTTGTATTCGCTGGTCGTGCCGATAGCCAGATCAAGAGCCGCGGACACCGAATCGAACTCGGCGAGATCGAAGCCGCCCTCGAGACGCTCGATGCTGTCGGTTCGTCAGCGATCGTCGCGATCGAGGTCGACCACCTGACCGGCTCGGCGATCTGTGCGGCGTTCACCGCCGACGCACCTATGAAGCCTGCCCTCTTGGCCAAAGAGCTCGCAGAACTCGTACCGCGCTACATGCTTCCCCATCGTTGGCTGCAGCTCGATGAGCTACCGACCAACGTGAACGGAAAAGTTGACCGGCCGGCGCTACGCACCTCGTTCCTCGCAATGGAGAAATCATGAGCACACTCACGGTCGATGCAATCATCGACGTTCTCGAGAACAACCTGTTTCTGCTCGTCGAAGACGCCGACCAGGATCTGGTCGAATCCGGGCAGCTCGACTCCCTGGTGTTTGTCGAATTGCTGCTCGCTGTCGAGCAACTCACCGGTCAACAGCTCGCGCCAAAGGATCTTGACCTCGACGACCTTCGAACACCCGAACGTATAGCGAAGGCGTTCAACGAGCTCCTCCTGCAGGCCGGCTAGCCGTGGGAACTGTTCGCCCCATGGAGATCGCCGACGGCCCGCGTGTCGCAGAGATCCACGCGAACGTCTTCGGGCATGTCGGGAATTCAGAGGAGGAAATCCGCGAGGCGTACTCGCCTTCCTTTCTCTCCGAGCTGCTCGACCATCGCTACGCGGAACACTCAGCGCCACCGCTCGTCTTCGAACAGGACGGCACCATCGCCGGCTTCGTTCTGTGCTTGTGCCGCCCAGCGATCTTCAACGGCGAGAACATCTGGGTGTCGAGCACATCACACCTCGGTGTCGACCCCGAATACCGGTCATCGCTCGCAGCGGTCCACCTCCTTCGGGCAATCGCCGACGGCCCACAAGACATGACCTACATCGACCGGTCCAATATGTCGGGCAGAAAGGCCGAACAGGCCGCTGGGTTCACCGCAATTCCGGAGTACTCCCTTCGGTGGACGCGCATGCTTCGGCCTGGTGAGGCCGCGACCAATCGTCTCGCAGATGCTGCGGGAAAACCGGTCCTGCGCAACGTCGGGCCGTTCATTGAACGGGCGCTTCCCAAGCCAATGCGCAGTCAACTCGCGGCGCCGATCCCACCGCGCCCACCCGCGTTGGCTGTGGAGACGCTCACGCTCGACCATGTGGTTTCGACAGGACACTCTCTGCTTCCCGAGTTTGATCTGCACCCCGTGCTCGACGATCCCGACCACGTCCAGCACGAGTGGGACCAGCTCGACCGGCTCCAAAGCAGCAGCCGGATACTTCGCCACGTTCTGCTCTCGAAACGAGGGGACGTCGTTGGCTGGTACATCGTTTCGATCAGCCCGTTCGGCTGGGCAGAAGTCATGCAGTTCGTCGCCAAGCGGCCAGCCCAACGAATGGCCATGATCAGCCTGATTCACGACCTCGCCGAGTCCGAGGCGACTCGAGTCTCTGGGCATCTCCCGCCATGGCTTCTCTACGACATCGAAGGACTCGGCTGCAAGATCACGGCTCACGAATCCACCGTTGCCGTCCACTCGCACACGCTCGAACTTCTCCCAGCGTTCGCCAACAACAAGGTCTGGTTGAGTGCCTTGGAAGGTGAAACTGTGATGAGCCCGCTGACGGCTCGGTGAACGGCTTGCGCATCATGCTCGCCGCCGACGAGGCGATCGGACCGCGCGTCGCCACGCTCATCTCACGCTCGGCCCATGACCTTGCCGCGATTGCAACACCACCGTCGACGGTCGACAACCCGAGGAGCCTCTCCTCGACCGCACGTTCTTTGGCGATCCCGTGCCTCGACGCACGCCAGCTCGATAGCGAGTCGCTGGTCGACGACATTCGATCCGTCGACGCCGACGTCTTGGTAAACGTCCATTCGCTGACGAAGATCTCCACGAATGTGTTGGACCTCTTCACCGTCGGCGCGTGGAACCTGCACCCCGGCCCGCTGCCCGAGGGTGCCGGCGCGAACGTCCCGAGCTGGGCGATTGCGCTCGGGTGGGAGTCCCACGGGGTGACCCTGCACAAAATGACCGCCGAATACGACGATGGCCACATCAGCTATGAGGAACGCTTTCCGATCGCCCCCAATGCGACGGGCCTCACACTCTCGGCTGAATGCAGTCGCCGAGGCCTTGGTCTGCTCGCACAGCTACTCGCCGCCCTCGAGCGTCCAACGACGGTTCCAGCGATGCCTCAAGATCGATCGCTGCGGCGATATTTCGGCCGGAAGCAGCCCCACGACGGCATCGTTGCGTGGAGCTGGCCCGCTTCGCAGATCGAGGCGTTCGTGCGTGCGTGCGACTTTCGCCCGTTCCCAAGCCCATGGGCACCGCCGCAAGCAACGATCGGCACGACCGTGTACGAGTTGCTGTCGGTCGAGATCGGCGAACACACAACAGAACCAGCAGGAACCATCATGGCGGGAGATTCACTCTCCATCGCCACCGCAGACCGCTGGATCACACTCACCGAGGTGAGAGAGGTAGAGACATGACGAAGGAAACGCCAACACGGTTCGAGACGTTCTCGACCTGCCCACAGTCGTCGGCGGTTGACCAGCACGTGTATCTCGACAAGGTACGTGAGGCATCCCGATGGTGTGATCGGTATGGCTACGACGGGATGCTCGTCTACTACGACCATTCGCTTGTCGACCCGTGGCTCGTTGCCGCAGAGATACTACGTGTCACCGAGACCCTCGCTCCCCTCGTCGCCGTCCAACCAACAGCGATGCCCCCGTACAGCGTGGCCAAGATGCTCGCGTCGATGAGCCACCTCTATGAGCGCCGCCTCTACCTCAACATGATCGCTGGAGGCTTCAAGGGCGACCTCCAAGCAATTGGCGATGAGACGCCACACGACAGGCGGTACGACCGGTTGAAGGAATTCACCGAGATCGTCCTCGGACTCACCGACGGTGACGCCGTTACCCACCAGGGCGAGTGGTACACAGCGAACGCACTCAAGCTCGCGCCAGCCATACCTGAAGAACTTCGACCGGGATTACTGATGTCGGGCTCCTCCCCCGCTGGCCTCGCAACCGCGTCTGCCCTCGGCGCAACCGCTATCCAATACCCAGAACCCGCTGGCCAAGAGACCACCACCGCCCCGGAGGGCACGACTACCGGGATCAGGGTCGGGATCATTGCTCGGCCAGATTCCGCCGAGGCCTGGCGCGTTGCCCACGACCGCTTTCCGCCCAACCGCCGGGGCGAATTGCTCCACGGGATGGCAATGGCCAAATCTGACTCCCACTGGCATTCGACGCTGTCGCAGCTGGCTGAAGAGTCGGCGAGCGAAGGAAACTGCTATTGGCTCGGGCCGTTCCAGAACTACGACACGTTCTGCCCCTACCTCGTCGGCAGCTACGACGAAGTTGCCCCACAGCTGGCGGCGTACTGGGAGGCCGGCCACCGCACCATCATTCTCGATTCGCCACGCGATGAGGACGACCTATCGACCACGGCCGAGGTCCTCAACAGGGTGGCCCTACCGGCGTAGGTCGTTACGACTTCTTGGCGGCTGCAGCCTCGGCGAATGCCAGCGCATCATCCCACGTGGCCCCTTGGGTCATCTGCATGCGGTACTGCATGACGTGTTTGGGACGGTTCAACCCGAACACTCCGGTGAGCATGCCGTTGCGACCAAAGATCGCGGCGAACCGCTTCTCCTCGATCGATCCATCGATGATCTTCATATCGTCGGTGCCTGTTGGTCGTCCAGCGAGCTGGAGCTTGTAGCTGTACTGGTCGCTCCAGAACCATGGCACCGGCGCAAACGCCTCAGTCTCGATACCGGCGATGCGACGCCCGACATAGTTGCCTTGCTCGACCGCATTTTCCCAGTGCTCTACCCGCATGAGTTCGCCGGCGAACATCGGATTCGTCCAGCGGGCGACGTCGCCGGCGGCATAGACGTTGGGGGCGGCCTCGCAGTACTCGTTCGCAACGATGCCGTTGTCGATTGTGAGCCCAGACCCGTGGAGCCATTCGGTGTTTGGTACGACGCCGATCCCGATGACGACGATGTCGGCATCGAGGACCGAGCCATCGTCGAGTTCAACGCCGGTGATCGCATCGTGTCCGAGGAGACTCGTGACGCCGGTCGAAAGTCGGAGGTCCACTCCTTCCTCGCGATGCAGATCACCACAGATCGTGCCGATGACCGGACCAAGTCCCCGTTCCATCGGAACCGTTGCAGCCTCGATAATCGTTACCTGGTGTCCAGCCCGGTGCGCCGTTGCAGCCGCTTCGGCTCCGATGAAGCCCGCACCGATCACGACGACCTTCTTCGCCTCACCGCCGAGTTCTGCGCGAAGCATCGACGCGTCGTCGAGCGTACGAAGCACATGGACCCCGGCGAGGGCATCGGACCTAGGCAGCGTTCGCGGACGAGCGCCCGTGGCGAGAACGATCGCATCACCAGCGATGACAGACCCATCGGCGAGCGTCACCGCGGTTGCGGCAACGTCGAGTGCAACAGCCGCGTTAGACGCGTGAAGCGTGACGTCCAACTCGTCCCACGCGTCAGGTTGGACAAGGTGTAGACGGTCGACATCCCAATCGCCGTTGAGATACTGCTTGGACAGAGGTGGCCGATCATAGGGGCGATGTGGTTCGTCCCCGACGAGTGCGATACTCCCGTCGAAGCCGGAGCGACGCAGGCTGCCGGCACACCGAATACCAGCGAGGCTCGCTCCGACGATCACGACGCTATTCACGAGAGCTACCCCTGTTTGTAGTTCGCCAGGAACTTCTCCAGGCGCTCTAATGCGTAGCGCAGATCACGGACTCGCGGAAGGAACACGATCCGGAAATGGTCGGGCTCGGGCCAATTGAACCCGGTGCCCTGGACCATCAGGATTTGTTCGGATCGCAAGAAGTCGAGCACGAATTGCTGGTCGTCGGTGATGTTGAACCGAGCGGTGTCGATCTTCGGGAACAGGTACAAGGCACCAGCGGGCTTGGTGCAGGACACGCCTGGGATTGCGTTGATCATCTCGTATGCAACGTCGCGCTGCTCGTACAGGCGCCCACCTGGAGTGATGAACTCGCTGATGCTCTGGTAACCGCCGAGCGACGACTGGATCGCGTGCTGGGCTGGCACGTTGGCACAGAGTCGCATCGACGCCAGCATGCGCAGGCCTTCCATGTAGCTGGCAGCGCGCTTTTTGTCACCGCTCAAGGTGAGCCAGCCGGAACGGAAGCCTGCAACGCGGTACGTCTTTGAGAGGCCGTTCATCGTGAGAAAGATCAGATCATCGGCGAGCGAGGCAATGCACGTATGTTGCGCGTCGTCGTACACGATCTTGTCGTAGATCTCGTCGGCCATGACCACGAGGTCGAACTCGCGGGCGACGTCGACGATCTGTAGGAGCAGTTCCTTGGAGTAGACAGCTCCCGTTGGATTGTTCGGATTGATGACGACAATGGCTTTGGTTCGGTCGGTGATCTTTGACCGAATGTCATCGATGTCGGGGAACCAGTCCGCTGCCTCGTCGCAGCGGTAGTGCACGGGCACACCGCCGCCGAGGGTCGTGGTCGCAGTCCACAGGGGGTAGTCGGGGCTCGGGATCAGAACTTCGTCGCCGTTGTTGAGCAACGCGCCGAGCGCCATGCCGATGAGCTCGCTCACGCCATTACCAATGAAAATGTCGTCGATCTCGACGCCCGTGATCCCCATGCGCTGGTTGTATTGCATGACCGCTTTGCGCGCGGAGTAGATGCCCTGGGAGTCCGAATAGCCCTGAGCCGTCGGCAGGTTCCGCATCATGTCGACGAGCACCTCGTCGGGCGCTTCAAAGCCGAACGGGGCGGGGTTGCCGATGTTCAACTTCGTGATTCGGTGTCCCTCGTGTTCGAGGCGGTTCGCCTCGTCGAGAATCGGACCTCGAATGTCGTAGAGGACGTCGTCGAGCTTCGTGGACTTCTGCACGGACTTAGCCATGCCCTTCAGGCTAGGAGATCTGCGACGTATCGGGAGTTAGCCCCCGGCGACGGCCCAGATGCCGAGCCCGAGCGTTGCCAGGCCGCCGACCTGGGTCCCGATACGCAGGACCTGTGGGGTGAGCCGCGGTCCAACAACACCAGCGCTCATTCCGAGGATCGGGTGCCACACCGCCGAAACCAGCACGATCCCGAGCGAAAAGGCAATGAGCGCCGGACGGTCTCCCGCAAACGGCATGGCGGACAACATCGCGAGCCAACTACCGAGGGCCGTCGGCATGAGCGACGTGAGGAGCAGAAACGTTCGCAGGGGCCGCGACACCGTGGTTGCGCGTTCTTGAATAACCAATGGCCGGGTCAACAGCGCAATGCCGAAGCCCACGAGAAGTATGGCGGTGAGGAGCTGCGCAACGTCGAAGAAGCGTCCAGGCAACGCCGCGCCCATGGAAACCACAGCCACCGCCACGGCTCCCAAGATTGCGTCACCTCCGGCGATTCCAGCAGCTGCCCGAACACCCGATGATCGACCTTGAACGCTCGCCACCTGGACCAGCGAGACGCTGATCGGGCCAGGCATTGCGACGGTTAGCAGTCCGAAGGCGATTCCAAGAACGAGAATTTCCATGACCACAGTATCGAGGGCCGACGACCGCAAAGGCAGCGGACTTTGCTGGCGAATTCCGCTACTTCCCGTATATTTGTTTGTCATGGATGCCTTGGACCACAAAATGCTCGGCCTACTTGCTCAGGATGGCCGTATGTCGATCACCGACCTTGCCGACGAGTTACCGCTGAGCATCTCCGCGACACGAGATCGACTCAAGCGGCTCGAAACGTCCGGCGTCATCGATGGATTTGGGGTGCGGGTCAACGCAACGGCTCTCGGCCGAACGATCGAGGCGCTCGTGGACGTTCGGCTCGGCCCGTCGATCCTTACGTCAGACGCTGAGTCGTCGATCCGGGCAATGGATGCCGTCGTCGATGCCATGCATCTCACGGGACGGTTCGATATGCAGCTATACGTCGTTGCTCGTGATGTAGCCGAACTCGACCAACTTCTCACGCAACTTCGCGAAGACGTCGGCGCAGAAGAGACCAATAGTCGCCTCGTACTACGAACACTCGATGGCTTTCCGCGCACTCCAACCGGTTAGCTACGGCGTCCAGCCTCCGACGAACATATACACAATCATGCTCCAGAAGCCGCCTCGCACGCCGATGCAATACTGTGCGATCACTCCGAAACGTCACCTCGATCACCATGACCACGATGTGCGTCGTGTTCATGGTTACGGCGTGCTCCAATAGCGCATCCGAGGACACCCGTGCACCCGTCGACTCGATCCCATTTGCGGGCGACGACCTCGTCGACTCCGAGGCGCTCGACAACGATCTTGTCGATCCAGACGCGGACCTCACCGAAGACATCGACGACCTACCGCTCGACGTCGCTCCCGACGAGCCAGTGACCGACGATGTCGCCGCCGCCCTCACCGATATCAGCGCTGACGACAGCGCAACATCCCCCGTCGAAATCGGCGCTCCGGTACCCGACCCCACCCACGTCGGGACTACCGCGGTCACAGTCGAGGCGCTGATGCGGGAACTATCGGTCGCTTATGCAGGCACGGGCGAACTCATTGGCGAGGTGCACCGGACGGCCGGAGGCGGCACGTTCACATTCTCACTCACCGGCGGAACGACATCCGACCTGGTGGGCGCCCACCTCGTAACGGTTGGGTTTTCCACCGTGGATGACCCCGACCAGCCATCGATGATCGTTGGGCATCGCGCCGAGACGATCACGCTCGCCAAATACGAACTCGCCACTGGCTAGTTCTCCGGCGTCCAGCCTCCGCCGCCCGGGGTCTCAATCTCGAAGCGGTCCCCGGGAGCGACCGTGGTTTGGGTTACGCCTGGCAGCTCTTCAACCGATCCATCGGACCGGATCACACGGTTGTGTCCGATCGCCCCGTCACCACCGTTCTCGAGCCCGTAAGGAGCCACCGATCGGTGGCCGGACAAGACGTTGACCTCGAATGCCTCATGGAACAGCATGCGGCGAACAACACCATCGCCACCCCGATGTCGCCCCTCTCCACCGGAACCTGCACGCACGTGGAACGTCTCGAGCTGGACGGGAAAGCGCCACTCCAGCACCTCGGGGTCGGTGAGACGGCTGTTCGTCATGTGGGTGTGGACAGCAGAGCACCCTGCGGCTCTCGGAGTGGCTCCTGCTCCCCCGCAGATCGTCTCGTAATACTGATGCTCATCGTTGCCCCAGATGAAGTTGTTCATCGTTCCCTGCGCTGCAGCGAGCACACCGAGCGCTCCGAACAGCGTGTCGACAATGAGTTGGCTGGTCTCTACGTTCCCAGAGATAACGGCCGCCGGGTAGCTCGGATTGATCATCGAGTCGTCGGGCAAGATCAGTTCGAGCGGCGCCATACAGCCAGCGTTGAGCGGAATGTCGTCGTCGACCATGCATCGGAACACGTACAACACAGCAGCGTGCGCAATCGCTGATGGAGCGTTGAAGTTCCCGGGATGGGTGCCGCTTGATCCGGTGAAGTCGATCGTCGCCGACCGACTTGCTCGATCGACGGAAATGTCAACGCTGACCTGGTAGCCATCGTCCATCGCATAGCGAAACGAGCAATCGCTGAGCACATCGATGACGCGACGAACCGATTCCTCGGCGTTGTCCTTCACGTGTCCCATGTAGGCGTGCACAACCTCGAGTCCGAAGTGGTCGATGACGCCAAACAGCTCGGTGGTCCCCTTCTCGCACGCAGCGACCTGCGCCTTGAGGTCGGCGATGTTCTTCGCCGGGTTTCGCGCTGGCCACTTCGCCGAGGTGAGCAGATCGTGCAGTTCGGCCTCACGGAAGCGGCCTTCGGAGACCAGCAGGAAGTTGTCGATCAAGACTCCCTCGTCGTCGACGTTCGTCGAGTCCGCTGGTGCGGAGCCGGGAACACTGCCCCCGATGTCTGCATGATGACCGCGGGACGCAACGTAGAAGATCGGCGACGTCGATTCGCTCGTCTGGAATACGGGCTTGATCACCGTGATGTCGGGAAGGTGGGTGCCTCCGTTATAGGGCGCGTTCATGACGTAGACATCGCCATCGACCATGTGCGGATTCTGCCGGATGATCGACTTGATCGACTCGCTCATCGACCCGAGATGCACGGGCATGTGGGGAGCATTGGCGATCAGCTCCCCGTCTGGATCAAATATTGCGCACGAAAAGTCGAGACGCTCTTTGATATTCACCGACGCAGCGGTGTTCTCGAGCACGACCCCCATTTGCTCTGCGATGTTCATGAAGAGGTTGTTGAAGATCTCGAGCTGGATCGGGTCTACCGTGGTGCCGATCGCTGCCGCGTCATCGGCCACCGACACCCGATCGAGCACGAGGTCTCCGGTGGCGTTCATGCCAGCGCACCAACCGGGCTCGACAACGGTTGTGCCCGTCTCCTCAATGATGATGGCCGGCCCCGAGATTTCGCAGCCGTGCGCGAGGTCGGAGCGGGAGTAGAACGGGGTCTCGTGGAACGCGCCTTTCATCCACGTGCGATGGGTAGCGATCGGCTCAGGGTCGGAGTTTCCGCTCAAATCAGCGGCGTGCAGCCCTGCAATAGCTCCGGAGGCCCCGATGGTCTCGAGTTGCATGGACTCGACGATCAATGCCTTCTCGGGGGCGATGAAGCCATACCTCGCCTGGTGGACCCGCTGAAACTCGCTGATCACTGCGTCCTGGTCGCCGGCTTCGATGGTCAGAGAACTGTCGGAACCTTCGTACCGGACGCTCAGTCGACGCACCGTCGTGATGTTCGTTGCGGGAACTCCTTGGCCCTCGACCGCAGCGTGCCCGGCCGATGCAAGCGCTGTCCAACGTGGTTCGAGGTCGGAGAGCAGCTGCGGCGCTAGAGGTGCCTCGATCGCCTCGTCGGCGACGTGACGCACATCGGCGAGTCCGATTCCGACAGCGGACAGGACGCCTGCGAGCGGATGGATGTGGACGCGTTCGATTCCGAGCCGCTCCGCGACGAGACAAGCGTGCTGCCCGCCGGCACCTCCGAAACAGACGAGCGTGTACCCGGTGATGTCGTACCCGCGCTGCACGGAGATCTTCTTGATGGCATTCGCCATGTTCTCGACGGCAATGGCGATGAAGCCCTCTGCGAGCTGCTCTGGCGATTGCACGGTGCCCGTTGCGGCGAGGACTTCGGCCGCGAGCTCGTCGAAGCGAGCTCGGACCACGTCGGCATCGAGACGTTCAGCACCGTCGGCTCCAAAGACCGCCGGGAAGTACTCGGGTCGCAGCTTGCCTTCGAGGACGTTGCAGTCGGTGACGGCGAGCGGTCCTCCGTTGCCATAGCTCGCCGGACCCGGGTTTGCTCCGGCGGACTCGGGCCCAACGCGCATTCGGGAGCCATCGAACCGGACGATGGAGCCGCCGCCGGCAGCCACGGTGTGGATGGCGATCATGGGCGCCCGGACACGGATTCCGGCAACCTCGGTTTCATAGACACGCTCGAGTTCGCCCGCATAGTGCGATACATCGGTAGAGGTCCCGCCCATGTCGAAACCGATTTGCTTGTCGAACCCTGCAGCCGATGCGGTTTCGATCATCCCGACAACTCCCCCGGCAGGGCCGCTAAGCAGCGCGTCCTTCCCCTGGAAGTGACCGGCGCTCGTGAGCCCGCCATTGGACTGCATAAACATCAACCGCGGAGATTTGTACAGATTTTGGACCCCCACAGGTTCCTTTTTCTGTACAAATCCGGGGGTTGGCTGGAGTTGGGCGGACACCTGGTTGACGTATCGGCGAAGGACCGGGGAGAGGTACGCGTCGACGACCGTGGTGTCGCCGCGGGAGACCAATTTCATAAGCGGACTCACCTCGTGGCTTACCGAGACTTGCCCAAAGCCCATCTCGCGAGCAGCTGCCGCGATCTGTGCTTCATGATCGGTGTAGCGATAGCCATGGAGCAGAGAGATTGCGACCGACTCGATGCCTTCGTCGAGCAACGTTTGCAGCTTGGAGAGGACTTCGTCGAGGTCGAGTTCGATCTGCACCTGACCAGCGGCCGAGATGCGTTCGTCGACCTCGACCACGGTTTCGTAGAGCATTTCGGGAAGCGCGATGTCGAGCGCAAACAGGTCCGGGCGTGCTTGGTACCCAATTCGTAGGGCATCGGCGAAGCCCGTGGTGGTGATCAAGGCAGTTCGGGCGCCTTGGCGCTCGAGGAGCGCGTTCGTCGCGACCGTCGTACCCATCCGAATCGCGTCGATCACGTCGGTTGGAATGGGCTCGCCATCGGCGACATCGAGCAGCTGCCGGATGCCTTCGATAGCAGCGTCGGGGTAATGCTGTGGGTTCTCGGACAGCAACTTCAACGTCGCCGTCGACCCGTTGGGGCGACGCGCCACGATGTCGGTGAACGTGCCACCTCGGTCAATCCAAAATTCCCAACCAGCCATCGCGGAATCCTACGCCCGCCAAAGATTTGTGAGCGATTCCGCGGGCTGAGCGAGCGCGATCGCTCACAAATCTTTAGTTGATGACGAGGTCCAGGCTCGAACGGCTGAGTCGCTCACATCCGTCTTCAGTGACGACCACCGAATGGCCAAGATTCATTGCTCGACCATCGTCCAGGTTGAGCAAAATCATGTGCAAGAAGTAGACCTGATCGACTTCAAAGGTCAGCGGATTGCCGTGATAGAGCATTGGCCAGTCCACCCAGATCGGGGCGTACACGGCCCCCATCCCGTAGCCGCAAGCGTTCATGCGATGGTCGGCGAATCCAGCGTCGTCGAGAACCGTCGCGTGAACGTCGAACACCTCACCGAGCGATACCCCTGGCCTGATTGCTTCCTCACACGCCAGTAGCGCATCCCTGCAGGCCCCATGCATCGCCACGTGCTCGGGCGATGCCGTCCCCGTGAGCAGCGTGCGCATCATGGCCGCGTGATATTGGCGCTCGACCCCGCACCATTCGAGGGTCAGTTGGTCGTCGTTGCCGATCGTTCGGCGGCCACTGGTATAACGCACCATCAACGCAGCGGGCCCGGACCCGATGATGAGGCTGTTGCCGGCGTAGTCACCGCCGTTTCTCAAGATGACATCTTGCATGTCAGCGACGACTTCGGCCTCGGACACTCCGGCTGCGGCGCGGTCGACCGCTGCATCCCATGCGTCGTCGGCCAGCTCTGCGGCGCGTCGAATGTACGCGAGTTCGGCTGGGCTCTTCGTACGACGCAGTTCTTGAATCAGAGACGACGCATCGTTCCAGGTGCAAAAGTTGGCGAGCGCAGCTTCGAGCAGGATCCAGTTCGATGCTTTGAGTCCGTAGCTGTCAGTCTCGATGCCGACATGAGCGCCACGGAGCCCCATATCGTCGAGCATCGCGACGAGGTCTTGGGCGGGGTTCATCCCTTCGACATCTGTCCAGATACGGATGTCAGTGAGGTTCGAGGTGTACTGCGCTGTGCCGCGGTCGGGCATGCGCGTCAGCAACGTTTGGCGACCATCCGCGGTCACGACAAGACACTGGAACATCGCGAATCCAAACGTGTCGTAGCCACTCAGCCAGTACATCGACTCCTGCTTGAAAACGAGGAGCGCATCGATGCCTGCACCGGCGACAGCAGCTGCGGCCCTTGCGCCTCGTTCGTTCATCTCGGCTTCGCTGAAGTGCACTGGCATCTCTGCCCTCCTCTAGACCCGGCTGGTATTCCACACGCTTCGGTGGCCGTTGTAGCCTCGGCCGATGGCCATCGACTTCACTCTCCCACCCGACATTGAAGAACTGCGAACTCGGGTGCGGACGTTCGTCACCGATGTGATACTCACCGCAGAGCCCGAGATCGAGGAGCTCAAGGCGACCGATAAGGCGGCGTACATCGACAAGATCGTCGGCCTCCGAAAGCTCGCCTTCGCTGAGGGCCTGTGGATGCCGCACATGCCGAAGGACTGGGGCGGGATGGAACTCGGCCATGTGGGTCTCGCGATGTTTCAGGCCGAGGCGGCCAAGGCGTACTACGGGCCGTGGGTCATGAACTGCCAAGCGCCCGATGAAGGCAACATGCACACGTTGCTTCATTGGGGAACCGACGAGCAAAAGGAGAAATACCTGAAGCCGTTGTGTGCTGGCAAGACGACGTCGTGTTTCGCGATGACCGAACCCGAGGTCGCCGGGTCGGACCCAACGCTTATTCGCACTACCGCTTATCAAGACGGCGACGAGTGGGTCATCAACGGCCATAAGTGGTTCATCTCCAATGCGCATCGTGCGCACTTTGCGATCTTGGTGTGCCGCACCGAGGACGACCCGGACCTCCCCCAAGCAGCAAACAGTGCCTTCATCATCGACATCCCTCACGACGGCTGGACCGAAGCGCGCCAGATCGAAACCATGCACGGCAGCACCGGCCATAGCGAAATCCTCATCGAGGATCTTCGGGTGCACAACGACCAGATGCTCGGCGGCCGGGGTCAGGGGCATCTGCTCGGCCAGTACCGTCTCGGCCCGGCACGACTCGCCCACTGCATGCGCTGGATCGCACAGGCTGAAACCGCCCTCGACATGATGGTCGACCGGTCGCTCGACCGGTTCAGCCACGGGTCCATCCTCGCAGAGAAGCAAGGCGTTCAATGGATGATCGCCGACTCCGCAATGGAGCTGTACCAGTGCAAGCTCATGGTCCTGCACGCAGCATCGAAGATCGACGCAGGCGAGGACTTCAAAAGCGAGGTATCGATGGCAAAGCACTTTGTCGCGAACAGCCTGGGTCGCATCATCGACCGGGCCATACAAGTCCATGGGGCGCTCGGGTACTCGACTGACACGCCACTCGCACACATGTACCAGCACGCCCGCTGGGCCCGGTTCGCCGATGGGGCAGACGAGATCCATCAGATGCGCATTGCCCAGCGCACGATCGCGGCGTACAAGGACGATGGCAGCACCCGCCGCGCCACCGGAAACCTACCGATCTAGCCCATGACCACCAGCGCAGGTCTCCTGTTGTGGCGAGCCCGCGACGGCGTGGTCGAGGTCCTTATTGGCCATATGGGTGGACCGTTCTGGGCACACAAGTCGGACCATGCCTGGTCGATCCCCAAAGGTCTCGTCGACGTTGAAACAGACGAGGAGCTCCTCATCGCCGCCGAGCGTGAGTTCGCAGAGGAGATGGGATCGGCTGCACCGGGCGGCGAGAGCATCGACCTGGGCTCGGTCAAGAGCGGCACCAAGACGATCACGGTCTTCGCCCGCAGCGGGGACTTCGATGCTGGTGCGGCGACGAGCAACACGTTCACGATGGAGTGGCCGAGAGGTTCGGGGCGTATCCAGGAGTTTCCCGAGATCGATCGAGCCGAGTGGGTTCCGCTGGCCAACGCAGAGCGATACCTGACCAAGTCACAAGCGCCCTTGCTCGAACGACTTGCAACTGCGATTAGCGCTTCGGGCGAAACGAGCCCCTAACGCACAGGATCGCTGAGATCGATCGCTGGCATTCCAGCCGCCTCAAGGACGAGGTCGACGATTCGTCTACCGTTGACAGCAGCGTCGAAACGCTCTTCGGCTCGCTCGCGCGCGGCGCTACCCATCCGCCGTCGTAGCTCCGGGTCTTCGATGAGCGCGGCAAGTCGGTGAGCCATATTCTCCGGGGTCTGTTCGGCCGCGGCGAATCCCGTGACCTGGTCGACGACGATGTCGCGTAGCCCGCCGGAGTTGGACGCCACAATCGGCAGACCCGAAGCGCTCGCTTCGGCGGCCGCGATGCCAAAGGCTTCGGCTTGGCTTGGAAGTGCGAACACATCGCATGTTTGGAACAGCGAAAGCAGCTCGGGCGAGTTGGGCATCATGTCGTTGTGCACGACGATGCCGTCGGCGTCGGGCTGGTAGCGGTCCCGGGTAACGAGGTGCAATTCGGCCGAGCCTGGAGCGAGACGCCGAAACGCATCCACGAGCATCAGACCCCCCTTGCGTTCGAGGTCACCGCCAACAAAAAGGATCCGAGGCACCGGGTTCTGCACACTGGCGTCGCGTTGTCGCCACATCTGAAGATCAACGCCCGGCGCTACGACGGCCACTCGGTCCTCGGCTACCCCGTACTCCTCGATCACCGACTCGGCGCACCAACTCGACCAACAGACCACCCGCTTCGCACCACGAAAGACGCGAACGTTCACCGCGTGTTTCGCCGCCGCGACCACCCGATTTCGATCGACGGTGTGGTCGTACTGTTCGGCCATTCGGTCGTATTGACGCGGAGTGATATCGGTTGCCAACACATACGGGAACTTCCGGAGCTGCTCGGCGCTAAGAACGGCCGGAACCTGAGTGTTGAAAAAGGCAACATCGGGCCGACCGCTAGAGATACCTTCGAGCGTCTGGGCGCGACCGGCCGCACTTCCAAAGAGCGACGAGCCAACAACAGGTATCTTCGCCACGTTCGGTGTTCGTTCAGGCTGATAGTCCACTTCGACCCAGTCTGCGCCGACGCGCTCATCGGTGTCGATGTACTGACGAAGGTTCCGGTAGTAGGAGTAGTGGCCGAGGTGTTGTTCCATCACGAAGGACGCCTTCGCCACGTGTTGCCTCGTCTGGACACGCTCGATTGACTTCACAGATCCCACCCCGCTCGGTGCTGCCCGCCGAAGTCCGCATAGCGAGCAACACTCCGATGGTAGCGAATCGGCCCCGTCCTCGCCGCATCGAACCAGCAGAGCACCTGACGTATCGAGCGAGGACACCAATGCAGCTGGGTCTACGATCGGACCATGACCCACGGTGCGTTCGACGCTGAAGCCAAAGAAGCTGCCCTTCGCGCAGAATCCGAGACCTGGGATACGACAGCTCCCCAAGACGCAGTCGATGGCGACATACCGGTCATCGACGTTTCGGCCTACTTCTCGACCGGTTCCTCGGCGGACCGCGAATTCGTCGCAGCGCAGCTTCGTGATGCGTGCGAGACGGTCGGCTTTTGGCAACTGATCGGCCATGGCATCGACGGAGATGACATCGCAGCGACCTTCGATGCCGTCCGGCGCTTTCATGGGCTGCCGACTGCGGTCAAAGACGAGATCAGAATGGATCGCGAAGGGTGGCCGCTTGGTGGCGTTGGCTACATGCCTGTCGGTGAGCGAAAACTGCCTCGACGAGCGCAGGGGAACCTAAACGAGGCGTTCATCATGAAGTCGGATCGCGGCATCGATTCCGACGACAACCAGTGGCTGTCCGAGGAGCGCGCACCCGGATTCCGACGGACCGCTGAACGGTTTGGACAGCAGCTCGAGCAGTTAGCACGGCGCCTGTTACCGCTCTACGCGACGGCCCTCGGCGTCGATGATGATTTCTTCGCTCCCGCGTTTGAACGTCCCTTTTGGCGTCTACGAATGACGCACTATCCAGCGGTTGCGCCACCAGCACGCGATGCGTTCGGGATCGCTCCCCATGTCGACACCACGTTCTTCACGCTGCTGTTGCAGGATGCGCCGGGCCTCACCATCTATCACACGCCGAAGGACCGGTGGATCAACGTGCCGTTGGTCGACGGAGCCTTCGTCGTGAATTCTGGCGAACTGCTCCGCCAGTGGACCAATGACCGCTTCTTGTCGGTTCGCCATTTCGCCAATGTCGACGCTGCTGCCGTCGAGTCGACGTCGTCGCGGTATTCGATTCCCTTCTTCTTTAACGCCACCCGGGACTACCCCATGGAGTGTGTTCCGACGTGCTGCGGGCCCGACAATCCGTCGAAGTATCCGACCATCTCGTATAACGAGAGCCAGGGTGTGGTCCAGGGCGAGTAGCGCTAGCGACCGCGTCGTTCGTCGTAGCGGGATCGTAGTTCGAGGTCCTTGTTGATCGGGTCGTGGGCTTCGTCGGGCGCGGTTTGTGCATCGATTCCACAACTGTTCAAAAAGCCGAACATCTCGACCAGGTGGGCAATCCACACGTCTCCCTGCTCACGTGTCGCGAGGTTTGGTTCGTCCAGAATTGAAACGAGGCGGGCCAGCCAGTACCGGTCTTCGTCGGCTCGTCGGCCACCGGCACGGCTGAGCGCAGCATCGAGTGCGTCGATAACGTCGTCTTGGTCGAGCGCTCCGAGTGCGGTCATCTCGTGCTCATCGAGCGGGAAGAGCTCATCGAATTGCTCGAACCAGTGGAGTTGGTACGCGTACGCATGTCCGTAGGTGCAGTACTGGCATCCGTTGCTCGCGGAAATTGCGACGGCGAGCAGGTGCGTACGGAGTGGCCCCCACGACTTGAGGATCTTCTCGTAGGTCGCCATGTTCGAGGCGAACCACTTGAGTGTGCCGCGAGCGCCATGCCGTTCGACGATGTCGCTCATAAGGTTTGCTTTGAGCCCCCACAAACTGCGGCTTACGGTCTCGAGGATCGTTGTTGCGAGCTTCGACGGGGCGACGACTGCTGCCATGACTTCTCCATTGTCCTGCGCGCCCAACCCCAACCGTAGCCGCGGCTGACGAGATGCGCAGATTGAACGACTCGGCCGCTATCGGTTCTGATGGCGCGATCTGAACGGTGTGAGGTCGTGGGTGCTGGTGCCGGTTGCGATGCGTTGCGCAACCGCCTCGCCAAGCGCCGTCGAGTGCTTGAAGCCATGGCCGCTGCATGGAGACATCACGGTGATGTGCTCCGACCGTGGATCGGTGTCGATCAAGAAGTGATCGTCGGTGGTATTCGTGTACAGACACACCGCCGAACGAATGCAGTTTCGGGTCACGCCGGTGAACTTCGGGGCCACGTGCACCTCGAAGAATGTATCGATCTCGGATTGGCTCACTTCTCGCTCGACGGAACGAGCGTCGGTCGTGTCGAGAAACTGCTCCCCGAGGATCTTGACGGCTGGGGTTCCATCGGGAGGCATCGGAAAGAGCCCGATGTAGTCCTCGTCGCGTTGCGCGATCCACATAACGAACGGGATTGCTTCGGTGGTGAACGCGTCGAGGTCGTCGACCTCAAACCAATACACCACCTGTCGGGTGACCGAGACCTGCTCTCGATGTTCGGGCGCGGCCAGCTCGGAGAACCATGGGCCGGTAGCGAGCACCACGTTGGTGGCTTCGTATGCTCCCGCGTCGGTACGCACCGTGACGTAGCCCTCCTCGGGTTCGATTACCTCGACCGTCTCGCCGGTGTGGATCCTGCCACCTCTCCGTCGTGCCATCGCGAGCTGCACCTCGACGGCGCGTTCGGCCATAACGAGCCCGGCGGTTCGCTCGAATCCTGCGTTCCGGTCGTCGGGCACGTTGATCCACGGGCGCTCTCGCCGAAGATCGGCTGGGTCGAGCACCTGGTAATCGATGCCGCCGCGCTCGGCGATCCGTGCGGTTTCGGTGACGAAGTCCTCCCATCGCTGCCCTGGTATTGGCTCTTGCTCGGTGATGATGATGCCGCCACATTCGTGCAGGAGTTGTACCCCTGCTTCGTCTTCGAGCTCTCGCCAAATCTCGTGGGACCGGGCGACAAAGGGCAGATACTGGGGTCCCTCGCCTACCGCGAGTCGTGTGATGCGAGTCTCGGCCTTGGTCGATCCGAGATCGTGGGGTGGTTCGAACTGGTCGATCCCAAGCACGGAAAGCCCGAGGCGACTGGCGTGATACGCAACCGCAGAACCCATCGCCCCAAGTCCAACCACAACAAGGTCATATCGGGGCATCACCATGTGAGCTTTCTAGCGTCGCGGCCCGACGATTGCGTAGCCCTACACCGATACGATCAAGCCATGTCCGCTGACCAACAAGACGTCGACGCAATAGTTGCCAGTCTCAATCTCGAGGAGATCGATCGAAATCTGTACCGTGGGCATCCGCCGTACTGGGAACGCGGTCGGCTCTTCGGCGGCATCGTGGCCGCCCAGGCCCTCGCCGCTGCATACGGCACAATCGAGGACATCCATGTGCATTCGCTGCACAGCTATTTCCTTCGTCCCGGCGATCCGGAGATTCCGGTGATCTACGACGTCGACCGCATTCGCGACGGACGAAGCTTCGCGACCCGCAGGGTCGTTGCTCGACAACGAGGCGAGGCCATCTACAACTTGTCGGCGTCGTTTCACAAGGTCGAGGAAGGCTTCGACCATCAGGCGGACATGCCCGACGTTGCGGCTCCGGCAGACGCGCCGAGCCCTGCGGACTTCGGACTCACGCCGCGCGACTACCTGCCGAGCCTGTGGGCGCTCGACGGTGTGCCGATCGAGATTCGAAATTTCCACGGGCCTGACGACTGGCAGCCCGGCGTCCACCAGCGCAATATGTGGATTCGGGCCAACGGCACCGTGCCCGACGACCCGACCACGCATCGGCTGATGCTCACCTATCTGAGCGACCTGACCTTGTTGGGAACGGCGGTGAGAATGCACGCGAAAGACTTCGAGCACATCATGGCGGCGAGCCTCGACCATGCGATCTGGTTCCACCGCCCGTTTCGCGCTGACGAATGGTTGTTGTACTCAACGACAGCCCCGTCTGCATCTGGAGCGCGAGGGTTCAACATTGGCCACTTCTTCACCGAAGACGGCACGTTGGTCGCGTCTGCGGTGCAAGAGGGCCTCATGCGCGACATCTCCCCCCGGTAGGAGGTACGTGTGCGGGTGGGCGTTGCAATAGCCTGGACCGAAACTACTTTGGATCCAAAGGATCTGCTTGCGGTCAGCGTTTCGCGGTCGCGTTCGCGGTAGACAAGAGGCATGACGACGCAACCTTCGACGCCCGATGAATGGAGCACACTCGCCGCAAAGGAGCTGCGCGGCAAAGACCTCAATGAACTCACGGTGACCACGCCCGAAGGCATCGACGTCAAGCCGCTGTACACCGAAGCCGACCTCGCCAGCGTCGACCATCTGGGTGGGACTCCCGGCGTGGCCCCCTATGTCCGTGGCCCCAGGGCGACGATGTACACGAACCGCCCCTGGACCATTCGCCAGTACGCGGGCTTCTCGACCGCCGAGGAGTCCAACGCCTTCTACCGAGCAAACCTTGCGGCAGGGCAGATGGGACTGTCGGTCGCGTTCGACCTTGCGACACACCGCGGCTACGACAGCGACCATCCACGAGTCGTGGGCGACGTCGGCAAGGCCGGTGTCGCCATCGACTCGGTCGAGGACATGAAGATCCTGTTCGACGGCATCCCACTCGATCAGATGAGCGTGTCGATGACCATGAACGGCGCGGTCTTGCCGATCCTTGCCTGCTACATCGTCGCGGGCGAAGAGCAGGGCGTCGATCAAGCCGAACTCTCGGGGACGATCCAGAACGACATCCTCAAAGAGTTCATGGTGCGCAACACCTACATCTACCCGCCAGAGCCGAGCATGCGAATTGTCTCGGACATCATTGGGTACACCAGCCAGCACATGCCCAAGTTCAACTCGATCTCGATATCGGGCTACCACATCCAAGAAGCCGGAGCGACCTGCGACATCGAACTGGCCTACACCCTCGCCGACGGTATTGAATACGTGCGTGCGGCCCTCGCTGCAGGACTCGACGTCGATGCGTTCGCTCCACGACTGAGCTTCTTCTTCAACATCGGCATGGATTTCTTCATGGAGATCGCCAAGCTCCGCGCCGCCCGCTTGCTTTGGGCCGAGCTCATGTCGGAGTTCAACCCGGCCAACCCCAAGTCGTCGATGCTACGCACACACTGTCAAACCTCGGGAGTCTCCCTTACCGAACAAGATCCACACAACAACGTCGTGCGCACGGCATTTGAAGCCATGGCCGCGGTGCTTGGCGGAACACAAAGCCTCCATACGAACAGCTTTGACGAAGCGCTCGGGTTGCCGACCGAATTCTCCGCCCGCATCGCCCGCAACACCCAGCTGATCCTCGCTGAAGAGACGGGGGTGACACGAACTGTCGATCCGCTTGCGGGCAGCTACTACGTTGAGTCGTTGACCGCTGACCTCGCCGACCGCGCTCGGGAGATCATCGCCGAGATCGAAGACATGGGCGGCATGACGAAGGCGATCGCAACCGGAACGCCGAAGCTTCGAATCGAAGAGGCGGCCGCACTCCGCCAGGTTCGTATCGACCGAGGCCATGACACCGTGGTCGGCGTGAACAAATATCGTGTAGACGACGCCGAGTCGGTCGACGTACTCGACATCGATAACACCGAGGTGCGCCAGCAACAGGTCCGTCGGCTCGAAGAAGTCCGGTCTCAGCGAAATGCCGGGGAGACCGAAGCGGCGCTCACCGCGCTGACCAACGAGGCCATTGGTTCCGGCAATCTGCTTCACGCATGTGTCGTCGCCGCACGGGCCCGCGCAACGGTCGGTGAGATGTCCGATGCGCTCGAAGCGGTCTTCGAACGCCACAAAGCTGAGACACAGCTGCTCTCCGGCGTCTACGCGGCCGCCTACGAAGACGACGAACAGTTCGCCTCACTGACCGCCGCGGTTCGAGCGTTCGCCGAAGCCGCTGGCCGGAGCCCTCGTATGTTCGTCGCAAAGATGGGCCAGGACGGACACGACCGCGGCGGCAAGGTCATCGCGACCGCATTTGCCGATATGGGGTTCGATGTCTATGTCGGTGGGCTGTTCCAGACACCGCACGAGGCGGCGACCGAGGCAATCGGCCATGGCGTCGACGTCGTCGGCGTCTCCAGCCACGCGGCCGGCCACCTGACGTTGGTACCCGAACTCATCTCTGCACTTCGCTCAGAGGGCTCGGAGATCGAGGTGATCTGCGGTGGCGTGATTCCGCCCAAGGACTACGACGAACTGACCGCAGCGGGAGTCGCCGGGATCTTTGGCCCCGGCACGAACATTCCCGATGCGGCAACCGAGGTACTCGAACTCATTAGGACTGCACATATCAATGACTAGCACTACACGCCCGTTCCAGATCCTTGGGGTACAGCAAATTGCGATCGGCGGCGCGAACCTCGATGCCCTCCGATCGTTGTGGATCGACACGCTCGGCGTAACAAAGACCGGCGAGTACGAGGCTGCGTCAGAGAACGTGGTCGAGGACATCCTGACGTTGGGCCATGGTCCGCATGCGGTGGAGATCGACCTCATGCAGCCCCTCGACCCCGAGGCCCGCCCACGCGTCGATCAACCGGCGCTGAACCATCTCGGCCTTTGGGTAGATGACCTTGCGGCGGCCGTCGACTGGCTAACGGAACAAGGCATGCGATTTACCCCTGGCGGCATCCGACCGGGTGCAGCCGGCCACGATGTGTGCTTTATTCACCCCAAAGCAAACGATGACTTTCCGCTGGCTGGTGCGGGCGTGTTGATCGAACTTGTCCAAGCACCGGAGAGCGTGCGCGCTGCACTTGGAGCCCCGTGATCGATCCGCTCCATCCCGTCATCGTCGGAGCGCACGAGCTCGCCGTCCGAAGCGCCGACGCCGAGCCGGTCGCGATGATGGCCACCGCTGCACGGGCTGCACTCGATGAGACGAACGGCCGACTTCTGTCGTCAATCGAGTCGGTGCGTGTAGTCAAGGGAATTTGGCCGTACAAGGACCCAGGCCGGCTGGTCGCCGACGAACTCGGGCTTTCCGCTGTCGAAACAGGGCTGACCCAAATCGGTGGTAACGCTACCTACGACTTCGTCAACGAGACGGCCGCCGCCATTGCAGCCGGAGAGCTATCCGCTGCGATCATCTGCGGTGCTGAATCGATGCGGACCCGCCGCAAGGACAAAAGCGAGGGACGGCGTTCGCCGTATCGCAGCGAAGCCGACGGCGCATCTCCCGACGTCGTGTCAGGGCTCGACCACGATCTTGCCGATGATGCCGACGCTGCCGCTGGTGTTGGGCACCCGGTGAACTTCTACGCCATGGCCGAGAGCGCAATCCGTCATGAGCGGGGTGAATCTCCGGGTGAGCACCTCGAGCGAATCAGCGCGCTGTGGGCTGCCGCAAGCGACGTCGCGTCGAGCAACCCAAACGCCTGGATTCAGACAGCCCACAGCCCGCACGACATCGCCACGCCGTCGCCGACGAACCGCATGGTCGCAGCGCCCTACACGAAGCTGCTGACGAGCAACATCAATGTCGATCAGGGTGCAGCGCTCGTGCTGTGCTCCTACGAGGTCGCCCAGCGTCACGACATTCGTGACGACCAGATGGTGTTTCTCGTGAGTGGCGGCGGGGCGCACGACCCACTGACAATCCGTTTGCGATCCCAGCTGCACCGCTCCCCTGCGTTCGATGCAGCGACTACGGACACACTCGAACGCTCCGGCCACACCATCGACAGCCTCGACTACCTCGACCTGTACTCGTGCTTCCCAGCGTCGGTACAGCTCGCCCAAACCAGTCTCGGGATATCCGACGACCGGCCCTTTACGCTCACCGGAGGACTCACCTTTGCCGGAGGGCCCTTCAACGGGTACTGCACACAGGCGCTTGCTCACACCGTGTTCACGCTTCGAGGCACCGAGAAGTCCGCATTCTTGTATGGCAACGGCGGCTTTTTCTCCAAGCACAGCATGCTCGTCGTCTCCGGAGACGCACCAACAGCGCCGTTTAGCTATCGCCGATCCCAGGATGTGGTCGATGCGTTACCGCAGCGAGCGCTGGCCGAACTTCCCGCACTGGGCACGCTCGAGGCGTATACCGTCACCTACGACAGATCAGGAAGCCCCGAGCGGGCGATCTGTTCGGTTCTCGACGATCGGGGCGCCCGGCACTGGGCCATATCGACCGAACCAGCAACACTCACCGCACTTTTGCTAGAAGATCGAGTTGGTTCCCGTGTTCAGCTGGAGCCAGCTGCGAGCGCGGACGCAAACGGTCGCGTTGCGCCACCACACGCCCACCTCACGTAGTTTTTCGCGAAAAAGACATCAAACCGTAAACCACCTCCTGTGGCGAAACCATCTCGCGCTGTGGCAGTCTGGATCCAGACAATGCGCGGGAGTCACCATGACAGCTTTTTCCGCCGCAGATTCACACGCGGCGCAGCAGACAAGAGAAACCACGGCAGCTTCACTAACGCTCGTGCCGTCACCTCGAGTCGAGCGCAGCAGACCGTTGAGCCGGAAACAGCGCAAGGCCTACCGCGCAGCGGCACTCGAAGCCGAATTCTCGGAGTGGTACTAGTTCAGCCGTGCTCGACGACACCTTCGTCGAGACGCCTAGTAGCCAGACAGCCCCTGATCGGGGCATAAGACTGTTGGACAATTCCAACGACCAGAAGGCGGGAACCTCATGGCTTACACAATCACCCCACGGAACACCCGATGGAACGCAAACAGTCATCGGCTGCGAACCCACATCGAGTCGGTAGTAACTCCAGCAGCTCGCTGGGGAGCACACCGAGCCGATGATCGGCCACCGGCGGTTCGCCAAGCTCTGGCGAACGGCGATTACCTTCGGGACTAATTCTTTGGAAGCTCGCTAAACGGCGTCTCTTTGCCAGGACCTGGCTCTCGAGGGAGTCCAAGTCCGCGCTCACCAATGATGTTGCGCTGCACCTGATCGGTCCCGCCATAAATGGCCGGACCGGGCGAGAACATGACCATCTCCTGAATCTGGGATTCGAGAGAGCCTTGGGTAGCAAGGGTGGCATCCATGCCGATGACCGACGCACCGAGTTCGCGAGCGGAGCGGAACAGTTCGCTCATCATCAACTTTGAGATGTTCGGCGACGCTGATGATGCGCCACGAGTACGCCCGCGCATTGCGGTGAGTCGATTGACGGTAGCGAGTTCGTAGAAGCGGACGAACTGATCGCGCAAAACCGGGTCCGTGATCCGACCGCTTTCGGTGGCGTGATCGACGAGGCGTTGCCAGAGCGCAAGGTTGGGTTGAGGGACGCCGTCCTCACCTGAACGAGCACGTTCGACGATGTCGCCCGCTCGCTTGTCGAGGTTGTTCGCAATCGACCCTGGTGCACAACTTCGCAACGGGACCGGGTTCGCTCCGAGGCTCATCCGTTCGAACATCAACGTGTCGTTCGCAACTCGCCACCCGTTACCCACATCGCCAATCAGGTCATCGTGATGCACTCGGGCATCATCGATGAAGACCTCGTTGAAAATCGCACGGCCAGTCATCTCGGTGAGCGGGCGGACATCGACACCGGGCTGATGCATGTCGAATGCGAACCACGCAATGCCGCTGTGCTTTGGCATTTGCGGGTCGGTGCGAGCAATCAGCATGCCTTTGTCGGCGATCTTTCCGCCCGACGTCCAAACCTTCTGACCGTTGACGACGTATTCGTCGCCGTCGCGAACAGCGCTGGTCTGCAAGCTCGCGAGATCGGAACCCGCGTTTGGCTCAGAGAACAGCTGACACCACGCATCGACGCCGTTGAGAATCGGCTTCACGTACGTTTCGATCTGTGCGGGGGTGCCGTGTGCGGCGATCGTTGGGGCTGCGAGCATCATGCCGAGACCGGTGGGCGGACCCATCGCTCCAGCGTCAGCGATGGCTTGGCGAACCGCAGCGTTGCCCGCCCGAGAGTACCCCCGGCCGCCGGCGGCCTCGGGGAGCGTAGGGTGGCTGTATCCGGCGTCAGCAAGACGCTGCCACCACTCGCCCACCGTCAAGTCCGCATCCCAGTTCTCGGCAACCCAACGAGCTGCTTCTTCTCCGATGTCGGTCTCGGCCATGAGGTCTCCTTCTAGATTTCGAGCAGATCGTTCTCGAGGATGTGTCCTGGACCTTCGCAGGTCTCGCACGTACGTGACAGGGATTCGACGAGTCCTTCACCGATACGCTTGCGCGTCATTTCAACCAGTCCGAGCTCCGAGATGTCGAACACCTGCGTTCGGGTCTTGTCCTGAGCAAGTGCTTCCCGGAAGACCCGGACGACTTCGTCGCGGTTCTTCTTGATCTCCATATCGACAAAGTCGATCACGATGATTCCGCCGACGTCGCGAAGACGAAGCTGACGGGCAACCTCACGAGCCGCTTCAAGATTGTTGCGGTAGACGGTCTCTTCGAGACTCGACTTGCCCACGTTCTTCCCGGTGTTCACATCGATCACCGTGAGTGCTTCGGTTTGTTCGATGATGAGCGAGCCACCCGATGGCAGCCACACCTTTGAGTCAACGGCCTTACGAAGTTGCTCGGCGACGTGGTGACGTTCGAACAAGGAGAGGGCTTCGGCATCGCGGTCGTAGTACTGCACTCGATCGGCGAGCGCTGGTGTGATCGACTCGACGTAACTCTTCACGTCCTCATAGAGCGCACGGTCGTCGATAATGATGCCGCGGTATTCCTTGCTGAATTCCTCGCGAATCACACGAACTGCCATCTCGGGCTCGCGATACAGCAGCGCTGGAGCTCCGCTGTTGTTCGCAAGTTTCTCGATAGCCGCCCACTGGTCGGCGAGTCGCTTCACGTCGTTAACGATTTCGTCCTCGGTGACGTTCTCGGCTGCGGTACGCACGATGATGCCAGCGCCCTTTGGCTTGACGCGATCGAGGATCTTACGCAGACGCTTGCGCTCCTTGTCGGGGAGACGCTTGGAGATGCCGTAGGTGTCGCTGTTGGGCACGAGAACGACGAATCGTCCGGGAAGCGAAACTTCCTGAGTCAGTCGTGCACCCTTGTGCGCGATCGGATTCTTGGTGACCTGGCACAGAATTGTTTGCTTTGGCTTCAGCAGCTGTTCGATCTTGGTGCTGCGGTTCTCGCTGCCCTTCGCCTGCACGTCGCCTCGGTAGAGAACTGCGTTCTTTGGAGTCGTGATGTCGATAAAGGCCGCTTCCATTCCCGGAAGAACATTCTGGACTTTACCGAGGTAGATGTTGCCGTGGATCTGGGAGACATCGTCGGCTGGACGTGACACGTAGTGCTCGATGAGCGTGCGCCCTTCGAGGACAGCGATCTGGGTCGCTTCTTCGCGGACCGAGACACACATCATGTATCGGCCAGCGGGCTTACCCTTGCGTTCACGACCCTTGCGAAGGGCCAGTGTTTCCTCGTCGAGTTCGACGGCTTCGCCGGTGAGTGCTGTGACCGGGTTCTGCGCAGCGCCGTTGTTGCCGCCTCCGCCGCCGCCACGTCCGCGACCACCGCGACGTCGACGCCGCTTGTTGCCGCCTTCGCCGGCCTGTTGGCCACCAGACTTCTGTGAGGAGTTGCTTTGTGAAGCGCCGGATTCCCCGTTGGTGTTGCCGCCGCCCTTGCCGCCTCCACGACGGCGACGACGGCCGCCGTTTGACCCGGAGTCGTTGTTCGAGCCGCCGTTCGATGGCTCTTGCGACCGTGCGGGCGCCGGCCGGCTATCGCCGATCTTTGGCTTTCGATTTTCTTGTGGGGCCGATGATTCGCCCCCGTTGTTCGTTGCTGCAGGTGTTGCCTGCGATGATGATTGCGAACGATCAGGTGCGGCTTGGCCGCTCCCCTGGCGATCTGTCGCCGGTACTTCGTCGGACATTGATTTCCCTTCTCATGACGCACCAAAATTTCTGGCGCGCTGCACGCTCACGGTGGCCAAGGTGGGCGCAATCCGCGGTTGTCCGTGCAAAAACTGGTGAAGCTCTAGGCGAAAAGCCTTCGCAAAGAGCGGCGACAACGGTGCACGGCCACGTGCGGCGAGCATCTTCGTTGTCAAACTTCTGAGGTTCATTGACACCTTCACAGACGTCTTCTACGTCTTTTGGTTCCTACGCACTGTATCGGCTAGAGGTCGCCGAAACTGACATAGCCAGTAGCGGACCCGCACTGTTGGCTAGCGCAGACGGTGTGCGTGAACGTTCTCGACCAGCCCAAGCGCGAGCAAACTGGTGAGCATCGACGAGCCGCCGTAGCTGATTAGCGGCAACGGAATACCGGTAACGGGCATCATCCCCATGTTCATCCCAATGCTCTGGAATGCCTGGAACAAGAACATTGAAAACACGCCCACACAGATGAGCCGACCGAAATCGTCCTCAGCGAGATGCGCGACGCGCCAGATGCGCAACAGCAACAGGCCGAACAACGTCAACAGAACGGCCCCGCCGACGAAGCCGAACTCCTCGCCGAGGACACTGAAGATGAAGTCTGACTCTTTCTCGGGCACGAGCGAGTTGTTGTTCTGCGACCCCTGGAACAATCCCTTGCCCCGAAGGCCGCCGTTGCCGATTGCGATCTCGCTTTGGTTTACGTTGTAGCGAGCCTCGTTCTCCGGGTCGACGAAGGAGGTAAACCGATTCAGCTGCGATGCGTTGAGGTAGTCGGCACGGATCATCAACATGATCGAAACACTGACGAGGCCGAGCACGAGCAGTACGTGCCGGACGGCCACGCCAGCCACCACGACGATGCCCGCAACGATCGCGGCGTACACCATGACGGTCCCAAAGTCTGGCTGAAGGAGAACGAGCGCTGCGGGGAGGCCGGCCAGACCGAGGCCGAGCATGACGTTGACGAGTTGCAGCCCGTCTCGCGACTGGACCGAGCTGTACCAGGACGCCAACGCAACGATGAGCGACAGTTTCGCAAACTCCGACGGCTGAAGCGTGATGAAGCCAAGCGAGTACCAGGACGTGGCGAACGTGTTGAGGTCGGTTCCAAAGACGAAGAGTCCAAGGAGCAACACGATGCTTGCGACATAGACGACGGGAACCGCAGCCTTGGCCCGCCGATAGTCGATCGATGCGAGAACCGCCGCCATAAACGTGCCGACGCCAACGAACATCAACTGCTTTTCAAGAAAGCTGGTGTCGGCGGTATCAAGCTCCGGGTTCACTACGCCACGTGTGGCCGAGTACACCACCACGACGCCCATACAGAGCAGACCGATCGACAACAAGATGATGGACACGTCGACCCGGAGCCAGAGCGGGCCGTCGACGTCCTTGTCGCGAAAGTTGCTCGTTCCCGCTCGAAACGCCGTCACTGGTCGACCTCCGCGTCGACGACGGCTGCGAGTTCGGCCTGGGAAAGATCGGTGATGTTATCGACGCCGTAGAACGTGTCGATCTCGTCTTGGGTGAGCGCCCGTGGAATTTCGTCCTTCGAGATCGCATCGAAGATCCGGGCGACCATCGGTGCAGCGAACTTCGAGCCAAAGCCCGACTCTTCGAGAATGACCGCAATGACATACTCGGGTTCTTGGACGGCGGTGCCATATGCCGGCGACCCACTCGGACCAAAGCCTGCGAACATCGAGTTATCGGCTCGGCCAAGGATCTCGGCCGTGCCGGTCTTGCCCGCGACCGGCCAGTTGATGAGGTCCATTTGCACGCCGCCTACCCAGTTGTTCGAGCCCGGAGCTTCGTTAAAGGCGTCAAAGCCAGTGCCGCTCGGTTGTTCAAGGTTCGGCTTTGGGAGCATGGTCACGCCCAACAGGCCGTCGAGGATTTCCTGCTCGATCGTTTCGGGGATGGTCGCTTGACGAACGACCCGTGGGCCAAAGACGGTGGGCTCTTCGTCGGCCGTCGGCGGAGCGATCTCGGTTACCACATTTGGGGAGAACACTGTCCCGCCATTGGCGAGCGCGGCGTAGGCGGTTGCGAGTTGCAGCGGGGTGATTGCGACCTCGCCCTGCCCAATCGCCAGGTTGGTGTTGTCACCCGGACCCCAATCGCCCCGTGGGAACGCATCGGGGTTTGCCAGGTGGCGAGCGCGGAACTGCTCGGCGTTTGGCATCGAGCCAGCTTTTTCGTTCGGCAACTGAACGCCGGTCTCGGCGCCGAATCCGAATTCTTTGGCCGTGACCTGGATGCCCTCGGGGTTAATGGTGTTGGCTCCGGCAACCCAGAACGCCTCACCGATCCGGTAGTAGTACGTGTCTGACGAGAATGACAGTGAATGGCTGAGATCCACCCCTTCCATAGACGCCCCACCAGCGTTGATCTTGCGACAACCACTTTCGCGGGCGCCTTCGACGTCGCCGGTGAAGTCGATGCTGCACGACTGAAGGTCCCAGTAGCCGGGGTCGGAGATGGGCACGTCCCAGTCATCGACGAACTGCCAGCCAAATACGTCGTATACCTCGGCGGCAATGGCGGTAAATGGCTTGAAGGTTGACGCTGCCGGGTAGATCTCTGAAACAGCCCGATTGAGCAGCGGCTGGTGAGACAGTGGATCGCTCAGCTTGTCGAACTGATCTTGGCTGATGCCGTCGATGAAGTCGCCGGGGTCGAACGTTGGGTACGAGGCCATCGCGAGAATCGACCCGTCGCGAGGATCCATGATTACCGCGGCGCCCGCCGGTGCACGGAATGGTTCTTCGTCCTGGAGTACCTCGACGCCGCGCGCCCGTTCGAGTGTGCGCGCCAGTTCTGCTTCGAGCATCACCTGCAGGTCGATATCGATGGTGAGGTGCACGTCCGATCCGCGAACGGGGTTTGTCGTTTTGACGTCCTCGACCAGATTGCCCACGTTGTCCACCAGCAGCTCACGTGTTCCGGGCACGCCGCGCAGGTCGTCTTCGAAGAACGCCTCGATCCCCTGCTTGCCAATCTCGTCGTTGCGCCGGTATTGCTTGCCGTTGGGGTCCTCGATCCGGACTGCCGGGTCGTCGCTGTCCGGGTCGTCGATGAGGTAGAGGTTCTCTTTGGCTTCAAGCTCTCCGCCGGTGATCGACCCGACATAGCCGAGGATGTGCGCTGCGTTCTTTCCGAACGGATAGCTGCGGACGAGGTCCTGGTCGACGTTCACCCCAGGGAAATCGTCAGGCCGCTCCCCGATGAAGATGAGAAGTTCTTCGTCGACATCTCGGGCGATCGGAATGTCGTCGAACGAGGTGAAGGATTGGTCTGCGTAGGCCCGTTCGAGGTCGGCCACCTTGGTGAGGAGCCCCGACTGTGAGAGTTCGCGAGCGAGATTGGCGAACATCTCCGCCCGGAACTCTGCACGCTCGTCCGAGGAGCCGTATCCGAGGGCCCGAAGTTCGTTGAGATGTGAATCTCGATTGATCGTGACCACAGTCGACAATCGATTCTCGACGAGCACGCGGCCTTCACGATCGAGGATCTGTCCGCGCGGGGCCTGTGTTCGAATCGATCGGGTGATGTTGCTCTGCGCAATAACTTCGAACTGTTCGGACTCGAGCGCCTGGAGATACCAGAGCCGCCCGAAGAGCGCGAGAAACAGCGAGACGGCGATCACCCCGAGGACGCGCATGCGAACGCGACTGGTGTCCTCCATCAGCGCCAATCTCCCAGCATCACCACTAGTTCACCACGGTTCTGGCCGGTTCGGAGCGCGCCCCGGTCGGATCGGCGAGAACCCAGCCATAGGCGGCGCGAACGAGTAACGAGAGGGGCACCGCGAACAACCCAATGGCGAACGCCTTCCACACCAATCCCCAGGCAACGAACTGTTCGGAGCCGAGTACACCCAGCCCGAATCCGTAGCCGATCGTGGCGAGAAACGCCGACAGCCAGATGATGGTTGGCATAACCCGGGGGTCATCGGAATCGACCGTTCGAGAGAACTGCCCCGAGAGGTACCCGAACGCTCCATAGATACCAGCGGCCAGCCCGAGCGGCCCGGGAACCACCAGATCGAGCAGAAGCCCAGCGGCGAACCCGTTGCGGGCCCCATAGTCCGCTCCCCCACTGAGACCCCCGACGAGCGCCGCAACGAGGAGCAGGTCGGGAGCGACGCCGAAGGGGCGCAAGTGGGCAAAGATCGAAACCTGAAACGCCCACAGGACAACGAGCACAGCGAGCGTCTTCAGGCGGATCATCGAGCGATCCCTTCGGGCGCATCCTCAACTTCGGCGCCTGGCTCTACGAGCACGACGCTCACGAATCGCAGGTCGACCGGGTTTGCGGCGAGCTCGACCTTCAACAGCTGATTGGAGGCTTCCTCGTCGTCCTCTGACCCAGTGACCGTCCCGATGACCAGGTTCGGCGGAAAGAGCGTCCGGTCGCTACTGGTGGTCGTGACTGGATCTCCCACCGAGATTTCAGCTCGTGTACCGATTCCCTGCGGGATATCGATCTCGGTCGGCGAGCCGGTTCCGCGAGCCAGTCCCACCTCGCCGGCAACTTCGACCCCCATCACAAACTCGTTGCTCGACACGAGCCGAACGGTCGAGGAGGTACGATCGGCATGTTCGACCCGGCCCACGACACCGGCGGCGGTGATCACGGCCATGTCCTTGAGCACACCGTCGTTTTCGCCGACATCGATCTCGATGACCCCGCTGGTGAAGTTGCCCACCTCGCCCGTGCGCACCCGTGCCAGGAGCAACGGGTAGCCGGCGGGTATTTCGAGGCCGTTGATGGCGAGCAGCGCTTCGTAGTCCGCCCGGTCGACGCCGGACCGTACGATCTCGCCGCGGAGTCGGTCGATCTCCGCACGGAGCTCGGCGTTCTCGGCCACAACTTCGTCGTAGTTGGTCGCGCCATCGAAGAGTCCGGTGATTGGTGACGCGATGCGTTCGCCTCCAGCGCGGATCGGGGCGACGACCTCGCGCGCTCCGCTCTGGATGGTCCCGAGCGGGCCGAAATCTTGAAAGTCGAGTGTGATGAGCGTCGCTGACGCCAGGAAGATCAGCCCAAGCGTGACGCGGCGACGCCCCGATTGTTGAGGGGCGACCATAAGCGTGTAGTTATCAGATCGTCTGCGAGCTGAAAAGACTGTGGTTCATCGAATCGAGGCTCATGCCCGAGCCGAGCGCAACCGCATCGAGTGGATTATCTGCCACGAAGACCGGCATGCCGGTTTCATCGCGGAGTCGTTCGGCGAGGCCATGCAGCAACGCTCCGCCGCCAGCGAGGCAAACGCCACGCTCCATAATGTCGGCTGCGAGTTCGGGCGGAGTCTGATCGAGGGTCATCTTGACCGCATCACAGATTGCAGCGACCGGTTCGGCAAGGGCCTCACGGATCTGGACGCTGGTGATGTTGATCGTCTTTGGGAGGCCGGTGACGAGGTCACGGCCGCGGATCTCGGCCTGCAACTCGCGTTCCATTGGCCATGCCGAGCCGAGCGCTTTCTTGATCTCCTCAGCCGTGCGGTACCCAACAGCGATGCTGTGCTCTTTCTTGGTGTACTGGACAATGGACTCATCGAGACCATCGCCGCCGACGCGAACGGACTGGCTTGCAACAACCCCGCCGAGCGAGATGACCGCAACCTCGGTCGTGCCGCCGCCGATGTCGACGATCATCGAACCGGTGGGGTCCTGGACGGGTAGACCTGCGCCAATAGCTGCGGCCATCGGCTCCTCGATGATGTAGGCAGGTTTGCGTGCACCAGCGAACTCCGCTGCTTCCTGAACGGCACGTTGCTCGACGCCGGTGATTCCTGACGGGACGCAGATCACCATGCGAGGGCGGGCCCATTTGCGAGGGTGCACGCGCTCGATGAAGTAGCGAAGCATCTTCTCGCAGATGTCGAAGTCGGCAATGACGCCGTCCTTGAGGGGACGAACGGCTTGGATATGTGCGGGCGTGCGGCCGATCATGCGTTTCGCCTCGGCGCCAACAGCGAGTGGCTCGCCGGTGTGGACGTTGACGGCAACAACAGACGGCTCGTTCAAAACGATGCCTTCGCCTCGGACGTAGACCAGGGTGTTTGCGGTTCCGAGATCAACAGCCATGTCGCGCCCCGACAGGGACCCGAAGTTGGCAATTGAACTAAAGCCTCGGTCAGCCATGATGCTCCAGATACTCGACGGTTCCGGCAGCTCCGGCCCGTACTCCAAGGAGAACTCTACGCACTTCTGTAACCAAGTTGCAAAACGGCAAACGCACTACGCGTCACCCCCACCACATGGAGTGAGTCGACCGGGGAAGATCCCCGCCGTCGAGCGGGTTTGGAGGGTATGACGCGGTATCTGATATCAGCATTTTTCTTGGTCCTGGCGACCGCCTGCGGTGACGACCTCATGACGGAATCAGCCGCGTCGACTTCCGATGACATCGCCGGTGTCCCCGATCGCACGATCTCCGTCGTCGATATCGACGAGGTGTACTTCGATACGTTCGATGGCGGTTCGATCGCGCTCGGCGACGCGACCGTCGATGACATTGTTGGGTTGCTCGATCGGATCCCACCGATCGACGCTCCCCGATATATCGAGCCGAGCGAGGATGACTGGCTCGGCGATGACGATCTCGTCCTTGGATATATCGATGCGAGTGGCCAGCCGTATGCCTATCCCCACAAGATTCTGAACTTCCATGAGATCGTGAACGACACGCTGGCCACGGTGCCGGTGTTGATCTCCTACTGTCCGTTGTGCAATAGCGGCGTCGTGTTCGATCGCCGCCTCGACGACCTGCGCCACGATGGTGCACTGACGTTCGGAAACTCGAGCGCGCTGTACGACAACGACTTGGTCATGGTCGATCGTGAGACGAACACCTACTGGTGGCAAGTTCCCGGACGAGGCATCGTGGGAACGCTGTCCGGAGCGGAGCTCACGGTTCTTCCGTCGACAACCACAACGTGGGGCCAGTGGTTGATCGATGAGCCCGAGACGCTCGTGCTCAGTCGTGACCTTGGCTTTCGCCGTGACTACGAACGCGATCCATTCGTCGGATACGCCGATCGGGTGAATGCAGGCAATACGCCATTCCCCGTCGATGATCGGGCGCTACGCGATGGCCGTTTGGCCCCGGCGACACAGGTGATCGCGATCGAGGTCGGCGATGATGCTGCTGCTGTTCCGGTAGCCGAGCTCGTCAGGGAGTTGGCGCTGACCGTCGGCGGGGTCGAGCACATCATCGAACCCGATGGAAGCGGAGGCGCCCGGGTATACGCGACAACTGGCGACGGGTCTCGAGTACCCGCCGCCAGTCGATCAACGTTTTGGTTTGCCTATGTGGCGTCGTTCCCCGAAGCCCGGGTGGTCCTCCCGTAAGCGGCTGGCCTCCGGCCAACTGCCGAGCATCGAGGAGGCGTTAGCCGACGGATTGCGACAGCAGCGAAACTCCGGGAGTTCGAAGCTGCGAAGCCGGTTCGAACGGAGCCGGCCTCCGGCCAACTGCCGAGCATCGAGGAGGCGCTAGCCGACGGATTGCGACAGCAGCGAAACTAGAGCCCGGGGAACCAGATTGCGATCTCGCGTGCGGCGGACTCGTTCGAGTCGGAGCCATGCACGAGGTTCTCGGTCATCTCGGTACCGAAGTCGCCGCGAATGGTGCCCGACGGCGATTCGGCAGGGTTGGTGGCACCCATCATCGAGCGAACGATCGCGAAGGTATCTTCTGGGCCTTCGAGAACCATTGCCATGACCGGCCCGCGGCTCATGAACGCCTTGAGGTCGGGGTAGAAGCCCTTCTCGACGTGCTCGGCGTAGTGCTCGTCGAGTGTTGCCGAGTCTGCGGTTCGAAGATCAGCGGCGACGATCTTGAGGCCCTTGTCCTCGAAACGGCTCACGATTCGGCCGACGAGGCCGCGTTCAACTGCGTCTGGCTTGCAAAGTACAAAAGTGCGATTCATAGCGGCGAGTGTACGGCCAGATCCGCACGGTGTGAGGGACAGGCTGCAGATTCGCACGGCGCGGTGACAGCGCGAATCGGCGCTGCCTTCCTTCGGAATTTTCGGCGGTGCACGATGGGCTATGGTCGAAGCCATGGCATTTGACGGAGAGTACGAACCAAGCACATGGGACTGGGTCGCCGAACAGGTGGCCGAATACGAGGCGTCGGGTGGGACGAGGGCCAACACGCTTCGCGAGACCGGCATCCCGATCATCATCTTTACGACGGTCGGGCGGAAGTCTGGCAAGGTTCGCAAGGTTCCACTTATGCGGGTCGAGCATGAGGGACAGTACGCGCTCGTGGCCTCAAAGGGCGGCGCCCCGGAACATCCCGGTTGGTTCTACAACCTCGAAGCCAACCCCACGATCATGATGCAAGATGGCCCAGAGCCCTACGAGACAGCCGTGCGTCTGATCGACGGCGACGAATACGACCTCTGGTGGGAGCGAGCGGTATCGGTCTTTGCGCCGTACGCCGAATACAAGGTCAAGGCGGGCGATCGAAAGATCCCGGTCTTTCTCACCGCCGAGCAGTAGACGCCACCGCCACTGAGCAGGGTTAAACGAGCAGGGTTAACCGAGCTCTGCTCGGGCTTCGCCAACCGAATACAGCGACCCGGTGACGATGACCATGCCTTCGACGCCGGCGAGAATCCGAGCTCGATCGAGTGCATCTTCGATGTCACCGGCGGCCTCGGCGGTCGCACCGGCGGTGGTGGCGGCTTCGGCGATTCGCTCTGCCGAGATGGACCGCGGCGAATTCACCGGCGTGCCAACGACGTAGTCGCCGGGACCAATGCCGACCTCGGCAATGAAGTCTGCTGGGTCTCGAGGTTCAAGAGTCGCCAAGACGAAAACGCGTGGGCTCGCTGCGCCGAAGGCGGTCGCCAGTGTGTGTTCGAGCGCTTGGGCAGCCTCGGGGTTGTGCGCCCCATCGAGCACGATGATCGGCTCTTTCGCCACGACCTCTACACGTCCGGGCAGCGCCAGTTCGCCAAAGGCTTCTGCGACCACGTCGTCTGGCAGCGCTGCGTCGAAGAACTCTTCTGTGGCGGTGAGGGCGACCGAGGCATTGATTGCTTGATGCGCTCCGTGGACGGACAGGAACACGTCCTCGTAGAGGCCTCGTGCGGTGCGGATGTCGACGAGACGACCGCCAACGGCAGGCTGGTCGTCGACGAGTTCGAATTCTCTCCCGGCGAGCAACAGCGAGGCTGCCCCTTCGCCGTCGAATATGTCGTACAGGTCCGGGTCGGTTTCCCCGACGATCAAGGTCGATTCGGGCTTGGCAATGCCGACCTTTTCGCCAGCGATGTTCCGACGCCAATCGCCCTGTTGGTCGGTGTGATCCGTGCCGATGTTCGTGATCACGGCCACATCGGCATCGATGACGTTTGTGGCGTCGTACCGGCCAAGAACACCAACCTCGACAACGGCGACCTCTACGGCTTCTGCGGCAAAGATCCGATAGGCGGTCGCGGTGAGTAGCTCGAAGTAGCTCGGCGGAAACTCGCTGAGCTCTGCCACTGCAGCTAGGGAGAGAACCTCCTCAGCGAAGATGTCTCGGCTCACCGGCTCACCATCGATCTCGATCCGCTCGGTGATCGACGCGAGGTGTGGACTGGAGTAACGGCCGACTCTCAGGCCTTGCGCTTGAAGCAGACGCGCGATCATCGTCGCCGTTGAGCCCTTTCCGTTCGTGCCAGTGATATGGATCGTGCGGAACGCCTTGTTCGGGTCTCCGGAGAGCTCCATGAGCTTCTCCATCGAGTTCAGCGAAAGGTCCTCGAAGTATCCGGCACGCGCCTCGAGGTTGATATGACGATCCAGGTACCGAAGCGCCTCAGTAAAGCTCATACCCGAAGCCTAGAAGCACAGCAGAACTGTCCGCTGTGGACGAAGCAGTTAAAAGATGAGATCTGACACCAACCACTCGCGTGGCCGAACGATTAGCTAGCGGCGCGACTTGGGCGCTCGTCGCCCTTCTTCGGCGGCTTCATCTTGTGCAGCGTCGGCAGAACACCTTCGAGCACAACCTCTTCGGTGATGACGACCTTGCCGACGTCCTCACGACTCGGAAGGTCGTACATGGTTGCGAGCAATACCTCTTCGAGAACTGCACGGAGGCCACGGGCGCCGACACCACGAGCAAGCGACTGGTCAGCGACTGCACCGAGAGCTTCGTCGGTGAACTCGAGCTCGACGTTCTCGAACTCGAAGAACTTCTTGTACTGCTTGATGAGGGCGTTCTTTGGTTCGGTCAGTACCCGAACAAGATCTTCCCGATAGAGATTTCCGACCGACCCAAGCACCGGCAGACGGCCGATGAACTCGGGGATGAGACCGAAGTTCATGAGGTCCTCTGGGCGGATGCGGGTGAGCACATCGCCGAGGTCATCGCGATCCTTGCGGGTAGAGATGCTGGCACCAAAGCCAACGCCACCACGATCTTCTCGCTGGTCGATGATCTTCTCGATACCAGCGAACGCGCCACCACAAATGAACAGCACGTTGGTGGTGTCGATCTGGATGAACTCCTGATGCGGATGCTTACGCCCGCCCTGAGGAGGCACAGCAGCCGACGTGCCTTCGAGGATCTTCAGCAGCGCCTGCTGAACGCCCTCTCCGGAGACATCGCGGGTGATCGACGGGTTCTCGCTCTTGCGCGCAACCTTGTCAATCTCATCGATGTAGATGATGCCAGTTTCGGCCTTCTTGACGTCGTATTCAGCCGCCTGGAGCAGCTTGAGCAGGATGTTCTCGACGTCCTCGCCGACGTAGCCAGCTTCGGTGAGTGCGGTGGCGTCTGCAATTGCGAACGGCACGTTGAGCATGCGAGCCAGAGTCTGAGCCAAGAGCGTCTTGCCACAACCCGTTGGGCCAACGAGCAAGATGTTCGACTTGGACAGCTCGACCTCGTTGTCGAGGGTCGCACCAAACTCGACACGCTTGTAGTGGTTGTACACCGCTACGGCGAGAATCTTCTTCGCGTGCTCCTGGCCAATGATGTACGTGTTTAGGAACTCGTGGATCTCGGCCGGCGTTGGAAGGTCGCCGAAGTCAACGTCGCTCGCCTCGGCAAGCTCCTCTTCGATGATCTCGTTACACAGATCGATGCACTCGTCGCAGATGTACACACCTGGACCAGCGATCAGCTTCTTGACCTGCTTTTGCGACTTCCCGCAGAAGGAGCACTTAAGAAGCTCTCCCCCTTCACCAAACTTGGCCACGCGGTTCTCCCGTTCGAAATGAGTTAATGATCGACAGTTAGTGTCGGTCGACTAGTCGACAGCCTTAATGGGTCCAGAGGTATCAATGGTGTCCCGGTTGTCGATGACTTCGTCAATGATTCCATATTCCTTGGCTTCATCGGCGGTCATTACGAAATCTCGGTCCGTGTCCTTGGAGATCTTCTCTGCGGTTTGGCCGGTGTGCTGGGCCAAAACGTTCTCGAGAGACACCTTCATGCGGTTGATCTCGTTAGCGGCGATCTCGATATCGGAGACCTGACCTTGCGCACCCGAGTACGGCTGGTGGATCAAGATGCGGCTGTGCTTGAGCGCAAGCCGCTTGCCTGGTGTTCCGGCTGCGAGAAGCACGGCAGCGGCCGATGCTGCTTGTCCGAAGCAGATGGTGGTGATGTCTGGCTTGACGTACTGCATCGTGTCGTAGATGGCGAACAGCGCATTGATGTCGCCACCGGGTGAGTTGATGTAGATGTTGATGTCACGGTCGGGGTTCTCTGCTTCGAGGTGAAGCAGCTGGGCCGAGATGACGTTTGCAACAACATCGTCGATGGGAGTGCCAAGGAAGATGATGTTCTCGCGCAGGAGGCGGGAGAAGATGTCTGATCCGCGCTCACCGTGCGGGGTCTTCTCGATGACATTCGGGATAAGAATGCTCATTGGTTACTCTTCCTCTGACCCGTGGTCAGCATGGTCGTGGTCGTGGTCGTGGTCGTGCTCCAAAAGGTCACGATCGACCGCATTGCCGTTCTCATCGACAATTTCGGCGCGTTCTGTAACCCACTGGAGCGCAGCACGGATCCGCATGTCGGATCGTATGGCCTTCAAACGGCCAGCGCTGTCCAATTGTTCCCGAATTGTCTCAAGAGGTTGATCGAGCTGTGTTGCGAGCACCCGAAGTTCCTCGTCGAGCTCGTCGTTGCTGACTTCGATGTTCTCGGCGTCGGCGATCGCCCGGAGCACCAGATCGACACGAGCGCTGACCTCGGCCTGCTCACGAAGCTGCTCGCGGAACATCTCTGGTGAGGTACCGGTGATCTGCAGGTATTGCTCGAGCTGAATGCCCTGCGCCTGCAACCGCATACCCATGTCTTGAGCCCGGTTTTCCATCTCGTCTTCGAGGAGCGCTTCGGAGATGTCGTCGGTGACGAGTGCAGCGAGCGCCTCGCCGGTCTTCTCGTCGAGAGCCTGAATGGCTTGTGAACGCTTGACGTCCTCGAGGCGATGCGACAGGTCGTCGCGCAGCTCGTTCATGGTCTCGAACTCGCTGGCTTCCTTTGCGAAGTCATCGTTAGCTTCGGGCAGGACCGACTCTTGAACCTCTTTGACCGTGATCGCAAAGTCGATCTGATCGTCTTGGCTCTCGTCGGGGTGATCGGCGGTAAAGGTCAGCTCGTCGCCCGCTTTTGCACCGCGCAGGTTCTCGTCGATCTCGGCAACGACGGCGCCGGACCCAACCACGTAGTCGTAATCCTCGGCGGTAAGGCCAGGAACTGCTTCGCCGTCGATGGTGCCTGCGATGTCGATAGTGACGTGGTCACCGTCGGCTGCGGCACGATCGACCGCTCCGAGCTCGGCGTGCTGGCCACGGATGGCATCGACGCGCTCTTCGAGGTCTTGGTCGGTGACCATTGGCGACGGGATCTCGACGCGAATGCTGTCGTATCCGCTGACCGTGATACTCGGGCGAACCTCGACGACGGCGTCAAAGCTGATGTCGCCCTCGGACTGGCCACCCGTAATGTCGATCTCGGGTGCGGCGATCACGTCAACGTCGTTGTCGTACACCGCCTTTGAGTAGAACTCGGGAAGTGCTTGACGAAGCGCTTCCTCGCGAGCCATCTCCGGGCCGTACTGCTGCTCGATGAGCTTGCGTGGCACCTTGCCAGGACGGAAGCCCGGCATGCGGACCTCCTTGGAGATGGCCTTGTAGGCGGCGTCGAGCTTCGGTTCGAACTCGGCTGCGTCGATGGTGACGGACAACTTGACCTTGTTGTCGTCGAGGGTTTCAAGCGTGCTATTCACAGGGCGCAAGCCTACTGCTATTCCTCGGGACTGCCGCCCGAGAACCGCGGCGACCAACATGGTCGTCCGCTCCGCTCCCTTCCCCAACAGTTCCGGCGAAGATCCGCAGTCGCCACCATGGTCGTCCGCTCCGTGAACTTCTCGGGACTACCGCCCGAGAACCGCGGCGACCACCATGGTCGTCCACTCCGTGAACTCCTCGGGACTACCGCCCGAGATCCGCGGCGGCCAACACGGCCGAGTTGCATCGAAAACGTACGAAGCCCGAGCCGTAAGGCCCGGGCTTCGAAATGAGCGGGTGGGGGTAATCGAAACCCCATCATCAGATTGGAAATCTGAGGTTCTACCGTTGAACTACACCCGCAGGTGAACGAACAGCATAGCGACTGTTCGGCCAACACAACTCATAGTGGCAAAGACATATTCCGCAATCCCGGGATTGTTGGCGACACGTTCCTCGTTCCCTCCTTATCAACATCGATACAGCAACACCGTGAAGAGAAGGAACAGCGCTATGGCTGAACATCAAACAGACGTCATCGTCATCGGACTTGGCCCCGCAGGAGAATCCGTCGGCGGCCAGCTTGGCGAGGCAGGACTCGACGTCGTCGGGATCGAAGCCTCGTTAGTCGGCGGCGAGTGCCCCTACTGGGGATGTGTGCCCTCGAAGATGATGATCCGCGCTGCGAACGCGTTGGCCGAGGTTCGCCGGGTCGACGGCCTTGCGGGCACGGCATCGGCCGCTCCCGACTGGGCTCCAGTAGCTCGCCGTATCCGAGAACAAGCGACCGACACCTGGGACGACACGGTTGCCGTGGACCGCTTCGTCGGCAAAGGCGGGACCTTCGTCCGCGGCCGCGGCGTGATCACCGGCCCAAATACCGTCGAGGTCAACGGCGACACCTACGTCGCGAGCAAAGGCATTGTCGTAGCCACCGGCACCCTCGCCGCTGTTCCCCCGATCCCCGGGCTTGCCGAAACGCCGTACTGGACAAACCACGGGATCATCGAGACCGAGGTTCTTCCAACGTCGCTGATCGTGCTCGGAGGTGGAGCCATCGGCGCCGAACTCGGCCAGGTCATGGCACGGTTCGGCGTACGGGTGAGCATCATCGAAGGCGCCGAGCGTCTCCTCCCCCGCAACGAACCTGAAGCCGGCGACACGTTGGCCGAGGTGTTCCGCTCCGAGGGCATCGATGTTCACCTCGGACAATTTGCTTCGTCGGTGTCCTATGACGACGGCTTCACGGTCACCCTCGCCGACGGGACCATTGTCGAAGCCGAGCAGCTGCTCGTCGCAACCGGGCGCAAGACGTTCCTGAAGGAACTCGGTGTCGCCTCGATCGGTATCGACGACACCGCCATGTTCTTGGACTCAGACGAGAACATGCAGGTACAAGACGGGCTGTGGACAGTGGGAGACATCGCCGGCGAAGGCATGTTCACGCACCTCGGCACCCGCCAGGCCGACGTCGCTGTGGCGCACATTCTTGGCCGCAAGGCCGAGCCGCTCAACCTGGACGCGCTGTCTGCGGTGACCTTCACGGACCCCGAGGTCGGAGCCGTCGGCAAGACAGAAGCCGAGGCTCGAGACGCCGGCGTCGCGGTGAAGACGGCGTTCAAGCTGGTCGGACACACGGCTCGGGGCTGGCTACACCAGGCGGGCAATGAAGGGTTCATCAAGCTGGTCGCCGACGCCGATCGCAACGTCCTCGTTGGGGCGACGTCGGTTGGCCCCCACGGTGGCGAGGTGCTTGGCCTGTTGTCGCTCGCGGTGCACGCAGAGATTTCGATCGACACGCTCCGATCGATGATCTATGCCTACCCCACGTTCCATAAAGGCATCGAAGACGCCCTCAAGGAACTCGCCTAAGGCTTCCGGTGATGTGACATTGGCTGTCGGGTCGGCGAAGTGCAAGAGTCGAACATGGCTGAACATTCCTTCGCTGACCTGCCCGCCGATGGTCTTGTCGCCGTGGTGAAACGGGATTGCGCTACGTGCGAGATGGTCGAGCCGGTGCTCGCCCAGCTGCGCGAGACGAACCCCGACCTGATGATCGTGACCCAGGACGACCCCACATTCCCCGCACTCGACGCCGTAATTCACGACGCTGACCTCAGGCTGTCGTGGCACGCCGACATCGAGACCGTCCCCACGCTCATCATGCGTTCGGCCGGCGAAGAAGAGTCCCGAACCGTGGGCTGGAGTCGAGTGCAATGGGAGGGCCTCACGGGGGTCTGCGGGCTCGGCGCTGACCTTCCCGATCAGCGGCCTGGGTGCGGAAGCATGAGTGTTGACCCCGACCGTGTCGATGCCCTGAACGCCAAGTTTGCCGGAGGCACAGCGAGTCGACGCGTCGAGTTCGCAGAGCTCGAAGATGAGTTCGAAGCAATGTTCGACCGCGGTTGGAGCGACGGTCTTCCGCTCGTCCCACCGACGCCCGAGCGTGTTGCCCGAATGCTCAGCGGCACGAGCCGCGACCCGTCCGACATCGTGGCCATCGTGCCACCGAACCTGATCGAGGCATCGGTCGAGAAGGTTGCGATCAACGCCGTGATGGCTGGTTGCAAACCCGAATACCTGCCCGTTGTGCTCGCCGGCCTCGAAGCGGTGTGCAACGACGACTTCAACATGCACGGCGTCCTCGCCACCACGATGGGAGTCGGGCCCATCCTGATCGTGAACGGACCGATCCGACGCGGGCTGGAGATGAACTCGGGCATGAACGTTCTCGGCCAGGGCAACCGGGCAAACGCGACGATCGGCCGTGCCGTCCAGCTGTGTGTGCGCAATCTGGGTGGTGGCCGTCCGGGCGAGATCGATCGCTCCACACACGGCCAGCCCGGAAAGCTCGGTCTGTGTTTTGCCGAAGACGAAGAGGGGTCGCCGTGGACGTCGCTCGCCGAAGATCGAGGTTTCGCCACTGATACCAATACCGTCACGGCGTTCTGTGGCGAGGCGCCCCGCATCGTCTTCGATCAGATGAGCCGGACCGCCGAGTCGCTTACTGCGTCGATTGCTCAGGTGATGCTCGGTAACGTTCACCCACGAATTAGCGGCATGGACACGGTCCTCGTCCTGTGCCCCGAGCACATGGCTCGGTTCAGCGATGCCGGTTGGGACAAAGCGCGATTCGTGACCGAGCTTCGAGGTCACCTGAACCTCGACGTCGACAGCATCCTGCGAGGGGTCGACGGGATCGGCGAAGGCATCCCGGCCGGACTTGGCCTCGAGGGTTTGCAACTCCCGAAATTCCCCGACGGTGGCATTCTGCCGGTGCACGCTGGAGGGCCTGCCGGACTCTTCAGCTCGGTCATCGGTGGATGGGTGAGCGGACCTATGGGTAGTGTGCCAGTAACCAAGGAGATCGTCCGATGAGCGTCACAGTCCTCGACCCGACCGACGAAACCACGCCCCAGGTGCGTGAACGAGTCTCACGTCCGGAGTCGCTCGCCGGGCTGACGATTGGCCTGCTCGACATTTCCAAACCGCGTGGCAACGTGTTTCTCGACCAGGTCCAGAACCGGCTCGCCGAGCTCGACGCGACCGTCATTCGATTTTCGAAACCGACGTTCTCCAAGCCAGCCCCCGCCGACCTTCGCCACGAGATTGCCTCCCAGTGTGATGCGGTGATCGAGGCCCTTGCGGATTGAGGCAGTTGTACGACGTGCAGTGTGCACGACATCAACAACCTTGAACGCAGCGGTATCCCAGGCGTCTTCGTCGCCTCAGCCCCGTTTGTCGACGCTGCCGCGATGCAAGCGGAGCGCCTTGGCTTCGATGCAGCACGAGTGTTTGTGGAGCACCCGATTCAAGATCGGACCGACGAAGAGATGTACGCGATTGCGAATAGTGCCGTGGACGAGCTGATCGGTCTGCTCACCGGCCCCTAGCGGTCTTGTCTTGCTCGCTTAGGCGCCGATCTTCGATGCGGCTGTTCGCTTAGGCGCCGATCTTCGATGCGGCGCGGCGCTCGAGCTTCTCGGCTCGCTCTACCAGGCGCCCCGGCATTGCCAGGAGCGCTTCGCGGTCTTCGTCGGCTTCGGGGGTGAGCCCTTCGAGCTGATCGATCTTCCACTCGCGCAAGACCGGGGCGATGATCTTCTCAGCGTGGATACGCAGATCGTAGATCTCGGCTCGGGCGGCCATCGCAGCTCGCCGCCGGAAACGAGGCACGACGGTCCCGGGCATATTGAAGTTCTCGTACACCTTGCGCATCGACTGAATGCATGCCGATGGGTCGAGCTTCAGCATTGCGCTGATGACGCCCTTGTAGAAGATGTAGTGGTAGTTCTCGTCGGCGGCGACGCGCTTCATGATTTCGTAGGCGACTTCGTCGTCGGCCTTGATGCCGGTGTTTCGGTGGGACACGCGGGTCGCCAGTTCCTGGGCCGAGGTGTAGACGAAGATGTCGAGCGGGTCGTCCCACGGCGAGTCCCACCCCTTCGTAACCGTGGCGACGCGGTCGTCCTCGAGCTTTACGGGATCGCAGTTGCGGCTGATCATGAGGTAGTCGCGAATGACGATGGCGTGCTGGCCTTCTTCGGCGGTCCAGCGGCGGGTCCAGCGGGCGATAGCTGACCCCTCAGGGGCCCGGCTCGCAATCGCATAGTGGTAGAACGGCAAGTTGTCCTCGGTGAGCAGGTTCAGGACAAGCGCTTCGCGAACCTCGGGGCTCACGGTGCATTGCGACTCGTCCCACGGCTCGTCAACGAAATTGCGGCCCTCTTCCCAACGGATCAGATCGTGCGCGTACCAATCAGGCCGCTTTTCTAAATGGTCTGCCATGAGGCGTTCGATATCGCCGTCAACCGCAGCCAGGAGTTCGTAATGTGCGTCCATGCCGCGCCAAATGTAGTGCAGATAGAGCCGAGGATGAACCTGGGACGCTGAAACGTGTGCGGCGTCACAAGATTTTTCGGGCCGCTGGTACCAAGGAGACCGCGTTTGCGCGGTACGGTCGAGCTTCGTGAACGCACTCCTCATCGGCATTTCCGGCGGCAGCGGCTCCGGAAAGTCCCGCCTTGCACACGACCTCGCAACCGCCCTCGGGCCGGACCGAGTCTCGATTGTTCCGTTCGACGCCTACTACAAGGATCTGCGCGATCTTTCGATGGAAGAACGCAACGCCGTCAACTTCGACCATCCGGATTCCCTCGATGCCGAGATGTATGGCCACCACCTCGACGGTCTCATGAACGGCCTCGACATCGCCCTTCCCGTGTACGACTTTGCCCGCCACCAGCGCATGGACGACCTGCACATCCTCCCCGCTCGCGAGATTGTGATCGCGGAGGGAATCTTGTTGTTCGCGTTCCCCGAGCTCGTCGAACGCTTCGACTACAAGGTGTTCCGAGCCTGTTCGGAAGATCTGCGATTTCGTCGCCGCCTCGAACGTGACACGGTCGAACGGGGCCGTTCGGTCGAAAGCGTCACCGAACAATTCGCGGCATCGGTCAAGCCAATGCACGACGAGTTCGTCGAACCGAGCGCTGCATTCGCCGACCGAGTCGTCGACCACACCGAGGACCTCGACGTCGTCGTACGCGAGCTCGCGCAACGGGTCGAGCTCATCAACGCCTAAGTCGAGTTCGTCAAGCCAGCCGTGGCCCTCTACCATCACGGTATGCGTACTGGAACCGCGGCTGTGATGAACACGAGCACCGAGAGCGACACCCTCACCCGACCCGTGACGACCGACGGCGGAGATCACGACAAGTTCGCCCACTACGTCCGCAAGAACGACATTACCGAAAGCGCTGTGACCGGTTCGGCGGTCACAGCGATCTGCGGCAAGAAGTGGATTCCGACTCGTCTTCCCGACGAGTTTCCGGTTTGCCCTGACTGCAAGCGAATTTACGACCAGCTCAAGTCGTCAAAGTAGCGCACCGTGCGTCTGACGATCGGACGACGCCTTGCTCTCGTCGTCGCCGTAACGATCTTTGCGATCGGAGCGCTCGTCGTGGGGGTCTTGAGCCGACAAGCAAGCAACGCTGAGGTTCGCGCAACAGACCAACTCGAAGCGGTTGCCGAGCCACTGGCGATGTTCATCGAGAACGAACTCATTGCGGCCGGCCGTCTGCTCGAGGTCGCAGCTGCTACATCCCCCGACGACGCCACGATGATCGGCGAGGTTCAGAAAGCGAACTTCATCGCCGTAGAGGTTCTGGGCAGTACCGATGAGACCTCTCGTATTGGGGCAACGAGCAATGTCATCGACCGCTCGAGTGCGGCGTCGACAATCGGTATGACCCGGATCCTGAACGGCGATGTCGGCGTCGTTATCGGCACGCCAGTTCCCGGCGGCGAGGGCAAGATCTTGCTCGGCGCGTATAACGCGTCGCACATCCTCGAGAGTGTGGCGGCCGCTGCTACGGGGCCGAGTACCGAAGCGCTTTTGGCGGTCAGGAATGCTGGCGGCGAAGCGGTGATCTTTACGCCGTCACGGCACGGTGATGGAGAGGCGGTGGGGCTACCCGAGCCCGCAACCGCTGAGCTCATCGATCAGGTTCTTGATGGAGAGAGCAGTTTCGATTCGACCGACGCGGTGATCAACGGCCGACAGTCGGCGGTGGCGATGCGTCGGATTCCTCAGGTCGAGTGGGTTCTGTTAGTCACGACGGATCGGGATGACATTGGGGCCCAGACGCTTCCGGCGTGGTTGCTCCCTGCGTTCGCACTCATCGGTGCGTTGTCCCTCGTTCCGATCGCGACGGTGCGTAGCCGGTTGCGTCGGGTGGTCCTCGGCGCCCAGGAGTTGGATCGCGATCGACTGCAGGAACCGTTGTCCGACAGCAAGGACGACGAGATCGGCATTCTGTCTCGGACGCTGCAGTCCCTCGACGATCGTTTGCACGCTGAGGAGGAGAAGCGGAGCCAGTCCGCAATGACGCTGCAGCATCGTGCGAGCCATGACCCGTTGACCGGTCTCGCAAACCGGGGTCGGCTGGTTGAGGAGCTCACGATTGCCCTCAATAACCGGGAGCCTGTCGCTGTGCTCTTCTGCGACATTGACGACTTTAAGGGGATTAACGATTCGCAGGGGCATGAGGGCGGTGACCTGGTGCTCAAGTTCGTGGCCGAGCAGCTGGCCTCAGCGTGCGGCCCCACCGACCTGATCTCACGCTTTGGCGGTGACGAGTTCTGCGTCCTGTCTCGCAGCGGCCCAACGGCAGCCCGCCAACTAGCTGGCAAGGTGGAGCGTGCGCTCGACGCGACGTGCGTCGTAAACGGCAACCAGCAGCGTGTCGGCGGTTCGGTCGGTATGGCTATCGCCAAGGTGACCGACACACCCGACAGCATTTTGAAGAGCGCTGATCTTGCGATGTACCGCGAGAAGGAGCGCCGCCGCGGCTTGCGGCGAGCTCGTGGTGGCGGCGAAGAGACGGAGATTTCGGTCGAGCAGATTCGCCTGGTGTACCAGCCGGTAGTGGAGATCGGCGATGGCACGATCGTCGGCGTCGAGGTCCTCGCGCGTTACATGCATCCCGTCTTGGGCATGCTCGATCCGTCTTCCTTCTTGCCTCCTGGCACCGAGCGCGGCGAGTTCGACAAGTTCGACTTGGAGATCTTGACTCGTTCGATCGCTCAGGTGAGCGACTGGTTGGCCCATGGCATTGTTGACGAGCGGTTCACGCTGTCGTTCAACCTCAAGCCGGATCATGTTTCGGACTCCGACAGCACTCGGCAGATTTTCGACATTTTGCGGCAGCATCGTGTTCCGTCGACAATGCTGCAGATCGAGGTCACCGAGCATCGGCTGCATGCTCATGCGGACGATCTGATGCATTCGCTCAATCTGTTGCGTGAGCGTGGCATCAAGGTCGCAATCGATGACTTTGGGATCGAGGGGTCGAACGTGGACCGCCTGCTCCAGATCCCGAGCGACACGGTGAAGATCGATCGGTCGTTCATTTCTGAGATCGATGTCGACGAGCGGGCCGAGGCTCGTCTTAAGGCGATCTTGGACATTGTCAACGGCGAAGGCCGAGTGGCGATTGCCGAGGGCGTGGAGCGCACCCGTCAAGCCGAGATTCTTCGCGAGTTCGAGGTGCCGTTTGGACAGGGCTACTTGTGGCACGCCCCGATTTCGGCGCTCGCGCTCACTCCCCTGCTAGGCCGAGCGTCGCGCTGGACGAGAAGAAAGCCGCCACCAGCATCCGACTAGTGGGAGAGGTGGCGCCCATGGCGCCGACGAACGACTCGTGCCCCCGGCAGGACTCGAACCTGCAGTCGACGGGATAGAAGCCCGTTGCCTTATCCAGTTTGGCCACGGGGGCGAGCAGGTCGAGGTTATCGCCCTTCTGGGCGTGCCACTCGGCGTATGGGGTGGCCGAACTTCCCTTTCTGCAGGCGGGCGATGAGCCAAATGGCCCCTGTCAGGAATCAGATGTCATGCCGATTTCTTTAGGGTGAGGACGGGACCAAACATTCGTGAGTTACCCGTAGGGGTCGAGGACTTCCTGCGTGAGCATCCAGATGCCCAAGTGGCGGTGGTCGAAGAGCCCCTTCTCAATCGGATTCCGCTGGCGGAGATCAATCCGCTGTTGCTAAATCATGTGGAAGCGCCGTTGCTTCGATCGTTCGGTCGGGCAACGCATGCGTCGGTCATTCGGGCGGTTCGTTCTGCTCGCCTCGACGGCTCGGCGCACATCGCGGTCGACATGCATGGCCATACGAGGCATGTGACGGTTGTGAGCATCGTCGGGACGGCACGAGTTCTGCTGCTCTTGCATCATGACGCTGGCATCGGCGAGTGCACGGAGATGCCCTCGAACCGGACCCTTCCTAGCTTCCGTGGAAGCTGCGATTCACAGCTCGAGATCACCGAGCTCGATTACGAGCTGACGATGGCAGCTGGCCTCGGTCCCGACGATCTTGCGCTGACGTCGTTGGTCCATCCAGAGTCCGTGAACGACCTGTTGGACTGCTGGGTCGACTCGTCGGCGCTCGGGGCGGCATCGTGCACGGTTCGCCTGTCGGATCCGTCGACGGACACTCCGGACCGATGGTTCCAGCTGACCTTCATCGCCGATGGAGAACTGACACATTTCTCGTTTGTTGACACGACGAACAATCCACAAGCTCAGCAGACGCAGGACCACCGCACCCGTCTTCATACGATCACCGAGACCGTGCCTCAGGGCATCTTTCGGATCGACTCGGTCGGCAAGCTGCTGTACAAGAACAGCAAGCTCGACGACATCTTTGGTCGTGAGCTGAACGACCGCCACGACTTCCGAGATGTGGTGACGCCCGACGGCGAGATGATCGGTCGCGCGATTCAGCGCATACTTGACGAGTCCGACACCGACGAGGGTGTGCTCGACATTCTTCACCCCGTTGGCGACACCGTTCGAACGATTCGCGTTCGGGTGCGTAGCTATCCAGATCTCCATGGCCACCCCGAATACGTCGGTTCGGCCGAGGACATCACCGATGAAGTTGCTCGCCATTCGCAGCTCGAGGTTGATGCGCTCACCGACCCAATGACGGGTGCGGCGAATCGACGTGCGCTCGAGCTCCAGCTGACAGAGCTTCTCGACGCTCCCGATGAGACCCAGTTCGCGGTCTTGTTGTGCGATCTCGATGGCTTCAAACAGGTGAACGACTCGCTAGGCCATGGTGCCGGCGATGACGTGATTGCTGAGGTTGGCCGACGTCTTCAAGAGGTATGCCGCGAGGGAGACATGGTCGCCCGTCTCGGTGGCGATGAGTTCGTCGTACTCGCACGTGATGTGCGCGACTACGACCACGCAATGGAGTTCGCTCATCGAATCCTGCCGCTGTTGCGCAAGCCGTTCTCGATCGCTGACACCCAAATCGAGCTGAGCGGAAGTGTGGGCGTTGCTGTGTCCGCTCCGAATTCGACGATGCTCGGCGTTCTGCAGATGGCCGACCACGCCATGTATGAAGCAAAGCGTGCCGGGCGTAACCAAGCCATGCCGTACCAGTCGCCGGACTCGTCCAATGAGCTCTCCCCTCTCGCCCTTCGACGCGATCTGCGTCGTGCGATTGCGGCGAATGGCCTCGACCTCGCATTCCAGCCAATCTTCGCAATCCACGATCTGGAGAACGCGGTGTCAGCAGAGTCACTACTGCGCTGGGACCATCCAACGCAGGGACGTATCGACCCGTCGACGATGATTTCGATCGCAGAGCAGAGCGGTTTGATTCGTGACCTTGGCGAATGGATCGTGACCGAATCGATTCGTTCGGCTGCTGCGGTCAATAGTGAGCGTGACGACGGCACCGACCCGATCTCGATTGCCGTGAACGTCTCGGCGTTGCAGGTTGGCCGTCCGGACTTTTTCGACATGGTCTCGGCGTCGCTCGATTTCCACAAGCTTGCGCCGGGCAACCTGACGATCGAGCTCACCGAGAGCTTCCTGATCGACCGGGTCGACAATGCTCGCGCAACGCTGGATGCGCTGACCGGAATGGGTGTGCGTCTTGCGATCGACGACTTCGGCACCGGCTACTCGTCGTTTGAGTAC
>CALLAA010000046.1 GCA_938002955.1 uncultured Acidimicrobiales bacterium
GTGCTGCACAGCAGGCAACTCACCGCATTGCTGTAACGGCATGGACCGTGGTGCATTGGTTCGAAGGTAGGGAGGGCGATGGTCGAAGAGGAACGGGAACCATTCTCCCACTCGGCAGCACGCGTGGTCACAGGCCTCACCGTCGTCGTTGTATTCGCTCTGCTCGGATGGGTCGCCGTGACGACGCTTTCGGTCGTAACGAGCTCAGTGGAGGACACCGCCAACAACTCCCGATCCGACGCCGAGCCCTCGGCGCCAGAAGTTCATGAGTCCGTGCCGGAGCCAACGGTGGTCGAGGCAGCCTCCGAGCTCGAGACGACGACTTCGTTGCCGACTAAATCCGTTCGTGAGGATCCGGCCGCAGATGCCGTCGACTTAGAACCGCCCGTGATCGACTTCGGAGCGTTGCCGACGCCGGTGATTCAGGACTCGATTGGAGACGCGAGCACATCGCGGGTGCGCGAGATAACCGTGGTCCTCGGTCCGGGCGAAGACGGTGTGCTCGTTGCAGTAGACAACGGACAGCTGCCCGTAGACACCGCTGGTAGCGGCGTCGCGGTTCGAACAGAAACGCTTCTCGAGATGCTCTCCAATCGTGGGTTTGTTGTCGTCGAACGGCCCAGCACGTGCGAGGCAGGCTGTGATGTCACGTTCTGGGTAACGGCGGGCGGCGGGTTTCAACAAGGTCATCCGGACGCAGTACTGCTGGTCTATGCGTCGGAGGCCACGGCGAGTACATCGACTGAGCTCGACGCGCTGCCAGCGCTTACCCATCCACCCGATACGTGTCAGATGATCCTCGCTCCGCAACGCGGTGTCGCAGCATTGCCAGACGGGCAATCCCCGGTAGTGAACGAGGCCATCGGGGAAGCCAACGTGCCGCGGCACCGAAGCATCACAGCGACGGTCAGCGACGGCACGGGTCCGATCACGGTAACCGTGTGGAATAACGGAAAGCCGGTCAGGGCGGATTCGAGCGGGATTGCGGTTCGAACCCGACAGACGGCCCGACTGTTCAGCGACCGGTCTCCGATCGTCTTTGAGCGTCCCGACACCTGCGAAGCCGGATCGACCTATGAGTTCTGGGTGACGGTCGCTCCCCAGTTTGCAGCGACGTATCCGGCGGCGGAACTGCGTCTCTACGCGGATCCTGGGACAGCGTTTGTCATCGACCAAATCGAACGGCTCCCCGCGTACTCCTACAGGTAGTCCCCGCAAAAATCTCCGAGGAGCGGGAACCGAGCCGGTGCTTCGTTCGTAACACCCATGTTCGCCACGTGCGGAATGAACGAACGGAGATCGCAATGACCGAGACGCAGACAGAACAATCGAACGAGTCTCCTGAGCCGGTGGCTCCGGAAACTGCGGGCGATCAGCTCGGCAACATCTTGATCGGTACCGCGCTGGTTCTCTCGATCATCTTGTTGCTGGGCTTGCGGTGGGCCACAACCAGTGGCGAGGACGACGACCCCGACCATCGTGACGCCGAGATCGAGTTCGTTCGGGATCGAGACGCCGAGGTCGAGTTTGCTCGAACGACATATGTACCCGATGAACCAGACTGTGTGTACGAGGACGACGGGGACGCGGAGAGCCAGTTCGCCGACGATCCACCGTGCGAGCCAAACAGCGGCGGGCTGTTTCCCGACGAGGCCCCTCGGGACCGCGTTGTTGACGACGTGATCGACTTCGACCGCTACGAACGGCCGACCCTACGAGCCGACCTCGCCGATCGAGGTAGCTCGCGACTTCGAGAGGTTGAAATATCGCTGGGTCCCGGCAGGTCCGACGTATCCATTGCAGTGCGCAACGACCGTGAGATCGATCAGTACGGCGACGGCATTGCGGTACGGAGCGAGAACGACGCACGGTTGCTCAGCAGCACCCGATTCGTGGTCATCGAACGCCCCGACAACTGCCGGGATGGATGCGACTTCCGCGTGTGGCTCACGATGGGACGGAACTTTCACGAGCGTCATCCCGATGCCGAGATCATGATCTATGCCGGCGACGATGCCGACGCATGGATCGACGAGATCGACGAACTCCCAAACCGCGTCTACCGGTAGCCGAGGTTCGAATCATCAAGTGTCACACCCCATCTCTAGTGTTTGGGGCATGAGCAACAACGACTCGATGACCATCGATTGCGACACGTGTGTCATGCAAGCAACGTCGGCCTGTGATGACTGCGTCGTCACATATCTATGCGGCGAACGCCACGTAGAACAGGCGGTCGTGATCAGCATGGCCGACTTCAAGGCCATGCGGGCACTTGCCGATGTTGGACTCGTACCTGACCTGAAACACGAGGCTCGGTAGCGCCCCAGGGTTCCCGCCTACACAGGGTTCTTCCAAAGAACGGGGAACTTCTGGGCGTAGCCGGTCGTACAACTAGCGACCAACAACGAGCGAGTGCAGGACCCAAAAGATCTATGAACACCGAGAACCAATCCCCCAAATCGCCGGTGGTCATCATCGGCGTGGCGGTGGCGCTGATCCTGGGGCTGACGGTCTTCGCCGTTACCCGGGGATCCACATCGACCGCTTCGGATCCGGTGAACGTCATCGTCGACGAGGTGCCTCCGCCGACGACCTCGAAGCCCATTGCGCGGCCGGAAGTACCGCCGTGGGAGGCGTCACCATGGGAATACGATGTCGATGCGGTGGACTTTGCCTGGATGGGAGCCCCGACGTTCGATGCCACACTCGCCGAACTCGGTCCGGAGAGAATCCGCGAGATTGAGTTCTTCCTTCCCCCCGGTGACGGCGACATTGCGTTCGCGATCCGAAACCCCGACCCAATTCGCACAAACGGACAAGGAATCGCTGTTCGAACCGACACGTTCGCGCAGATCTTGCGCTCGTCGGAGGCCTTTGAAATGCCACGACCTGAGGAGTGCATCGACGGCAACTGTCGGCTGTTCATGTGGTTAACCATGGGGCCTCAGTTCCTCGATACCCATCCCGAGGCAGCCCTTCTGATCTGGGCAGGGGACGGGTCTGCGGTAACGATCGAGCCGGTACCGATGGAGAACCTCAGCGACGAGACATTCCGCAGGTAGTCCGCCAATAGAGTGCAGTAGATGAGCGCGCAGGCACTGAGTGAAGAACTGGTGGCCATCGCGACCGCTCACGACATCGACAAGGTGGGTGTGTGCTCGGCAGAGGTGTTCACCGACGTACGTGCAGCGCTTCACGAGCGCAAGGCGGCCGGCCTGAGCGCCGATATGCAATTCACGTATCGGAACCCCGACCGTGCCACCGACCCACGACGTTCGCTCAGCGACGCCGAGACGATCGTTGTCTGCGCTCGCTCCTATCGCCGCAGCGCTCCCGAGACACCGCCTACACCAACGGGAACCGCAGCGATTGCCGAATACGTGTGGGAACCGCACTATGGCGAACTTCGGACCGGTCTCGACGCAATTGCCCAACATCTACGGGAGGCGGGATGGTCGAGCCGGGTACTGATGGACGACAACGCGCTCGTCGACCGAGCCGCTGCCTATCGGGCTGGCATTGGGTGGTGGGGCAAGAACTCCAACATCCTCGTACCGGGAATCGGTAGCAAGTTCGTACTCGGTTCGGTCGTCACGAACGCACCGCTCGATGTGGTGGACGAACCACTCGAGGATCAGTGTGGGCCGTGTCGACGTTGCATCGACGCCTGTCCCACCGATGCCATCGTCGCCGATGGTGTCATCGACTCGAATCGGTGCCTGGCTTGGCTCGTGCAGTCCGCAGGAGTGTTCCCGCATGAGTTTCGCGTCGCGTTGGGGAACAGAATCTACGGTTGCGATGACTGCCAGACGTCGTGCCCTCCGAACCTGCTATCGGACCGTCGTGATGCTCCCGACCGAACCACGGGTATCACCACAGCAGCGGTGCGTGACCTGCTCACGCTGGACGACACCGCCCTCCTTGCAAAATTCGGGGCCTGGTATATCCCTCGACGCGAGCCAAAGTATCTGCGCCGCAATGCGCTCATCGTGCTCGCTAACACCGCCGACCCAGCGTCATCTGAAGTTCGACAGCTGATCGAGCGGTACGTGCGAAGTAACGACGAGATCGAGAAAGCCCACGCGGTTTGGGCAGCTGACCGGTTGGGTTACGACGACCTCGTTGCGGGCTGTCGGGCAGACGGCAGCGAGATTGTCCAGGCCGAACTCTCGAAGATCGGCGGCAAGCCATGACCGGCAAGCACTTGCTCGTCACGAACGACTTTCCTCCGAAGGTTGGTGGCATCCAGCAGTACCTCTGGGAGTTGTGGAAGCGACTCGACCCCGAGTCCTTCGAGGTCCACACCACGCCCTACGCCAAAGAGACCGCGTTTGGAACCGTCGACTCATTTGACGCTGCCGCCGAGTACACGATCCATCGATCCAAAGAGCCGTTCCTGCTCCCGTACCCGTGGCTCGCCAATCGGCTCAATCGCGCCGCCGACGCCTTCGGGGCATCGTTACACGTGATCGACCCAGCGGTGCCGCTCGGGATGGTCGGACCGTTGCTCGAGCGGCCCTATGTGGTTGTGCTCCACGGCGCTGAGGTGACCGTGCCCGGACGTCTGCCCGGTAGCCGACAGGCCCTCGCACGCGTTCTCGACAACGCGACTGCGGTGATCTCCGCGGGAGAGTACGCACTGGGCGAAGCCGAACGCGCCGTGGGCCGCGACCTGCGAAACATCGTGATCCCACCGGGCGTAGACACCGAGCGGTACACGCCGATCTCGACCCAGCGCCGACGGGAGATCCGGGCAACGTATGGCGTTGGGCCAGAGGCTCCGTTCATCTTTAGCGTGTCGCGTCTCGTGCCACGCAAGGGTATGGACACGCTCGTCGCAGTGGCGTCGATGCTCCGAACCTCGCATCCCGACCTACAGGTGTTGATCGCTGGGGGCGGCCGTGACGAGGCCCGCCTGCAACGCCGCATCGATCGACTCGGTGCTCCCGTCCGGCTGCTCGGCAAGATCGACGAACAAGACAAGGTCGATCTGCTCGGCGCGGCCGACATCTCGGCCATGATGTGTCGCAATCGTTGGGGTGGACTCGAGCAAGAGGGGTTTGGAATCGTCTTTATCGAGGCCGCTGCGGCCGGAACTCCACAAATTGCCGGACAGTCCGGGGGAGCGGACGAAGCAGTCCTCGACGGCGTCACGGGCCGCGTGGTTCCAGCAGGAGCATCGGTTACCGAGACCGCGAGGATCTTCTCGGAGATGCTCGATGACGCTCCCGGTCGGGCTCGCATGGCGACGGCGTCTCGCGAGCGCGCGGTTGAACACTTTTCTTACGACGTGCTCGCAGCGCGTTTGGGCCGCGCGCTTGCAGAATGGACGGGTGAGCATGATCAGCGTTGAGGAGCAGCGATGACGTCGTCCAATGAGCGCGCAAAGGTCCCGAAAGCATCGGTAATGGGCGACCCAGACAGCGCAGCGGCTCAGCGTCTGGTGACCCTCAGCGTGCAACTGACGGGCGTCTTCGCTGTCCTCTCGCTCGTGACGTATCTGTTGGCCGAGCGACTCGACACGATCTTTGCGATCGCATGCTCGGCGCTGTTCGCAATCGGCACCCTGCTGCTCGCACTGGGGTTCTGGAACGGGATTCAGCGCAGTCGGATCGACGAGGTGACACTGACGGGACTTGTCGCCGTCGACTCAAGTCATGTGCCCGCTCGCGCTCGAAACATGCTTTGGGCAGCGATCGTTCTCCAGACGGTGATCGGGGTGCTCTTTGGCTCGCTGCGTCCGTTCACCCAGCAAGCATTCGGGCTGCTCGTGCCAACGCTCGGCCTCGGATTCGCCGCCCTGTGGGGCTCTCGATTCGCAGCCTTTCATCGGCGCGACGACCGGTAGGTAGACCCTGAGTGGTCGTTGCACCACATCGCGCCAGCAAGATGCAGTTTTGCCGTGCCCGTGGGCGGGTTTGGGTGCCGGAGTCGGCTACTCTGCGAGTGCTGTCGACACCTAGGGAGCACAATGTCCGATCATGCAGCTGAGCGCACAGAAATCGATGCATCACCTGAGGCTTGCTTTGCCGTAGCGATCGACTTTCCGAGCTACACCGAATGGGCGAGCGACATCAAAGAGGTCGAGGTTGTCGCCCACGACGACACCGGTCGAGGTGGCGATGTCGCCTATCGAGTAGCGGCCATGGGGCGCTCCACGAGTTACACCCTTCGCTATAGCTACGGGTCGAACCCGCTGCGGATGTCATGGCGCCTCATCGAAGGTGACGTCATGGAACGGATCGATGGCGAATATGAGTTCGTCCCGATCGGTGATGGCTCACGATGTGAGGTCCGCTACTACGTTTCTATCGACATGTTGGTACCGCTGCCCGGCTTCGTGAAACGCCGTGCCGAAGCCAAGATTCTTCACACCGCAATGGACGATCTGAAGAAGCGAGTCGAGTCGGCCGCAGGGTGAGTCCAGTGGATCTGGGCCGCGTCCAGGAGGCACGTCGTCGCCTAGAGAGCGCAGACGCCACGACACGCAACTCTGACGCGTCGATTCGGATCGTCGAACTGCATTCCCCTCGCGTCGGCGAACCCCCGCTCGAGCTCGATAGAGGCTTCTGCGTGCTCGCCGACATGGCCGGGCACGCACGTCAAGCGCTGGCGGCGACCATCGACGCTCTCCGAACCAATAACGAACATATTGGGTTGGCCGGTGTCGTGGAGTCCTATGGGCGCCGCAGCCGTATGCATCAACAGCGTGTCGAACCGAAATCTGCGCCGGGAACATCCCTGGTTCCCACGTTGTCGATCTTTGGGCGCTCGGCGCACACCGAAGAGATCGAGCAACTCCATCAGGTCATCGAGACCATCGACCGAGCGGTCCTGTTGTCCAGTGCCGAACTTCGTGGTGCTGACGCCGCTGCAGCTGCGCTCGATGCCGAACTCGCCCTCGGGGTTGCTGGAACCGAAGCTGTCGGCTCCGAGGTCGAGCTGTACTCGCCGACGAACCCACTGACCGACGACCAACAAGTTCTCGCCGCTCTCGACAGCGTCGCGCTGCCGATCGAGCAGGTCGACCAGATTCGCGACGCGGTCGCAGCGCTCCGAGGCGACGCCCAACGCACCCGCTTGCAGGCAGCGTGCAGCCAAGCGGCCGCAGCGCGTGCCCAGGTGCAACCCACCGATGGTCGAGAGGTCAACATGATGGCCGAGCTCGCGGTGGCCGAAGCCGACGGAACCCTCGCCGAATACGACATGGAACCCGGGTCCTCGGCCGAGACGCTCACGCGACAGCTATCCGCAATCGGCATTGACGCGACCGCGTTCGCTGCGCCCGAAATTGCCGATCGCATCATTCGCGAGAGCGAAGAGCTCGAGGCCATCCGGGCACGACTGATGCTGTCGATCGACTCCGTTGCCAACTCGCCCGAGGTCGAACGACTAACCGCCGAACGACGTGATGTCGAACGTCAGCGGTTACGAATCACGCGCCGGCTTCGAAGCCAACAACAGCTGTTGGCCGTCGCTCGAGACGAGTCCACTCGGCTTGGCGTGGATCAGCACACCCTCGACCTACGCGACGCGGCCGAACGGCCGACGCCAATCTTGATCGAGGATCCACTCGACGATTTGCCAGCGCGCCTCAGTGGCGCAATTCTGTCCACCTTGCTGCGACACAGCGCACAAACGCAGGTCATCTGTGTGTCAGACCAACTCGATCTTCGCCAATGGTGTAATTCGGTGGGCGATCGCGCAGGCTGGGTGCAAGCATCTGGGTGGTTTGCCGGGAGGAACGAATGCTGACCATTGGATTTGACGTCGGCGGCACCAATGTTCGAGGTGTCGTTCTCCGTCCTGGCAGCACCGAACCCCTCGCTATTCGTCGGGCACGTACCCGACCCGACGGCGATGTTCTGGTCGAGACGATTGTCGATGTCACCAACGGACTCATCGACGACATTGGCGAGCCGGTCGACGCCGTCGGTCTCGGCATGGCTGCGCTGATGGACTCCGAAGGCACGCTTCGCTACGCCCCAAACATCCCCGGAGTTGTCAACTATCCGCTCGTTCCAAAGGTTGTTGAGCGACTCGGGCTCCCCGTTGTGGCCGAGAACGATGCAACAGCAGCTACATGGGCCGAAGCGAAGTACGGCGCTGGTATTGGCCACGACCACATGGCGTTCGTTGCTCTCGGAACGGGCATCGGGACCGGCTTTGTGCTCGACGGCAAGCTCCATCGTGGTGCGCACGGTTACGCCGGTGAGGCTGGGCATATCACCATCCAACGAGACGGACCGCAGCACATCACCGGTGCCAGTGGCCCGTGGGAGTATTTCGCGTCCGGCAACGGACTCGGCATTCTCGCTCGCCGGTGGGCCGCTGAGGGACGCGTCGATGCTCTTGTCGAGCGTGCCGGCTCGGTGGCTGCGATTCGTGGCGAACACGTCAACGAACTCCTCAACGAGGGCGAGCCAGGCATCGAAGCTCTCATTGCGCGCTTTGCTCGAGACGTCGCGGTCGGCATGGCCGACCTCGTCTACGTGCTCGATCCGGAGATCATCGTCTTGGGCGGCGGACTCGTCGATCTGGGCGAGTGCCTCCGGAAGAACATCGAAGACAGCCTCGCCGAGCGAATCTTGGGCGCGGCCTATCGACCGCGGGTTCCTGTGGTTACCGCAAAGCTCGGGTCGTACGCCGGGGCGATCGGATCGGCAGCGCTCGCCGCCGAATTGGTCTCGTAACGAGCGGTGCCAACAGGGCTCGCTAGCCCGCCCAGCCCCGACTGTGTTCGACGGCTTGCAACCAGCGTGCGTGCAGGGCATCAGCGGCTGTGCGGTCTTGGGCTGGCTCGACGGACAGGTCGGATTGCCACGCAGCGGAAACCTCTTCGGTTCCCGACCATACGCCTTCGGCAATACCAGCGAGGTAGGCCGAACCGAGGGCCGTCGTTTCGGCGATTGCCGAACGATGGACGGGAACGCCGATCTGGTCGGACTGGATCTGGAGCAACAACTCCATGATCGAGGCGCCACCGTCGACCCGAAGGCTCTCGACGTTCACACCGCCCGCTGTCGCCATGGCATCGATCACGTCCCGGCTCTGCAACGCCATGGACTCGACGGTTGCGCGAGCAATGTGGGCTCTGGTCGTTCCGCGGGTCAGTCCGACGATCGTTCCACGGGCGTTGGCATCCCACCAGGGGCTTCCAAGGCCCGTTAGAGCGGGTACGAAGAAGACGTCGTCGCTCGAGTCGACAGAGCCAGCGAGAGGCCCGATCTCGGCCGCCTGTTCGATGATGCCCAGGCCATCACGGAGCCACTGGATCGCTGCGCCAGTGACGAAGACGGCCCCTTCCATCGCGTAGGTGGTGGTGCCGTCGGCGAGCGTCCAGCCAACGGTTGTCAACAGCCCCTCGACGGGGTCTGGCTTGTCGTTGCCGACGTTCATCAAGATAAACGAGCCGGTGCCGTAGGTGTTCTTTGCGTCGCCTGGGGTGAAACATGCCTGACCGAACAGCGCGGCTTGCTGGTCGCCCGCAATGCCCGAGATCGGTATGCCTCCGGGAACCGGCAAGTTCATCGCTGTGGTACCGAAACGTCCAGACGAGGGGAGGACCTCGGGCATGATGGCCTCGGGGATGGCGAACATCTCGAGCATCTCGCTCGACCATTGCATGGCACCAATGTCGTACAACAACGTCCGACTTGCGTTCGTCGTATCGGTGATGTGGGTGGTTCCGCCGGTGAGTTTCCAGACGAGCCAGCTGTCGACCGTTCCAAATGCGGTGTTGGCATCGACCGTGATGTGACCGTTGCGGATTAGCCATTCCAGTTTGCTGCCCGAGAAGTACGGATCGAGCACGAGCCCGGTCGTGTTTCGCACGAGATCGAGGTGTCCTGCATCGACCAGCTCGCTGCAGCGTTCGGCGGTTCGGCGGTCTTGCCACACGATGGCCCGGTGTAGCGGCTCACCGGTCGACTTGTCCCAAACAACCACGGTCTCGCGCTGATCGGTAATCCCGATCGCAGCGATTGGTTGGTCGATGTTCGCGACGAGTTCGGACAAGGTGGCGACCACAGCGTCCCAGATCTCGCCGGCGTCATGTTCGACCCAACCCGGCTGGGGAAAGTACTGCGGGAACTCGCGGTAGGACGATCCCACCGGCTTTCCCGTCTCGCTGAAGGCGATCGAACGAACGCCTGTGGTTCCTGCATCAATTGCTACGACAACGGCCATGGCGCCATTCTACGCGCCGGGTCGTGAGCACCTGGACCTGGGCGTTACCACTCGTTGAGCTAGGTCCACTTTCCCCCATCTGTAGTTGCGATTAGGCATCTCAAACGACCTGATCCGCATAGAGTCGAAGGGTGAAACTCGCAGTGCTCACCGGTGGAGGCGACGCCCCCGGACTTAACGCCGTGATTCGCGGTGTGGTCCGTCAAGCGACCTCAGACGGCAACGAAGTTATTGGCTTTCGTGACGGATGGAAGGGGGTCATGGACGACGACTGGATGCCCCTCGACGTGCAGGGATGTCGGGGTCTTCTCACCCGCGGCGGAACAATTCTTGGAACGACCCGCATCAACCCGTTCATGACCGAGGACGGGCGAGATCGCTGTCGCGCCACATTCGAGGCCAACGGCGTTGACGCACTGATCGCGATCGGCGGCGAAGGCACCCTGTCGTGTACACAAGAGATGTACAAGCTCGGCTTCCCCGTGCTCGGCGTGCCCAAGACGATCGACAACGACATCGGTCTGACCGAGATGACGTTCGGTTTCGCCACTGCCGTGGACATCGCCACCGAGGCGATCGGGCGCTTGCACACCACAGCAGAGAGCCACGACCGGGTCATGGTGGTCGAAGTAATGGGACGCCACGTCGGCCACATCGCAACGTGGGCGGGAATGGCTGGCGGCGCGACCCGCACGCTGATTCCCGAGAAGCCATTCGACATCAACGAGGTGTGCCAGGCCCTCACCGATCGCCACACGCGCAAGTTCGCGTCGATCGTCGTCGTTGCCGAAGGTGCCAAGCCGGTTCCTGGAACCTTCGATGTTCCCGACGACACGTTCGATGAGTTCGGACATGTGAAGCTCGGGGGCATTGGCGAACTTGTGGCGTCGGAAATCACCAAGCAGACCGGCTTCGAAACCCGCACGACCGTGCTCGGATACGTACAGCGAGGCGGCGAGCCGTCGGCGTTCGATCGTGTGCTTGCCACGTGGTTTGGGGTCGAGGCGGCCCGCGCCGCGAACGACAAAGACTTCGGCTCGATGGTCGCCTACCAGTGCGGCGACATGACTCGGGTTCGGATCGCCGACGCCGTCGAGGACCTCAAGTTCGTCAGCGAGTCGTTGTACGACGTCGCCTCCACGTTCTTTGCCACTCCCGATACCGAATCGGAAGACCGCTAACGGCCTCTAGCCCGGCCCGCGAGTAACCGAGAAGGATGGGAAGTCGGCGCGGCCAACGGCGCGCCGAACATCGCCCTCTTCGGTGTCGGTACTCACCGAGATGTCCTCGTCGACACCGTTCTCGTCGCGCACGGCGAATCGGACCTGATCGACGGTATTGAGCTCGGTGAGCGTGAAGACCAGCTGGGCGAAAGCGACGGTTCGATCGCTGCCTTCGATCGCTGGGGTTTCGGACAAGACGACGACCAGTTGGTCTTCGGCCGGTCGCCGGAGGCTCAGCACCGATATCGGAGCATCGCCGGCCGGAACGATTGCGGTCGTGAGGTTGTTGTCGAGTTGCTCTTCGCTGGTCGGACCGGCCAGCAGTTGCTCAAGGATTGCTCTCTCGACCTCTGCGCCACTATCGACGACCGGAACCTGCCGGGTTACCGAAACAAGACGTGCGACTTCGCCGTCACCAGGATCGACGAGGTAGATGGTTACGTCTTCGGTCAGCCGGTCGGCGAGCGTCGTGGTTGTTGATGTTCCCGGCTGAAGCGACTGAGGTAGCTCGCCGCGAGCGATGATCTGCGGTTCCTCGTCGAGCGGAATGCCGCATGAGGCAAGGGCGATAGCGAGAGCGGCAACAGTGGCGAGAATACGTCTGGCGACAACACGTCTGGCGACATCACGGCGAATGGTCATGCGAATTCACCGTCCTCGCCGTCGTCGAGGGGCAGTTCTACGACAAACCGGGCTCCGGGCTCGCCATCGTGGCGATCTTCGACCCAGACGCGGCCGCCGTGGAGGTTGACGTGCTCGGCCACGAGCGACAGCCCAAGACCGACGCCGGTGTCATAGCCGCGCCGGCCGCCAGCGCCGCCACGGCTAAACCGGTCAAAGATGACGAATCGTTCGTCCTGGGGGACGCCAGGGCCGTTGTCTTCGACAGCCATCAGGACCGAGTCGCGTGTCGTGCTCACGTGGACTCTGGTGGCGCCTCCGCCATACTTCGCGGCGTTGTCGATCAGGTTGGCGACCACCCGCGCAAGACGTCGCTTCTCGGCGACGACGATGGCCTCTTCGGCGTCGGGCTCGACGACGATCGGAATGTCCTCGCTCGTGGCGAACGGCACCGCGGCACGGACAAACTCGGCGTAGAGCAGCGGGTCGGCTTGTAATGACGCCGTGCCCACATCAAAGCGGCTGATCTCGAGCAGATCCTCGACCAAGGTTCGAAATCGAGCAATATCGCTCGCTAAGAGTTCGAGGGCGGTCTGTGACCGTTCGGGCATCTCATGCTTGGCGTTTTCGAGGACTTCGACCGACGCGGTAAGCGTCATGAGCGGGCTGCGAAGCTCGTGGCTGACCTCGGAAGCGAATCGAGCGTCGCGCTGGATGCGTTCTTCGAGGCCGCCCGCCATTTCGTTAAAGGACGCGACCAGGCTCTCGAGGTCTTCATCGCCCTCGGGGTCGAGGCGGGTGTCGAGCCGGCCACTCGCAATCGCCTCGGCTGCGTTACTGACATCTCGCAGCGGCGAGAGTGCGTTCGTGGCAACAGATCGTCCGGCGAGTGCGGCCAGGGCGGCCACGATGAGACCGCCGCCGAGCAAGACGAACGACAGCGTATTGAGCGTGTCCTCGGCCTCGGTTAGTGGCAGCGCCTCAAAGTAGATGACGTCGTCGAACCCCTGCAACGGAATGCCGTACACGATGAACGGTTGGTCATCGAGGCTCGTCCGGATGCGCACGGCGCTGCCCTCGAGCGTGAGCGTTCGCAGCGATACGGGAACCTGTTCGAGCACGAACTGGCCGTCGCGGGAGAATGGGTTGCCGTCGATGGCGATCAGCTGGCGGCTGCCGGCCGCACTGTTGAGGCCTTCGAGAATGCCCGTTACCGAACCGGGTTCAAGATCTCCCGGCAAGGTTCGTTGCACGCGAGAGGCATTAGCGAAGACGAGCACCTCGGCTACCGCGTCGCGATCGGCGAGCAGCACCTGACGGGTCGTAGTGAGCGTGATGACCGCGAGGAGCGCGGTGATGAGCATCCCGCCAATGGCGAAGGCCGCGGTGATTCGGGACCGCAGTCCAAGCCGGAAACGTTTCAAGCGAGATCCTCGAAACGGGCTTACGTCTGCAGCTTGTAACCGAGGCCGCGCACAGTGACGACATGCTGCGGGTCGGCTGGATCGTTTTCGATCTTGGTGCGCAAGCGGCGAATGTGCACGTCGACCAAACGGCCATCGCCGAAGTAGCCGTAACCCCAAACCTTCTCGAGCAGGCTCTCCCGAGAGAACACCTTGCCCGGAGCCGATGCGAGCTCGACCAGGAGTCGGAACTCGGTCTTGGTGAGGTGGACCTCTTCACCTGCCCGCTTGACCATTCCTTGGTCGGGTATGACCTCCAGGTCACCAAAGGACATGTCGCCGGTGGCCGGTGTGCCGGTGCGGCTGCGGCGCAGCAGAGCGCGGATGCGTGCCGAAAGTTCCTTCGGAGCGAACGGCTTGGTGAGGTAGTCGTCGGCCCCGGCTTCGAGACCTGCGACAACATCGTGGGTATCGGCGCGAGCGGTGACCATCACGATCGGTACATCGGAGACCCGTCGGATCGAGCGACAGACGTCGAAGCCGTCAATACCGGGGAGCATGATGTCGATGAGGACAACATCTGTGGGTTGCTGCCCGAACTTCAGTAGCGCATCTTCGCCATTGTCGGACTCAGCAACTTCCCAGCCCTCATCTTCGAGAGCCATGCGCACCGCAGTACGAATGCGCTCGTCATCTTCGACGGTGAGAATACGAGTTCCCACAGCTTCACATCCTTAGGTCGACCGAGACGACAGTGTCGTCGAGGGGAAGACTAGGCCGTTTTTGCGACCCCGTCAGGTATCGGGGCGCCGAACTAAACCTCGGCACTGGCGAGAAGCGTGTCGAGGGCAGACACGATGCCCGGTGCGCTGGCTCGGGTGAGCGGTCCAGTAACGACGCTCGCCCCTGCTTCGGCAGCGATCAGGGCACCAGCAGCGAAATCCCACGGCGACAAATTGCGCTCGAAATAGGCATCGAGACGGCCACAGGCCACGTTGCACAGGTCGAGCGCAGCGCCGCCGAGTCGACGGATATCGCGGACGGCCGGAAGGATCGTCTTCATGGTCGAACCTTGGTGGGCTCGCATGCCGCTTTCGTAGGAAAATCCTGTTCCGAGCAGCGAGGTCGAGAGCTCGGTCGAGGTGGAGGGCGAGATCGGTAGCCCGTTGCGGGTCGCTCCATCGCCAACAGCGGCGCTGAACAGTTCGGACCGGACCGGGTCGAAGACGGCCCCAACGATCGGCACTCCGTCGAGGCTTGCGCCGATCGAGACGCTGTAGCCAGGGATGTCGTAGAGCAGGTTGGTCGTGCCGTCGATGGGATCGATCGTCCACAACACGCCCGTCGTGCCGGTCGTCGATGTGCCTTCCTCGCCCAAAAAGCCGTCGTCGGGTCGAGCCGCCGTGAGCAGTTCGACAACGGCGTTCTCGGCCCACGTGTCGATTTCTGTGACGACATCGGCGGTCGAGGATTTTGTCTCCCACGTAAAGCCAGCGCTTCTGCGGGCCACGACCTGCTCGCCGACCTGGCGAGCAACATCTTCGGCGAGTGACCGGAGCGATTTGGGGTCGGTCACGAGAGCCCCCGCTCTCGACGAGCTCGGTCGCGGTTCTCGATCGCTTTCCACTCCGCCATTGCCCGGAGCGTGAGGACCGCAACGACGGCCACGCCGATCGCGCAGATCAACGCCGTGGCGACGCCAACGAGGGCAGCGCTGGTCGAGCAGTCTGTTGTGCATTGCAGGTCGACAACCGACCAGCCGATCAGCCCTCCGGCAACCCCGGCGATGATGATCGAAGACACCGCCGCGATACGAGCCCACACCGGCGGGGAGGCGTCTGGGAGAACGGCGTTCATCCGTTCTTTGGCGGACCGAGATTCTGCGGACTCTGAGCTCACGCACGTCAGGCTAGCGACGACAAATACACTTCTCCCATGGGCGACCGCGTCATTCTCCACGTCGACATGGATGGGATCGTTGATGAGGCGGCTTTACGCCGAGTCCCTCCGCATCGATGAAGCCGATCGGTGCTGGCCCGGCTAGAAGCCCTTAACGCGACCTTTTTGGATCGCTACTTCCATTTCCCACTCAGCATTCCGATCGCGCTCGGATCGGATCGTTGAGGCTCCCGCTCCGAACTCTGAGGGTGCGGGCGCTGTGGGGCTAGGTGCTGATGATCGCCGAAAGAAATTCATTAAGCGCTTCCACATGTTCCGACACCTCGAGATTCCTAGACCAGCCCCAATGGTATGTGATCGATCGCCGCTGCGGCAAGGGAAGCCGATTGCGAGGGTAGTTAGAGTGGTCTGTGTGGAGGCCGCTCATCGGACAATCTGTCATGTCGACATGGACGCGTTCTATGTTTCGGTCGAACTGACCCGCCGTCCTGAACTACGCGGCAAGCCCGTCGTTGTCGGCGGAACCGGACGCCGAGGTGTGGTCGCCGCGGCCAGCTATGAAGCCCGGTCATTCGGGGTCTTTAGCGCCATGCCGTCATCGAGAGCGCAGCAGCTATGCCCACAAGCGGTGTTCCTGTCCGGCGACCACGGTCTCTACGCCGAGGTCTCCGAGCGCGTGATGGCCGTCTTCCACAGCGTGACCCCGTTCGTCGAGCCCCTCAGCCTCGACGAAGCGTTTCTCGATGTGAGCGGCGCCCGCCGATCACACGGCGACGGCCAAACGATCGCCGCACACATTCGATCGACGATCTGGGAGCAGGAGGGCCTCACCTGCTCGGTCGGAATTGCGCCGAATAAGTTCCTCGCCAAACTCGGCTCCGAACAGGCCAAGCCGAAGGCGTCGCCCACCGGACCCGTATTTGGGCGGGGAATCTTCGAGGTGTCACCGGGCGAGGAGCTCGACTTCTTGCATCCCCTCCCGGTCCGCTCGCTGTGGGGTGTTGGGAAGCAGACCGGGGCCCGGTTGTCCTCGCTTGGGATCGAGACGATCGCCGACCTCGCCGCGGTTCCGTTGCATCACCTCACGAACTCCATCGGCGTCGCCAGCGGACAGCACCTGCACGCGCTCGCCAATGGCATCGATGACCGACCCGTCGAACCCGACCGGGAGACCAAGTCGATCAGTCATGAAGAGACCTTCGCGCACGACATCACCAATGCTGGCCAGCTCGATACCGAGCTCGTTCGCCAGTGCGACGCGGTCGCGCAACGTTTGCGCGACAACAACCTCGTTGCCCGTACCGCGACCCTCAAGGTTCGGTACGGCGACTTCACCACCTTCACCAGGCGTCTCACCGCGCCACAACCGTTCAGCTCGGCCCCGGACCTGTTGCGGCTTGGCCGGGAACTGCTCGGTGCGCTCGACACGACCCCCGGCGTACGCCTGCTCGGTATCGGCGTGGCCAACTTGGGCGAAGATACCGGCCATCAGTTGTCGCTCGATCTCGATGGCGAGGGGAGCGGTGAATCGGACTCCGTCACGGCCTCCCTGATCGACGATGTGCGAGCAAAGTTTGGGGCTTCGGCGATCGGACCTGCATCCGCGACGGTCGATGGCGAACTTCGAGTGAAACGTCGTGGCGAACAACAGTGGGGACCCAACGCATCACGGCCGCCAGATTCGGACCCCGATACAGGCGTTTCTCCTGCAAAATAGAAAATTCAGGCCGAAGGGTCCTGGTGGCGCGTTGTTGCGTAAGCCAACGTATGAGAAGATTGCAACGTGTCAGCCCGCTAAGCTGATCACAAGCAACGAGCAACCCCCTGTACCCACTGAGCCCAACCCCTGATTGAGGACCCTGCGGATGCCGCTTTCCGAGGACGAACAACGAATCCTTACCCAGATCGAGCAACAGCTCTACCAGGACGACCCTGGACTGGCACATGAGGTCTCGTCGACGACCGTGTTTACCCACGGTTTCAAGCACATCCGCTTGGCGGCGCTCGGGTTTGTCGTGGGCCTCGCCGTGCTCCTCGGCACGCTGTCGATCAGCTACTGGTTCTCCTTTGTTGGCTTCCTGATCATGCTCGCCAGCGCCTGGTACGGCGAGAAGAACCTTCGTCGGGTCGGCAAGGCAGGATTGCAGCAAGTCACCGGCACTGCTCGTACGTCCACCACGCAGAGCCGTGGGTTCTTCGGAGATGCCGGCAAGCGGATGCGCGACCGCCTCAACGATTCCGACGACGAGAAGTAAATTCTCGATCTACCGAAGGTGGCGCCACGTGCCGACGTGGTCGCGCCAGACATTGATCGGGTTCGCATGACGGAGCCACCATGCGCTTCGTCCCTCTGACTCTCGCGCCTTTGCAGCAAGAGCAGCCGTAACGCTCTCGGCATCATCGGCTCTCGAACTGTCGACCTGCTCGCCAGCGAACGTCACGTTGGTGACCTCGGTCGCAAGCGGACGCAATGCCTGAGCCGTATCGGGCTGGATCTTCTCGACCCGAGCAACGAGCTCACGCGGGGTCTCCGAGATACGAATTGGCACGCCCATAAACTCGAGCGCCGACTTCGACTCTGCCCACGCAAGGCCAATCCGGCCACGCGGGTCGTGGGCCACAGCCCGGTACCGGCGTTGTGCTCGCCAGCGGGCGAACAAGAGGGGGCCCAAAGCGACCAGGATCAGGCCGCTCAGGCCCGCGAGCCACGCGAACACGACCCCAGCCGATATCTCACCGACGCCGCCGATGACCCCAGAGGTTGCCCGGTCCGACGTTGGAGCGAGGGTCGTCGTCGTTTCGGGAACGGCCTCGGACTGTGGAATGGTGGTGGCGTTCGGGCCCGGCTGGTTCGGGTTGACCTCGGGAAGCGTGGTCGACGGGGCGTTCGTGGCACCGCCGCCTTCCTGGGCCTCGGCCTGCCCGGTGTAGGACTCATCGCCTGGAGCGCCACGCCCGGGTGTTGGCTCAAAGCGCAGCCAGCCAATGTCCTCGATCCATACCTCGGGCCACGCGTGCGCATGCTTACCGTTGACCCGATATGCCTCGATCGTTGGATCCCATTCGCCGGGCGTGAATCCCACAGCCACTCGTGCAGGCAAGCCGATCGACCTCGCCATTGCGGCATACGAACCTGCGAACTGCTCGCAGTACCCGGCCCGGACCTCGAACAGGAAGTCCTCGATACGCGACGACCCATGGCCAGCTGAAACGTCGAGGCTGTAGCTGAACAACGTCGGATCGCGGAAATAGTTCTGGAGTGCGAGGGCCTTCTCATATGGCGTGTCGGCGCCAGCCACCACATCGACGGCCTGATCGCGAACCGCTTGGCTAAAGTCCGGGGGCAGATCGAGATAACGCTCGGCGATGTCATCGGGAATGCCGTCGCCAGCGGCAGCGATGGCTTGAGCGTCGCGTTGGGGGACTGCGGACAGCAGGGTGTAGATCAGCCCGTCGGAGTTCTCCGTCTCGCGGTTGACGATGAGCGTGCCAGATTCGGGTTCGTACTCGAGTTTGACGTCGTCGGGAGCAGCCAGAACCTCGGTTGGTTCATAGGCCGCTGGCAGCCAAATTTCTCCGAGCCGGTCGATGTCGAAGCGCTGGGTTACCGCCTCAAACGTGGTGCCATCGGGCAGGTCGGTGTCGAGCTCCCCGGCCGCTTCCTCGAACGATCCACGCGACCGCCAGATGCGGCCGTCGAAGACATCGAGTGACGTGATCCGCCAATAGTCCTTGACCGGCGATGCAACCGTAAACACCTCGACATCTGGCTGATTGATCAGCCGGGACTGGATGTCGACGAGCGGCGACAACACCACGCGGGGCTCTTCGGGGTCGTCCCACGTCGTCGGGTCGAAGTTCTCGATCGGCGGTTCGTTGTATCCGGGAAGCGCCTGAGCAACGCTCACACCACCGATAAGCGTGACCGCCAAGATCGCGGCACCAACACGAAAGAGCGATGCCTGCCCGCGTTCGGCAGCACCAGCGCCCAGCCAGGCGCCCGCAGACGAGGTCTCGCCCAACCGGTGGAACAAGATGAGCGCAAGCCCAGTGACCAGGATGAACACGGTTGTTTCGACGCGTGCCTGCTCCGCGGCGAAGAACGACCCGAAGATGAAGACAGCGATGCCCGGGATGAGCGCCTCCCCGGGGGACCGGAGGCGGAACGCGGCCCAGTCTGCGAGAAACGCGATAACCCATGTGACGATCGCAATCAGTAGGAGGAACGGGGCGGTGACGACAGCGGGGGAGGAGACGGTCTGGAATTGCTCCCAGGCCAGCTCCAGGTCCGTTCCGTACCCTCGAAGTGCAACCATGCCAGGACTGATGGGAGGCACGATCGTCGTCGGTGGAAATAGCAGCCACGTGGTGACCGCGAAGCCGACGGCCGAAACGAGCGCAGAGACGAGCAGGCCGCCACGTGCCCAACGAACCGCCGCCGCAAGCACGTGGGCAGACACCGCCACGGCGGCCACGGGCACAAAGAACGACGTGTCGGCGAAGAGCCGCTTGAAGCTATAGACGATCGCGACCGTAAACAGCACGAGCACCAGCTCGGTGGCAATGTCGTAGCTCGACGTCGGCATGCGGCGGACGTGGCCGCGGCGGCGAGGGATCATGACCGTCCAGCCGGGTGCGCAATTGTTCGTCTCACAACGGACAGATTGTCATTGCCGCAGGTCCGTGTGCAGGCGCCTGGGCACATGTTTTGGCAATCCTTACCGAGCGTTTTCATCGGGCGCTTCCCGATGACATCAAGGTCGTGATGGACCGGCTCCACACGCTTGCCAGGTCATGGATCGACCCGAGCCGAAGTCGGATCTCCTTGCCGACGGCCTCCGTCGTGCTCGCAACCGCCGTGGCGCTGGTGTCCCACACCGCAGGATCCATCGTCAGGAACATGACCCGCCCGTATGCCATCAGCTGCGATGAGGTCACGGTGGGATGCGGGCCCGAGACGACAACGATCGCTCCCTGAGCATCGACGGGAACGACCGAACCGGCGCTGTCTCGCGACGCCTGCTCAACAATGGCGAGGACGCTCAGCGCCTGCTCGACACCCGACGTCCCAAGAACAAAGTTGGTGTCATGGCCGTCGCTGGTCAACAACCGGAACGGATCGGACCGGTTCCGCATCGACGAAATGAGCGACGCGGCCACCGAGGCGCCTTTGTCGACCGCCAGAATCGAATCCATGGACGCATTGTCGAGCAGCACCGTCAGGTGATTCTGCGTTGGAGCCTCGTCCTCACGAACAATCAAGTCGTCATGCCGAGCCGATGCAGCCCAGTTGATGCGGCGAATATCGTCGCCCGGAACGTACTGGCGTAACGCATGAAACTCTTCGCTGCGACCGCCAAGGAACTCCGGCACGTCCGACATCGACCGCCGCTCGGTCGCCGGTGACGGAGGTGCTGCGGGCAGCGGAACGACCTCGGGATACACCACGAGCTTTCCAATACTCGACGCGGTAAATCTGCGAGTCGCTAACCCGAACGGGTCGGTCGCTTCGAAGTCGACAGGCCCCACATTGACCACGCCGCGACGCTCCGTCGGCAGCTTGTATGCAGCGCGAGTGACCTCGTCGGGACGCAATGGACTAACGAATAGTTGGGCTCCAGTCGTGCCCTGCACGTTGTCGGTCAAACGCATCACCGGAGCCTTTGCTGACCCGTTGCGGACAGCGAGCTCGACCCGCCCGACCGACCCAACGTGGAGTCGAGACGGGGTCACGGTGCGACCAACCCCAAGCTGCAAAGGACGCATAACCGCAACGACGACAGCGATCACCGCGAGGGCGATCAGCGCCGTACCAATGATGTACAGCTCCACCATGCCAAAGAGGCGGCCGGCGACGATCGAGACCGCGCCAAACAAAAAGCACAGCCAGCCGCGGGTTGTAGGCATTGTCAGCCGACGCTCGGAACTGCCACGGAGGCCAAGACGTCATCGATGATGTTCGCCGCCGACATCCCGCTCAATTGAGACTCGGGCGTGAGCATCACACGGTGGGCGAGCACCGGACGGGCGAGTGCCTTGACATCGTCGGGAATCACGAATGCCCGGCCCGACGCCGCAGCAAGGGCCCTCGACACGCGTTGCATACTCAAGATTGCACGTGGAGACAGGCCAAGTCGCAGACCCGGATGGTTGCGCGTCGCCGTTGCGATATCGAGGAGATAGCCCTTCAGCTCGGGTGCCACATGCACCGAACCCAGCGCATTCGTCATCATGATCACGTCTTGCGGGGTAACCGCAGCGCCGAGATCATCGACCGAAACGCCGCTCTCTCCGTCGCCCTGCTGCTCGAGGATCTCGAGCTCGGCCTCACGGCTCGGGTAACCGAGCGACAACTTCATCAGAAAGCGATCGAGCTGGCTCTCGGGCAGCGGATAGGTGCCCTCGTGATCGAGCGGGTTCTGGGTTGCGATCACCATGAACGGCCCAGCGAGATGATGGGTATTGCGATCGACGGTTACCTGGCGCTCCGCCATAGCTTCCAGCAACGACGACTGCGTCTTTGGCGAGGCACGGTTGATCTCGTCTGCCAACACGATGTTGGCGAACACCGCTCCCGGGCGAAACTCAAACTCGCCGGTACCACGGTTCCAGATCGACATGCCCACGACATCGGCCGGCAGCAGATCGGGGGTGAACTGAATACGGCCGCTCGAACCACCGACCGTCGACGACATTGCCTTGGCCAACGTGGTCTTGCCAAGACCAGGGGAGTCTTCGAGGAGAACGTGGCCCTCGGCGACCATGGCCAGAACCGCGAGTTGCACGATGTCGTGCTTGCCCCGGATCACCGTTTCGATGTTGTCAACCATGGACCGGAACAGCGTCGAGAACGTTTCCGTTCGGGTCGATTGGGGGGTTGTCGTCACCCGTTACTCCTCAGTTGTCATCGCTGCAATGCGGCAAAACCGCGAATGCACCATGGTAGTTGTAGTCGCCCGTTGACCCAGTATTTGGTCACCCGCGCCGGGGGCGCACCCCACACCAGTAGTAACACGTGTCCGAGGAAGCCTATTCACGTATTGAGCAATAGTCTGGTGAGAATGACGACGACGAACACGCCATCGGGCTGGGCGCTACAAAACGGCGCAGCACTCGCCAAACGCCCAGATCTCTGGCGAACGGCACTGCGACTTGCTCGCACCCATGCCCCGGACCGCTGGTGGGCGACCAAGCCATACCTACCGATTCCCGACGCATCGTGGATGGACTTCCGATTCGAAACCGCCTTCGCCGACACCCAAGGACGCCCCGAACCACACCAGTTCATCGAATACCTGGAGTGGGCAAAGAGCTGGAAGTATCTGTAGATCTACGCCGCCAGCCTCCGGCTGATTTTGGCGGCTTCGATCTACAGATCCGCTCGTCCCCTTCGGGGAGCGTTCATTCGGCACGCAGCCTTTGCCGCCGGAGGCGGTGATTGGTGGGCTCGGCGGTGATTTTGCTTAGTGGGTGGCTAGTTCGGTTTGGATTGCGTTCAGGATCTCGGTTGGGGAGTGGGGGATGCCGACCGCCACATCTCGCAGACCGTCCGCCGCACGGCTGCGTTCCTCCTCCGGTAGCGCCAGGAACGACGCGTGGCGTGGGCCGTCCCACCGCCGCAAAATCGCCACCTGCAAACGGGCTGCGGTACGGGTTCTACGCTGAGACATGCCAACGAGCTTCTTCCCGTCCAGGGTGAGCTCACCGGGGCCAAGCCCCGCAAAACACACCCGTCGAGACCACGGGGAATGCTGCAGGCGGCCGCTGTAGAGCTGGGTGTTCACACCCAAAGACAACAGTGCACGTTGGCAAGCATGGCCGAGCCAGTCGAACGACCGACCAACATCGGCAGACCACAACGGATCGCCCACCGGCACGACAACGTCGAACCAGACGAGATCCGCGCTACTCACCAGTACGGCACCTCCGCCGCTACGTCGAGTCGCCACCGTGATCCCTTGTGCCTCGAGTTCGTCGGAGTCCACGGTGTCGACGCGTTGGGAACTCCCCAACACGAGGGTTTCGGTCTCGGCTAGACGCGGAACCCAAAGCGAACGCGGCGCGTCCTCGAAGGACCGGGCATGGAACACCCCAGGGTCCTCATCGATGAACTCGGCGACAACGCCGTCCTTCATCACGAATGGCCTCTCGTATTCACAAATTGCACTGTATGGCGAAAAATTCTTGGGACAGGCTCCCACTACGCGCCACCAGGCCACAAGCCGCCAAAACTCAACGGGAATGTTGATTATTCAACAGCAAGTTTGGGTACGGATGTTCGAGTCATTTCAGGATTTCTTGTCCGATGACTAAAGAGTGGGGCCGATTTGACGAAAAGTGGGGAAAGATGCTTGCCTAGTGGGGCGAAGTGTCATACGGTGTCTCAACATGGAGTACGGCACCACGCACCAACGATTCAACGGGGAGGGAAGCGATGTTCGTCAATCACTACGAGCACTCCCTCGACTCGAAGAATCGTCTCGTGCTGCCAGCGAAGTTCCGCTCGAAACTGGGCGAACGGGTCTACCTCGCCCAGCAGGGCAGTTCCCTGGGCGTGTACTCCGAAGCGGCGTTCGCCGAGACCACCCAACGGTTGCTCGACCAAGTTCGATCAGGGGAGACCGATCCCCAAGCCCGGTTGGCTTTCGCAGCGAGCACCGTCGAGATCGATATCGATTCAGCGGGCCGAATCACGATTCCCCAACGGTTGCGCGAGATCGCCAACCTGACGGGCGACGTGATCGTGGCCGGAGCACTCACGCATGTGGAGATCTGGGACCGCGAAGCCTACGAATCGATGGAAGCCACACTCAACAACGTGGTGCAAGAGCAGTTCAAAGCTGGGGGCACAATCAACTAAGCGCCCTCTCGGTCGTATCGAGCGTGAACACGGATCTCGATCGGGTCTCTGGCTCATCGACTGTCAACACGGATCTCGATCGGGAGTATCGAGAACGTCACAGGAGGGTCAGCTGAAGTAGCGAAAAACAGCGAGCAAGGCTCGTTCATTGACAGTCTCTCGGTTAGCAGATGGAAGGCCCCTACTCCGCCCGCTTGCCATCAGCTCGATCAGGGGAGAAATCCTGACGTGCGCCCGTTAACCGAGGGACTGTCAATGGCCGAACCGAATACCGCTCGCTCGCAACGCTCTCAGCGGCGCCTCCCGTCGTGTTGATTATGGAACGAACACCAGCAGCTGAACCCTCGGGGTTTCACCACGACCCGGTGATGCTCGATGAAATCCTCAGCGCCACCGACGGTCTTCCTCCAGGTGTGTTTGCCGACCTGACGCTCGGGGGCGCAGGCCACGCTGCCGCCCTGCTGAATCGGCGAGCAGACCTCACCGTGCACGGCTTCGATCGCGACGACGTTGCGCTCGAAGCAGCCGGACAACGCCTCGCCGCCTTTGGCGACCGTGCGGTCCTGCATAAGACCCGCTTCGACCTCGCCGCAAGCCTGCTTCGTCAACGTGACGTGCCAGCGATATCAGGCTTTTTGATGGACCTCGGTGTCTCATCACCACAACTCGACGTCGGCGAACGGGGCTTCAGCTACCGAATCGACGGACCGCTCGACATGCGCATGGACAACGGGCAATCGCGCACCGCCGCCGACATCGTCAACACCTATGCCCCAGGCGAGCTAGTCGACGTACTCCGTTCGTA
>CALLAA010000047.1 GCA_938002955.1 uncultured Acidimicrobiales bacterium
ATACAAGCGTCTCCGCCCGTTACCGCCAGCGAGCAACTACTCGTCCGCGCTGACCTCGGCAGCATCGGCCATGGCATCCTCGCCCTTCTTCCAGAGGTTGCCCTGCCACAATTCGTCGAGGCCGGTCTCGCCCGACGCTCCAGCGGTCGTGAGGTAGTCGTAGTACGACGTCGGCTTATGACCAGTGAGGTTGTAGAAATCCGGGCTACAGCGGCAGTAGAAACCGTTGCTGAGATACTCGAAGAACTCGGCGCGCGTACTGCCAAAGTCGTTCTCGAAGTCCTCCATGGTCTGGGCTCGATACTCGAGCTCCTTACCCATGGCACGCCCGAGGTCGGCTGCGATCTCGTCCATGGTTTGCGGCTCAGGACCGGTGAGGTCATAGAACTTGTCGCCGTGTTTCTCAGGACCCTCGGAAAGCACGACCGCTGCAGCTTCGGCAATATCTCGAGTTGCGACAAACGAGTTGCGAGCGTTGCCCAACGGGTTGCTAAACCATCCCTCCGACGCGATGTTGTCGCAGTCCGTCTTGAGCAGATGGTTCATGAAGAAGTTGTTGCGCAGGACGCTGACGGTCAGACCAGCGTCGATCAACGACTTCTCACCCCACCAGTAGTGCTGCAGCATGAGTGGGATTCCGGCGCCGGCTCGGGACGAGTGCTTGTCGGGGTCGTACGACGCGGTGTTTGTGTCAGCACCCATGCAGCTCACTCGAACAACATGGCGAATCTGGTCGCTGCGCTCACCCATTGCCTTACTGAACGCGAGGTGACCTTCAAGCATTGGATCGAGCGACGCCGAATAGACCGCGCTGACACTGTCGAGCGCCGCGTCCCATGTCGCTGGATCGTTCAGGTCGAACGGTACGACTTCATCGGCACCAAGGGCGCGCAGTGAATCTGCTTTGCTCTCGGTGAACGAGGTCGCCCGAATCGTAAAAGCACCATCGCGAGCGAGTAGGGCGACTAACTCCTTACCGATTCGACCCGAGGCCGAGGTAATGAGAACGACTGGCTTTGACATACAGACTCCAGAGAACGAATGGGCGACAACCCGGCCTTGAAGGTAGCCGCCATTCGAGTGCCGCGGGCGCAGGTTGCCGCGAAGGATCCGTCCGCGAGCGATCTCACCCTGTAGACCGGAGTGATGGCATCACTGAATTTTGATCGCGAGGTCGTCGAGCTCAGCGCTGAACGCGCCTCCAAGCTCCGCAACCTCAACCTGGCAGCCTTCGTTCTGCACCTGGCGACCGGTATTGCAATGATCGTCCTCGGTGACCTCGACTTCGAGCTACCGGTCAGCGGCTTCAACATCAGCGGCCCGCCCGGAACACCACTCGAAAACGGCGTGCTCAACGAGTTCTTCGGAATCCCACTGGCGGTTGGCGTGGCTGCGTTCTCGCTTCTGTCAGCACTGTTTCATCTCATCGTCGGCGTCATCGCCTTCCCGAAGTACAAGAGCGAACTCCGTCGAGGACGCAACCGTTTCCGTTGGGTCGAGTACTCGTTGTCCTCCACCCTGATGATGGTGCTGATCGCCGCCACCACCGGGGTGACCGATCTGGCGGGACTGATCGGTCTGGCATTCGCCAATATCTCGATGATCCTCTTTGGCTGGATCATGGAGATGGTCAACACATCCGGCGACGCTGGCCGCGACGAGAAGACCTGGTGGACACCGTTCTGGTTTGGATGCATTGCCGGCATCGGGCCATGGGTTGCGATCCTTGCGCCGTTGTGGTTCAACCTCGCCGAGGATGGGGCGCAGGGCCCTCCCGGGTTCGTATACGGCATCATCGTGTCGATCTTCGTGTTCTTCAACACCTTCGCTATCAACCAGTGGTTGCAATACAAGCGTGTTGGCAAGTGGGCTGACTATCTGCACGGCGAGCGGGTCTACATCGTTCTCAGTTTCATTGCGAAGAGTGCTCTGGCGTGGCAGATCTTCGCCAACACGCTCATCCCCACGTAGACCACGGGCCACTCGATCAGTCGAGCCCGCGATCGATCCACGTTTCGTGGACCCGTCGCCATACCAAACCATTGGGCGCTGTCGTCGAGGTCGAGAAGATGACGGTGCTCCGCCGACGATTCGTTCGGTCAGCAAGCACGTGTTCTTCGATGTACTCGGCGATCAGTACGTCTCCGTCTTCGAGGACCAGTTGATGGTCGACGGTTCGGATCTCGAGCGATGACGCATGTGCATGCCCAGCTTCGAGGGCTGCCAACGTGGCGGCGCGGCTCGCGACGTTCGCATCCGGACCAACGAACGTGAAGTCTTCTGCCAACGCCACATCGACCCGGTCAAGATCGCTGATCGCGCCCAGAAAGTACGCCTCGAACGTCTCGTGAAGTTCGATGATTTCTCGTTGCCAATTCGATTCGACCATCACCAACCTTGCCATATCCGGGAAGCGAGCGAACCAAGCGTTGGCGTTGGGCCGATCGCTTGTTCAGATCGACGTGATTTCGCATACGGTGCGGGAATGTCCGAGTCAGCATGCGTTCCCGAACTCCTCCGCGGCGTGTGGCAGCGCCGGTGGATCGAGTATGCCGACGGGAGTCGCGACGACACGTCGATCGTGGTGTGGATGCAGTTCGAATCCCACATGGTCGATGTGCGGTTTGCCGCCGATCACGTCGAACTCGCGGCGCGCGGCTCACTCGATGCGTGCGACCGCGACGATCTCGTTCGACTGGCATCGACCGACTCGAGCAGCGGCTTCACGACTTGCACGCCGCTCGCCGAACGCAATGGAGTGCGAACCGCAACGGCAGAGTGGTTCAGCGAGCCCGGCATCGCTGTGCAGCCCCAAACGCTCTTCCCCGAAGCTGGTTTGCTCGAGTGGAACGAGGACGGGTCGGTCATGATCGAACGCGCGCCGAGCGGCGCATACGTCGAGGAATGGCATCGCGTACCGGAGACGAGCGGCGACGTTCGCCGACACCGGTCGACGGCTCCCGGCTATGAACTCTTTTGCATCGGCCCAGTCGTCGTGGAAGTAATCGACCGCCGAAGGTACCTGGCACCTTTCGCCCAAAAGGTACCAGGTACGTCATCACCGCCAGAGGGGCGATTGGCCGACATGATCCGCCGCTGCGACGATCTGGTTGCGGCGCGAGCGGTGCTCGACTGTGAGTTCTCACTGGCGTACGAGCAGCATGGTGAATACGCGATCACGGCGTCAACCCACCCGTGGCGAATCGGCCAAACCCTCACGATGGACCAGTTCTGATGTTCGACGACGACTCGATATTCGGCCAGCTCGGCCGGCACGCCACGCTCCCGTTCGCCAACGCTCGGATGCTCCCGCTCGAGGCCTACCGCTCCACCGAGATGCTGAACGCCGAGATAGCAGACCTGTTTGGAAATGACTGGCTGTGTGTCGCGCGCACCGCCGACGTTCCTCAGGCTGGCGACTACATCACGGCCGAAATTCCAACGTCGACCGGACAGCGCTCCCTAATCGTCATTCGATCCGCGTTGGGCGATATCAACGTGTTCGACAACGTCTGCGTCCATCGAGGTGCTGAGCTCCTCAACGGTTGCGGAAACGAGAACCGAATTACGTGTCCGTACCACGCCTGGGTCTACCGCCTGGACGGCTCCCTCGCTGGGGGGCCGTACATGCTCGACAGCGTCGAAGCAGATGGAACACCGTTCGATCCCTCCCGACATGCGCTCAACGCGCTTCGCACAGAGATCTGGGAAGGCTTCATCTTCGTGAGCCAAGCCGACGATCCCACGCCACTAGGTAACCGACTGAGCGGCCTAACCGAGGTTGTCGGCCGATTCGAGATGGACGGCTATGTACCCGTGCACGAGGCGGTCGACGTGTGGGACACCAACTGGAAGCTACTCGTCGAGAATTTCATGGATGCGTACCACATCTTCAAAGTGCACAAAGACAGCTTTGGTGTGAACGGCGACGGTACCCAATACACGACCATGTACCCCGGTACCGCCGACTGGGCGCATCATCGCGTCGCCGAGCCCGGGGGCGACCTCTGCCACGAGTCCAACACGTCCCTCGAAGGTGAGTGGCGCTCGACGATCGTGCTCGCCGCCGTATTTCCCGGCTTCGTCATTCAGCTGCAACCAGACTGGTTGTGGTTTCTGCGCATCACGCCACTCGGCACCGACCGGGTGCGCATTGCGTGGCAAGTAGCGGTCGCACCTGAAATGCTCGACGCTCAGGCGAACGTCGAGAGCTACATCGCCGAGGTGATGGATCTCATCCATCTGGTCAACAGCGAAGACCATCCGATCGTCGAGGGGATCCGACGCCGAGTCCAGAACCCACAATTCGAACGAGCACCGATGTCGTATCTCGAACGCAACGTCTACGACTTCGACCGGTACGTCAGCACTCGGCTAGGCCACTAACCCGATAGAGATGAAAACGAACCTGGCACCTTTTAGGCGAAAGGTACCAGGTACCTCAAACCGGTAAGTCAGGTACCTCGACCCGAACATCAGCACTCAGCAAGGCAGCGAACCCGACCGAGATGAAAACGAACCTGGCACCTTTTTGGAAAAAGGTACCAGGTACCTTTTTGGGGGAAGGTACCTGGTACCCGGCTGGTGGTTAGGAAGTGGATTGCATAGCCGCATCGATCTTGCTGAACAACGGCCGGGCGAACACGAGCAGCGAGGCCACACACGCACCCGACATGATGTACACCCACTCGACACCCCAGGTCTCGGTGATCACACCACCAAGAATTGGGCCGAGGGGCTGCATGCTCCACGCAATGAAGAGATAGGCCGTCATCATCCGCCCGAAGATCTCGTCGTCGACTAAGCGCTGGCGAACCGTGGCGCTCACGACGTTCCAGGTGGGGTCCGCGATTCCACCGATGAAGAAGCCAAGCACGATTAGCGGCACGAAGACCGAGAATCCAAAGATGAACGCGTGAACAGCGAACGTGACCACGCTGACCTTCATGCTGAACCCGTGACTTGTTCGCTTCACTAGTCGAGACACGAAGAACGACATGACGACGGCGGCGACGGCGTCGACCGCCAGGAGCAATCCGTACTGGACTTCGCTCAGGCCCAGCCGTTCCGTGATCAACACGACACCCATCGAGTGGTGCGCAGAACCAACGAGCGCATAGAGGCCAACAGCAAATGCCAGTGGCCGAAGCACGGAGTGGTTCCACACATACGACAGACCAGTGCCCATTTGGGAGACGAACGAGCCGGGGTCGTCGGACTGCTCAGGTCGGTAGTTGCCCGTCAGGGCCGCGAGGAAACCGACCGCCGCGATGTAGAGCCCCGCCGCAAAGAGAAACGGCGCCGCGCTCGAGAGCTGAAAGAGCAACGCACCCACGGGCGGGCCGATGAACTGATTCGATACGGTCTCGCTCGCCCGCAGCCGAGCATTCGCATCTTCGAGTTGCGACTGGGTCACGACATCACGGACTACCGCCGGCAACCCTCCATCTGTCAGCACCTCACCAACCCCAACCACGAATGCGCAGGCAGCGAGCAGAGGGATGCTCGCACTATCGGCGAGCGCGGCGAACCCGACAAAGAGCAGCGCCGCTGACCGAAGCACCTGCGCAAACATGGCCAGCTTCCGGCGATCGAATTGGTCGATGATGACGCCCGCCGGCAGGCCAATCACAAGGAACGGCAAAAACTGCGCAGCAGCGACCAGGCCAACCAACCGAGCATCATCGGTGATCGAAACCGCGAAGAGCGGAAATCCGACGAGTGCGAGTCCGTCGCCGAGGTTCGACGCAGAAAAAGCCGACCACAGAGTCCAGAAGCGCCGACCAAAGCCGCCTTCAGCGTTCATCACTCGAACATATCGGGGCGAGCGACAAACATCCGCGAGTATGCATCCTGCTCCGAGCCGTACCACGGGTCGACCAGCACCCCGAGCTCTCGCATACCGATGCGTCGAGCGACCTTCGCCGACGGTTCGTTGTTGCGCCACATGAGCGCCCAGATACGTTCGATGCCGTTTGAAAGACCGTGACGGATCGTGGCTTCTGCGGCCTCCGCTGCCCACCCCTGGCCGACGGCGTCGGGGTGGAGGTACCAGCCGACCTCGATCTCGTCGCCGAGACGAATCCGGCTCAGCCCGACACTGCCGACGGGGCGACTCGCATCGGCAGGCACGATCGCCCAGGTACCGAGCGGCGGGTCGCCGTCGAGCCGCTGCTGCCACATTGCGATTTCGTTTGTGGCCTTGTCCAGCGTTGACCATGGTTCGGGAGAGCCGAGCCATTTGGCGATGTCGGGATTACCCCGCATCTCGAGCAACACTTCAGCATCGTCTAGTCGCCACGGCCGAAGCGTTAGTCGCTCGGTCGAGAGCGTGGTCATCGCGCGGTGATCATGCGGACCAGCCACCGTCGAAGCCAACGACCTGCCCGGTTTGGAAACGGGCGGTTCCATCGATGAAGACCCGGCAAAACTGTGCAAACTCGTCCATAGTTCCGAGGCGCCCCATAGGCACGTTTCGTTCAATCTTGGTCATGATCTCGGGATCGTCAGCACCCGTAGCGGCGCGAAAGGCCGGGAAGTCCATGAAGTTGGTGCCAACCGCATTCACCTGCACCCCGGAGCCTGCAATCTCGATCGCCAGGTTCTTCACCATCATGTTGGCCGCCGCTCGCGTCGCCGAATACAGCGGCGCTCCCGGCGTCACGCGCAATCCTGAAGCGCTCGTAATCGCCAAGATCTGCCCGCTGCCAGCGTCGATCATCGGGTGAGCAAACGCTCGAAGCGATCGAAACACCGACTCGATATTTCCCGACACCACCTTGGCCAGGTCCGCATCGGACGCATCGACGAACTTGCCGAGCACGATGTCTCCGGTAAAGAACACCGCTGAATCGATACGGCCGTATGCGTCCATCGCCATATCGACCAGACGTGGGGCAGACGCGGGTTCAGCCAAATCGAGCGCGCCGTCGACGACCCAACTATCAGCCCCAGCCTCGCTCACTGCGTTGATCGTGTCCGATCCTGGTTCGCCGAGCACCAGGTCGTACCCGGCCTTTGCCATCACGACCGCCAGAGCTGGTCCGACGTAGTGCTTTGCGTTGGCGATGACGGCGACAGGCTTGTTGTGCATAGCGATAGCTTTCTCGACCACGCCCGGTTCGTCCAGGCCGGTTGCTGTGTTCGTCCATGCTGGCAGCCGCGCTCGGTTCGTCATGGATACCGCTATCCTGTTTGGGCGCCCGCTTTGGGGTGTGACGGTCGGGTCCTGTGCAACGGGAACTCGTGAACCGGGTCAGGGCCGGAAGGCAGCAGCTCTCAGCGATGCTTGCCGTGTGCCGCAGATCGCCTGGCCGTCACTCCCGAAGGCGGGCGCTCATCGTTTTCATCACAACACCCTTTACAACACATGTGTGATCGAAAGCCACGGTCGACCGAACCGGACTGACTACAGTCGTTTCGTTGCGTAACTCAGCGCAACAGCAATCCGTAGGCCGATATATATCGGCTCACAGAATCTGGGGAGGATTTCCGTGATTCAAGAATTCAAAGACTTCGTAAACAAGGGTGGCATCTTTGAGGCCGCTGTCGGCCTCATTCTGGCCTTGGCGTTTGCGCCAGTCGTACAGGGTCTCGTCGACCACATCATCATGCCGATCGTGGCACGAGTGTTTGGGCAGCCGGACTTCAACGACATCAAGATCGGCCTCGGCGGAACACAAGAGGTAACGCTCGAAGATGGCACCGTCGTCATGCGCGAGCCAGCGATCGAGATCGGCGCGTGGATCACCATCGTGCTCGGCTTCATCATCTTGAGCTTCGTCATCTTCATGCTCGTGAAGGCCTACAACAAGGCCAACCCACCGGAGGCTGAAGAAGAAGGTCCGAGCGAGATCGATCTCCTCACCGAGATCCGCGACGGACTCGCCAAGTAACACCGCGTCACTGCGGAACACCCGCACAAACGCACCAACCGAGCGGCGTCCTTCGGGGCGCCGCTCGTTTGCGTTTTGTGGCATCACCGAGTTTCGCCGTATCTCGTTAGCCTCGGCTCATGCATCCAATGCAAGTACTCCACTCCATGAGCAGTGGCAATGACTCCCCTAAGGGCATCGACCGCAAGACCGTAAAGCGCGTCTGGGACTTCTCCACCCCGTACCGCCCAATGGTCATTGGGTTCGTCGTGCTGATCGTTGTGGGAACTGTGGTTGGTCTCGTGCCCACGCTCGCCTTCCAGGACATCATCGATGTTGCTATCGCCAACGAGGACACGACTCGCCTGAACTGGCTTGGCCTCATCGTCGTCGCGGCGGCGATCACGTCGGCCGTGGTGTCGATGGTCGAACGGTGGCTTTCGAGCCGCATTGGGGAAGGCATCATCTACGACCTGCGGGACAAGCTGTTCCGCCACGTGCAAGCAATGCCGCTCGGCTTCTTTACCCAGACCCAAACCGGCGCGCTCATCTCTCGACTGAACAACGACGTGATCGGCGCGCAACGTGCCTTCACGACCTTCCTTTCGACGGTGATTGGCAACGTCATCAACTTGGGCATCACCCTCGTCGTCATGTTCACGATCGAGTGGCGGCTCACGATTCTGAGCCTCATCATCTTGCCGTTCTTCCTCATTCCGTCGCGCCGAGTCGGCGCTCGCATGGCCGATATCACTCGCGAGTCGATGGAACTCAACGCCTCGATGAACACGACCATGACCGAACGCTTCAACGTGAGCGGCGCAATGCTTGTGAAGTTGTTCGGCCGGCCCAAAGTCGAGGCAGACGACTTCGGCAACCGGGCTGCTCGTGTGCGCGACATCGGCATCCGCTCGGCCATGCTCGCCCGCGTCTTCATGACCGCCATGACCCTTGTCGGTGCGCTCGGTACAGCCGCGATTTATTGGATCGGTGGCCAGATGGTCATCAACGGAACGATCACCATCGGCAACCTCGCCGCACTTAGCCTGCTCGTCGTCCGCGTCTACCTGCCGCTCACTGCACTCTCGAATGCACGAGTCGATGTCACCAGCGCGCTCGTGAGCTTCGAGCGAGTCTTCGAGATCCTCGACATGGCCAACCCCATCGTCGACGCCGAGCATGCAACCGAGCTCTCCAATGTTCGCGGCCACATTCGCTTCGATGGTGTCACGTTTACGTACCCGAGCTCCGATGAGTCGACGCTGGCTTCACTTGAAGACGGTGCGGGCCGCCGCCTACCAAAGCGGGGTCCTGGGTCGAAGATCGGCGCAGGCCTCACTCCACTCACCGAAACACCACTAGCGAGCAGCGGGCCCGAACGCGAAGTTCTCAAAGGCATCAACCTCGACATCGATGCGGGCCAGCTGGTCGCCATCGTCGGACCTTCAGGAGCGGGCAAATCGACGCTGCTGAACCTCGTGCCCCGCCTCTACGACATCGACCAAGGCTCCATCGAGATCGATGGCCACGATGTCCGGTCGGTAACACAGGAGAGCCTTCGCGGAGCGATCGGTGTCGTGAACCAAGACCCACACATGTTCCATGACACCGTCGGCGCCAACCTCCGCTATGCCAACCCCGACGCAACCGACCAGCAGCTCGTCGAGGCCACCAAGGCCGCACGGATCTTCGAGGTGATCGACGACCTTCCCGACGGATTCGACACGGTCGTTGGCGAACGCGGATACCGGCTCTCCGGTGGCGAGAAGCAGCGTCTCGCGATTGCTCGCATGCTGCTCAAAGATCCGGCGATCGTGATCCTCGATGAGGCAACGAGCCACCTCGACACCGAGAACGAACATCTGATTCAACAGGCGCTCGAAACCGCACTCGACGGCCGCACCTCTCTCGTCATTGCGCACCGCTTGTCCACGATCACCTCGGCCGACCAGATCATCGTCGTCGACGATGGCGTGGTGGTCGAACGAGGCACCCATGACGAGCTCCGCTCGCTCGGCGGGTTGTACGACACCTTGTACGAGAACCTGCTCCGCACGGACACCATGCCCGCGTGAGTTCGCTCAACCAATGAGTGAACGCTCCGCTGTTGCGGAAGGTAGCTCGTCGAAGTGGGCGCGGTACTCGGCAGAAACGCGTCCGAGATGTCGAAGCCCACTGGCGAATGCTGCCTCGGTCACCGTGTAGCGACCCGTCTCGAGCAGGCGTCGCATGTTGTTTAACTGAAGCGACCGCCGAAATCGCGCAGGGCTCGTTCCGGTGCAGCTTTGAAATGCGTTTTCTACTGCTCGTCGAGATGCCCCAAGCTCGCTGGCGAGGTCACGGATGGAAACCGTCTCCGAGATCGTCCGCAGCATCAGCATGTGCGCAGCACGAACCAAGCGAACCGATCGGTGCGCCGATCCGCCCGAGGCCGCCTGGTTGGTCGCCAACGACATCATCAACATCGCCGCTTCGGTCTCGGCTATGTCGGCGCGCATCGATTCCTGGTTGAAGGTCCGAAGGGATCGGAGTCCGACGCTTCGAAGTGCCATTGCAAGCTCTGCACTCCTCACTCGTCGCACGGCTCCAGAGACTCGATCTGCCTGACGGGCCAGGAGTGGATTCGCTTCGCTTGGAACGTCGATCACCATGGGAACAGCACCGCGTGAAACGGCCGCATCGTAGGACCCTCCAGCGCCCACCACGAGCACGTCGTTGGACGTAAAGTCAACTCCGTTGCATGTCGAGGGGACATCGCCTTCGCGCACGAGCAGTACAGCGCTCAGACGGCCAATGGGCCCAGCGCCGCGCTGCCATAGCGTGCGGTTGGTCGTCTCGATAAAGACCGACGCGTTCTCAGCGGTCGCAGCGAAGAACGATCCGGAGTACTTCCCGCCGTCGATTTGCTCGTACTGCTGGTCGAAGCCGCTCAGCTGGTCGGCTTGCGCATCGATGTTCGTGAAGTCTTGTACGACAGCGAGAGCCTCCCCCATAAGGCCAGTATCGAGCCCATCGCACGATCCCGCCAACCGTTACTGCGCAAAGTGGATACCGATGCGCCGAGGGTGGATGGTGATCGGCTCCGGTCGGATAGCGCACCCGGTCTCGGCTTGAGAGGTTCAGATCATTCCCGAACCAGGAGACCAAACGATGGCTTCAATACAGATGAACGACGGCACGGTGCTGCGATTCACCGAGAAGGGTGACGGTCCGCCGCTCATCCTCGTCCACGGATGGAACCAAACAGCGGCCTTGTTCGATCGCCAGGTGTCGGGATTGAGCGACCACTTTCGAGTGATCGCACTCGATCTGCGCGGACACGGCAACTCCGACGCGCCCGACACCGGCTATCGCATGTCGCGCCACGCCATGGACCTCAAGACGGTCATCGATCAGATAGCGGGAGGTTCGGCCAACGTCCTCGCCCACTCGATGGGATGTTGCGTTCTCTGGTCCTATTTCGACTTGTTCGCGGGTGACGGAATCGACCGTGCGGTCTTCGTCGACATGTCGACCCATCCAATCGTCAACCCGGCGTTCAACGAACAAGAGTTGACCCACTACGGGGCCGTGCTTCCCGCTGAGGGCCTCTTCGACGTGGTCAACGGGCTCAAGGCCGGAGCCGCCGACCAGATCGTGCCCGGGTTTATCGATGGAATGGTCACACCGTCGATCACGGCCGAAGATAAGGCATGGATCCTCTCGGAGAACGCCCGAATGGCGGGCGAGCACTCGGGAGCGGAGTTCTTTAACGACATTGCGGCTGACTGGCGCGATGTGCCGAAGCGCATCAACCGGCCATCGCTCTACATCGCTGGCGAAGCATCGTTTGTTCCGATGACGGCCACGAAATGGGCCGCCGACAATACCCCGGGTTCGCAGTTTGAGAGCTTTGGTCCCGACGAAGGCGGCAATCACTTCATGTTCATCGAGAACCCTGATCGGTTCAATGACATCGTCGCTCGGTTCCTCGTGGGGGACTCTTAGCCCATGGGCATAGCTCGGTGAGTACGCTTCGGCCGTGAACTCATCGACCTTCCACATCGTCAGCTGGAACCTGGCGATGCTCGAGCTGTCGGCGCAAGCTCCTGGTTCGGTGCAGCACTTCCACATCGAAGAAGGGATTCGAGAGTTCACACTCGAGCTGGACCCCGACATCGTGTGCTGGCAGGAACTCCCGAACCAGGTGCCGTTCGTCGAGACCCTCGACTTGCTCCAAGCAACCACGCGGTCGCATAACGGACGCCTCGCAACCTTGGTGGCGAAGGCTTCTCTTGCCGAGCCCCAACCCGAACCCGAGATCGTCGCTGTCGATGGGGTCGGACTCCTCGCCACGTTTCCCGAACACGGCGACCGGCCAGCGTTCACGGTTGGAAACGTGCATCTCGAACCTGGTCGCGGTGGAGAGGGTCGACGCCTCGAACAACTTGGCGAGATCGTCTCGGCCAGCCCGACCGAGCGCTTGCTTATCGTTGGGGACACGAACATGCGGATCGCCGACGTCGAGTTCGTCACCGCCGCTGGCTTCGCAACACCAAAGCCACCACGGCCAACCTGGAACTCCAAGAAGAACCGGTTCCGCACCGATGCATACGAATTCTCCGCCTACTTCACTCGCTTCTTCGCTAGCCCCGGCATCACGATTTCGGACATGGTCGTCCATGACGCACCAGCGGTGGTCGATGGATACCGCTTCTACTGGAGCGACCACTTCGCCCTCAGCGCGACGATCGCTGTCGCCTAACGGCGGATCTTGTCACGTTCTTGTCAGTCGCTGGCCAGCCTGTTTGCACCACGCCCGCAGCGTGGAGCTCATGCACACAACTTCGCACACGAAACCTGACCCGTCGCTCGTTCACCGCGCACGTCCCGGCATTATCCGCACGACCGTCGCGCGCCTCACCGCGGTTCCGCCGTGGGTCCTACTCATCCAACTCTTCATCGGTCTCGGCTGGACCCGCGCGGGCGTCGAAAAGCTCATCTCAAGTGAATGGTGGGATGGCACCGAGCTCGATGCGTTTCTCGGCGAGCACACCGAGCAGACCGTCAGCTGGTACCAACCCGTGATCGATCTCGTCGTCGCTCCCGGTGTCATCGTCATCTCGTTCGTCGTGATGGCGCTCCAGTTCCTACTCGGCGCCGCACTCGTGACCAACAAGCACGTCGGCATCGCTCTCGGCGTCGGCATGTTCCTCAACCTGAACTTCATCGCTGCTGGGGCCGTCAGCCCTTCGGTCTTCTACTTGCTTGCACAGGGTGCGGTGCTGTTGTGGATTGCCGACCGATCGCGGGCCGGCTCGACGACAGACATTCTCGAGGTCGTCATGATGGCGAGCGCCACCCTCGCGGTGATCAGCGCTCCATGGATCCGGACGTTGGCGCCGGCCGAGGTGATCGATGACCCGGCGCTGATGCTCTCGACGATCGGCGGGTTCGGTGCGCTGTGCAGCTTCCTCACCTACCACCGGCTGCGCCAAGGGTTATCGCAACCGGCGTGACCATCGCCCAGCAGTATTCGCCGGCTCCAAATGGGGTCGGCGATGTTTGCGTTTTAGGCCCAGAAGCTGGCGCCAAATCTCGACCCGAACACCCTTGGGTTCGCTGCCGTGGACACGAATTTCGCATCTTGTCAGAACCTTTGCACTCACTTGCGTTCCCCCTGCCCCGCGGTCTGCACGATGGTCATTGTCAACAAGACACCAAACCAACAAAGGATAGAAATCATGAACAAGACCACCCGCACCATCGCCGCTTCCGCAGCTCTCATCTTTGGAACCGTTGGGCTCACCGGAGTCGCACTCGCTGACAGCCCACAGGGCGCAGCCGACGATGTTGATGTCGTCGAAGTCCAGCTCGCTGACGACGGCACCGTCGAGGACGACACCAACAACGAAGGCCGCAGCGGCCGTCGTGGCAACAACGGCCGCAAGCTCGCCCTCGTTGCAGAGACCATCGGTATCGAGGTCGATGAGCTTCGCGAAGGTCTCCAGGACGATCAGAGCATCGCCGAGATCGCCGAAGAGAACGGCGTCGCTGCACAAGACGTCATCGACGCAATGATCGACCGGGTCGAAGAGAAACTCGACGCCAAGGTTGCCGAAGGCGATCTCACCGAAGAGGAAGCAGCCGAGAAGCTCGAGGCAAAGACCGAGCGCATCGAAGACCGTGTCAACGGTGTCGATGACGACGACAACGACGATGGCGATGACGCCGAGGCTGAGGAGGTCAACGCATAAGACAAATCTCCCCACACTCTCCCTCCTTGTGAACCCCGGGTCATGTCCCTCCCATGGCCCGGGGTTCGTCGTTTTCCCGAATGCGATCGGTGCTGTCAGCGCGGCCCAGTAACGTCCCCTGGGTGGACACGCCGCTCTTTACCGCCGAGCCCCCTCCCCCGCCGAGGAACGAACCGAGTTTCACGGTCGCGCAGCTCAACGAGATCATCGGTGGGGCGGTCCAACAGCTCTTTCCCGACGACTTGTGGGTCGAGGGCGAGATCAGCAATCTCAACCGTTCACGAGCCGGTCACGTCTACTTCGATCTGGTCGAGCCAGCCCAGCCAGGGGTGGCGTCGGCTGCCAAGTTGTCCGTCGTCCTGTTCAGCCAGACAAAGCAGATCGTCAACAATCAGCTGAAGCGACAAAACGTCGGACGGCTCGTCGATGGCATGGCGGTGCGAGTGCGAGCCGCCGTCGACTACTACCAACAGCAGGGCCGACTGCAACTGCGGATGACCGGCATCGACCCCCGCTACATCCTGGCGGCGATGGCCGCCGAACGAGATGCGCTCATGGCCCGTTTGCAGGAAGAGGGCGTCGCCGAGCGAAACAAGGCCCTCGCCATTCCCGTCGTCCCCCTGCGGGTCGGGCTGATCACCAGCACCGGTAGTGCCGCCGAAGCCGATTTCCTCAATGAGCTCGCAAACACTGGCTACGGCTTTCAGATCACGTCGTGTGACAGTCGGGTCCAAGGTGACTTGGCTCCCCGCACACTGGTCGCAGGTCTCCGCTCGCTCTATAGCCGTTCACTCGATGTGATCGTCATTATTCGAGGCGGCGGTTCGCGCGGCGACCTGGCGGTCTTCGACAATGAGCAGCTCTGTCGAACCATCGCCGAAGCTCCGGTGCCAGTCATCACCGGCATTGGCCACGAGATCGACCGTTCGGTCGCCGACGTTGTGGCCCACACCGCGCTCAAGACGCCGACCGCGGTCGCCGCGGCGCTTGGCTCGACGGTTGCTCGGTACGTCGAACACGTCGAAGGCCGATGGGAGGCCATTGCTGTCACCGCACACGCCCACACCAGGCTGGCCGAGCAACGTCTCGCCGGAATTGCTCGCCGCAGCGCGCTGGCTGGGCGCGAAGGTCTGAACCTGGCCGACCAGCGCCTCGTCGAACGCTCTCGGCGTGCGGCTCGCGCCGGACGTGAAGGGCTGTTGCGTGCCGACCAGAACCTCACCGCGCAAACCGGCCAGCTGCCGAAGCTCGCCGATCGAATCCTTCGCAGCGCCGACTCCGAGCTCGGCCATATCGACGCTCGCCTCCGAGCCGCCGACCCCGCAGTGCTGCTCAAACGCGGCTGGTCGATCACAAGAACCGCACAAGGAGATGTCGTTCGGGCAGTGGGTGACGTCGCTCCAGGCGACACACTAGTAACCGAGGTCGCCGACGGCACCATCATCAGCAACGTGTCCGTTGTCGACCCAACGCAGGAAGAACAATCATGACTATCGATACCGCCACCGATCCCGTCGATCAAGACCTCGACTACGCCGCCGCTGTCGCCGAACTCGACGACATCTTGAACGAGCTCGAGGACGAGGCACTCAACGTCGACATTTTGGCCGATCGGGTCAAGCGTGCCTCCGAACTCATTACCTTCTGCCGCTCGCGGATCACCTCCGCAAAGACCCAGGTCGAACAGATCGTCGCCGACCTCGAACAGCTCGGCGACACGGAGTGACCGTTCCTGCAGCCCTGACGATTCCGGCCGGAGAGGTCGACGCACGACTCGATGCGGTTCTCGCCGACTACGGCAAACAATGGGGAACGCTCGATCCGCTCTTTGGCGAAACCATCGAGCTGCTCTCCACGCTCGTACTGTCCGGCGGCAAACGCGTTCGCCCGGCCATGGCGTACTGGGGATTTGTTGGCGCGGGCGGCGATCCTGCCGACGGATCGGTCGCCAACCTTGGCGCAGCGCTCGAACTGCTCCAGGCATTTGCGTTGTTTCACGATGATGTGATGGATGGGTCGCCCACCCGACGTGGCGAACCAACCGCCCACGTTCGGGCGATCTCCGATCACGAGGCCAACGGTTGGGCCGGCGACGCCCGGCGCTACGGCGAATCGGTTGCGATCTTGGCGGGCGATGTGTCGCTCGTCCTCTCCGACGTGCTGTTGGCCGACGCGAATCCCGACGTTCGACGCCTGTGGAACGATCTTCGTATCGAGGTCAACCTCGGACAATTCCTCGATGTCGTCGGCACTGCACGGGGCGACGTACCGCTCGAAACCGCCGAACGTATCGTCGAATACAAGACCGCTCGCTACACGATCGTGCGTCCACTACAGATGGGCGCTGCGCTCACCGGCAGAAACGACCTCGAGGAGTCCCTCGGCGCAATCGGCACGCCACTTGGAATCGCCTTCCAGTTACGCGACGACATGCTTGGTGTGTTCGGCGAAACCGAACGAACTGGCAAGCCGGTCGGCGATGACCTGCGAGAGGGCAAGCCCACGCCGCTGCTCGCACGTGCTCGGGAGTCCGCCACTCCAGATCAGCTCGAATTGCTCGATCTCATTGGCTCGAACCTCTCGGCCGATCAGATCGTCGACATCCAGATGATCTTCGCCGACACCGGCGCGGTTGCCGATGTGGAGACCCAGATTCAGGCGCTCACCGATCAGGCCCTCGATGCAATCGCTCGCACGCCACTCGCTGGCGACGCCGCCACGCACCTCACCGAGCTCGCACTGTTTCTTGCATCCCGCACGAGCTGAGTGTCTTCCGCCCAATGCGATACCGACCTGACTCGTTCGAAAAGGTCTACGATCTCGCCGGAGGATCACCATGCTGGGCGGATTGCTAGAGCACCTCGGAGACCAGCTTCGAGACGATGATCGCTGGCAGTACCAGCGGTTCGACCAAGCCGCGGTAGCTCTCTGTGTATTGGCACCAGCCATCATGTGGATCGCCGAGGCGGTCAACGATCCTGAGGTTATGTGGCCGCGCTTCAGTATCAGCACCTACCACGACCTCTTGCCCGCCGGTGCGTTCTTTATCCCGCTCACCGTCGCCGTCGTGCTGTTCATTGTCAACGGTTGGCTGATTCAAGGCCACCGCGTGCACGTCATTATGGGTCTGTACTTGCTCGGCGTGCTCATCTTCGATGAGAAGGATGCGACCCTCCCCCTGCACTACCTCTTTGCCGGCTACTTCTTCTTCGTGGGTGCATTCCTGGACGCTGCGCGACACAACTCACCCGATGACTGGAGTCCACGAAAGTGGGTGCTGATGGCGCCGATCCTGCCCGGCTTCTTGCTCGTCCGCCATCACCACGACATGCGCCGCCTCTGGAAGCCGGCACTCGCGATCGTCCTGCCGTTTCCTGCACTCTGGTTCGTCGGTGTCATCTGGCCGTGGATGGGCGAACGGTGGCTGTTCTTTGGCGAATGGCTGTCCCTCACTGCCTTAGTTGGCCAATACTTGCTCGATGCGATGAGCCATGCGAAGCACCGTGGAGCTACCTAGTGAGGAAAACCCCCGGGCATCGGGTTGGCTTGAGAGGTGAGTTCTCCAGATCAAGTAGTGGCCGAGGCGCAGCGTCGTCGCACCTTTGCGATCATTTCGCATCCCGATGCCGGCAAGACGACCTTGACCGAGAAGTTTCTGCTCTACGGCGGCGCTCTCGGCACCGAGGCTGGTTCGGTCAAGGGAAAGAAGGGTGGCCGTTCGGCGACGTCTGACTGGATGGAGCTCGAACAGCAGCGAGGCATCTCGATCACGTCGACCGTGTTGCAGTTCCCGTATCGCGATCACATCATCAACCTGCTCGACACCCCAGGTCACCGCGACTTCTCCGAGGACACCTATCGCGTGCTCGCCGCAGCCGACGCAGCTGTCATGGTGCTCGATGCAGCAAAGGGCATCGAGCCCCAAACCCTGAAGCTTTTCGAAGTCTGTCGCGACCGTGAAATCCCGATCCTCACGTTCATCAACAAGTGGGACCGCCCCTCGCTGATGCCTCTTGAGATCCTCGATGACATCGAAAAGCAGCTGTCGCTGACGCCCACACCGCTGTCGTGGCCGGTCGGTTCCTCCGAGGGATTCCGTGGCGTTCTCGATCAGCGCACCGGCGATTTTGTTCGGTTCACCCGAACCGCACGCGGCGCCACCATGGCGCCCGAAGAGATCGTCGAGCCGGAGCGGGCCATCGAAGAAGAGGGTGGCCTGTACGAAGAAGCTGTCGACGAGCTCGGTCTGCTCGAAGCCGTCGGTAACGAGTACGACGAAGAGACGTTCCTCGCTGGCGTGACCACACCGGTCTTCTTCGGCTCGGCGCTGACAAACTTTGGTGTCCGGCTACTGCTCGATGCAGTCGTCGACCTCACGCCACCGCCGGCACCGAAGAAGGACGAGGACGATGCCCCTCGCGGGATCGACGCGCCGTTCTCCGGGTTTGTGTTCAAGGTCCAGGCAAACATGGATAAGGCCCACCGGGACCGCACGGCGTTCTTCCGTGTGTGCAGCGGCAAGTTCGAACGCGGCATGGTCGTGACGCACGAGAATTCGGGCAAGCCTCTGGCGACGAAGTACGCACATACTGCGTTCGGTACCGATCGCGAGACGCTCGACGAGGCGTGGCCTGGGGACATTGTTGGGTTGGTGAACGCAAACGATGTTCGTATCGGCGACACGTTGTGGCAGGACAAGCATGTTCGATTCCCGGCGATCCCATCGTTTGCTCCACAGCACTTCGCTATCGCCCGGACCAAGGACAGCAGCCGTTTCAAGCAGTTCCGAAACGGTGTGAGCCAGCTCGACGAAGAAGGTGTTGTACAGGTGCTTCGAGACCGCGACAT
>CALLAA010000048.1 GCA_938002955.1 uncultured Acidimicrobiales bacterium
TCAGAGGTTCCAGCCAACATAGGCGGCACCCAATCCGGCGATGAGCGAGCCGGTCCCGTAGAGGACCGCATCGATTGTCTTGCCTTCTCGGTTGATGCATTCGATCTGAGAGATGTACGTCGAGAACGTGGTGAGGCTGCCGAGTCCTCCTACGCCGATAATCACGAGAGCGTTCGGCGATGCCGAACCGGCGGCCAGCCCGAGGAGAAACGACCCGACGATATTCACGAAGGCGGTGCCGTACAGCTGACGATTGAACGCCGCATCGATGTCGGTCGCGAGCGCGCGAACGACTGCTCCGAGTCCGGCAGCGGCGACGACAGCGAGAACGATCATGTTCTGGTCCTCGTTCCTCTGGCCGCCCGCACCGACCGGGTGCCGACGAATGCGATGAGTCCGAGGATCACCGACGCCAGCAGGTAACTGATCGCCGTTGTTGCGTCGCCGCGCTCGTGCAGCTGCACCACCTCGAGGGACAGTGTGGAGAACGTGGTTAGGCCTCCGCAGAATCCGACACCGAACAGTCGCTGGTGACGAACCGGCATGCCATCTGATGTTGCCAAGGCAAGCAGTGCGCATCCGACGACGTTGACGACCAGGGTGGGCCAGGGAAACGAATCGACGCCCCACGCCTCGGCGATACCCCATCGAACGAGCGCTCCGCCGGCACCGCCAACCGCGATCATCGGAAGGTGGTCGATGCGTCCCATGACGTCACCGTAGTTCTGCGAGACTGCTGCAATGGACTTGTCCGATCAACGAATGAACTATGAGGCCGAAGGCATCGACTTCGGCTCTATGGATGCGAGTCCGATCGCACAGTTCGAGGCGTGGTTCGCCGACGCACAAGCATCTGGAGACCCCGAGCCGTACGCGATGGTCATCTCGACGGTCGACACCTCAGGCCAACCGCGCGGACGTACCGTTCTGCTACGAGGAGTCGATGACCGAGGCTTCGTGTTTTACACCAACTACACCTCAGCCAAGGCCCAAGCCCTCGATTCGGCCGGCCGAGCCGGGATCACATTCCACTGGCACGGATTGCATCGGCAAGTACATGTTGAAGGAACGGTCGAACGTGTCTCGAGCGACGAGTCCGATGCCTACTTCGCCAAGCGTCCTCGCGAAAGTCAACTCGGTGCATGGGCGAGCGACCAGAGCTCACCGATCTCGGCACGACGGGTGCTCCTCGATCAGCTCGACAAGGCTCGAGAAACCTTTGCTGGGAGAGACGTGGAACGCCCGCCGCATTGGGGCGGCTATCGGGTCTCGCCCGAACGGGTTGAGTTCTGGCAAGGGCAACCGAGCCGGCTACACGACCGGTTGGAGTATTGCCGTAACGGCGATGGCTGGGAGCGGACGATCCTCAGCCCGTAATCGTCACGCGAAGGTCGCCGGCGTCGAGCGCGGTGACCCACAGCTGATCGCCATGGCGGTGCACTCGAAGATCTTCGTCGGCCACACTCGGTCCGCGCCACTCGATCTCGACTCGTGGATGGTTCTCGACGTCGAAGAACTCCTCGGCGATCGACAGGTAGGCCGCGTTGTTCACGTGACCAAAGGCGTCCATGTCGGTGCGTCGGAACCGCCACGGCTGCCCGTCTCCTTCGGGCACGGTCTTCTCGTGGCGAAGTTTCGCATCCACACGACGTCCGCCCGTGGACGGCAAGTACGCGCTCGCAAAGTCATCCCCCCACTTGGTCGGACGGCCAGTTTGTGCATCGAGGTGCACCCAGATCGCCGACGCCTCAATCTCGGCGCCGAACTCGCCCCGGATCGACGTTCGACGTTCCGCCCACCGACTACCGGTCCCCGAACACCAGGTGCGGATCGTCAGCAGCTCTCGTGCCCGAGCGGGGGAGCGGACCTCGATGGTCGCACGGCGTGCCACCCATGCCAGCCCAAGCTCGGCCATGTCTGCATCATCGGTGTCGTCGTTGCCCGCGTCTTGCAGGAACCGCGCAATGGCATCGAGCTCCATTCGCCCATCCGGGCTCGAGTCATCGATCGAGACTCGTCGGGTGGTCGTGAACGTCCGCCCAGAGACCGGTGGTTTGGTCAGATCCGCCCCTCCAGGGGTGACAACATTGACCTCAGCATCTATATCCACGCGGCCGAATGTAGAGGAGAAGATCGAAACAGCCCGTGAACTTCCCAGTTTCTTACCCACAGAGGGAATTGCTCGTTGAATACTGAGGGTTCACGATCGTGACTCCAAACCACAGAAAGGTTGCGCAGTGCCCGTGAAGAAGAACACGACAAATCGAAGCATCCGCCGGGGACGTGTTCTCGCCGTTGTCTTCGCATTCGCCGTGCTCGCAACGGCGTGCTCATCGGAGTCCGACACCATCCAGCTTGGTAACGACACGTTCGCCCCCGATGTCGAGTCCGGTGCCGTCGATTCGGAAGCGACCGGAAACACCATCAACTTCTCGTACAAGACCTTCGACGATGAAACGGTCGAGTTTGCCGACCTTCCCGAAGGTCCGGTCGTCCTGAACTTCTTTGCTTCATGGTGTCCGTCGTGCATTGCGGAGCTGCCCGATTTCGAAACCGTCTCCCAGAACTTTGGCGGCGAAGTGACGTTCCTTGGTCTGGCCACCCAAGATCGCTCAGAGAACTCCGTTGAGCTGCTCGAGCAAACCGGCGTCACCTTCGCCACAGGCAAGGACCAGAACGGTGAGATCTTCTCGCTCTTCCAAGGCCTCGCCATGCCCACCACCGTCTTTCTCGACGCGAACCACGAGGTGGTTCGTGTGCACTCGGGCGTCTTCGACGTCGAGTCGCTGACCGAGACCATCAACGACGACCTGCTGTCGTAGGAGACTTCACCATGGACCTATTTAGCCCCTTTGCCTTCGGCGCCGGAATGGTCGCGCTGATCAACCCATGTGGCTTTGCGCTCCTACCTGCATACCTCGGCTTCTTCCTCGGACAAAAGGATGAGGAGACCAGCCGCATCGTCTCGCTCAACCGTGCCCAGGGAGTCGGCCTTGCGCTGTCGCTCGGCATCCTCGTGGTCTTTGGCACCGTCGGCCTTGCACTCGGCGGGCTGCAGTCGTGGTTTGCGGAGTATCTCCCGTACTTCAATATCGTTCTCGGCATCGGCCTCGTCGCCCTCGGCATTGCGATGTTGTTTGGCTTCCAGCTCATGTTGAAGATCCCGAAGCTGCAAAAGGGTGGCGGCGATGGATCGTTCAGTTCGATGTTCCTGTTCGGTGTTTCCTACGCAATCGCATCCTTGTCGTGCACGATCGGTGTCTTCATCTCCGCGGTCGGCTCGACGTCGACGAGTGGCGACTCGAGCTTCGTTAGCTCGCTCGGCGGCTTCTTGAGCTACGGCCTTGGCATGGGTCTGCTCGCCACCGTGCTGACCTTGCTCATGGCCCTCGGCCGTCGTGAGCTTGTGAACAAGTTCCGTGCGCTTCTGCCAAAGATCAACATCATCTCGGCCATCCTGCTGCTGATTGTCGGTCCGTACATGGTGCTCTATGGCATCTGGGAAATTCAGGTTCTCGGCACTGGCGAACTCACCCCGTGGATCGATTCGATCATCAGCAGCGCAACCGGCGTGCAGTCCAGCATGAACACGTGGTTTGCTCAGCAAACCACCGTCTTTGGCCGCACGATGAGTCGCACGGCGCTGCTTGGCTGGCCATTCGTTGCCGTCAACGTGGCCCTTATTGCGGCGGGCTTCGTGGTCCGCCGTTCACGCACCGCCGACGTTGCGGACATCGACGACGCCAACGTCGAAATGGCCGAGGCATAACCCGCTCGATCAGGTTCGGGGTCTGACCATCCAACTGATCGATGGAGCGTTGATCCGGCGGCGAGGTGGGCTCAGAGTGTTGATATTTCAACGCCATTCAGGTGTTGGATCAGGTTCGGGGTCTGACCCCGGGGTTGATGTGAGCGCTAGTCGATGCGGTACGACGGGGCGCCGTTTTGCTCGGAACGATCGGCGTCGCCGTGGAGTCGCAGCCACTCGAGGTGCGCGTACGTTTCGCTCGCCGCCATGGTTCCCCACGAGCGCTCCCGGAAGAGGAGCTGCATGTACCCCTCGACGGGCTGATCGCCGATCTCGGTGCCGATCTCCCGAAGTCGGTCGAGTCGGCCCACGTGGTGTTCGTGAATCGCAAGTGCACGGTCACGCACATCGGTGAACGGGTCGCCGTGGGCGGGTAAGACGATCGTCGCTCCATCGAGCTCAGCGATCCGCTCGAGCGACCGGAAGAACTCGCCGAGCGGATCCTCGTAACCCGAGAACCCAGAGATGTGTGGAGTAATCGTTGGCAACATGTGGTCGCCGCCGAACAGGATTCCTCCCTCGGCGTTCCATAGGCACACGTGATCGTCGGCGTGCCCGGGTGTGTGCAGGGCTTCCCACGGTCTGCCGCCGAGCGCGATCACCTCACCGTCGTCGAGCGTGTGGGTGAGCTCTGGCGGGCGCAGAATGTCGACCGGACTAATGCCGTCACTCCAGAGGCGCAACATCTCTTTCGGGAAGCTCTCGGTCTCGGTGCCCCACGGTGTGGTCCGCCGCAGGCTCGACATCACCGTGAGAAGGTGCTCGTGCACCTCGGCGTCGGTGCGTGTCTCGAGCGTCGAGGAGTCCTCGCTCTCGAGCAGCGTGTCGTAGGCGGCTCTCCAACCGTCACCAAACGTCCGGTGGCCATAAACCGCCACCGGGTTCCCCGTGTCCATGGCTCGGAGCCGAGCGATGCCCCCGTAGTGATCGAAGTGTGAGTGTGTGGCTACCGCCGTATGAACGCGCGAGATGTCCAGCCCAACGTCGCTCAGCCGCTCTGCCAGCACACCATGGGTCACGCCGTCGGCCAATCCAGGATCGATCAGGGCGATACCCCGATCGTCCTCCATTGCGTAACAATTGACGTGCCCGAGCCCAGGGAGCTCGATCGGCAACATGATGCGCAAGACGCCCGGAGCTGCTTCCTCGGCGCTATCGGTTGGCTTCCGTCGTTCGGATCGCTCGGGACGCCCATTGGAGTGGTCGCTCATTCGGCCGATGTCGCTCCGAGAAAGACCGTAGATCGGTAGTACGCAAGCTCGGCGACCGACTCACGAATGTCGTCGAGTGCCCGGTGCGAGAGGCCCTTCTTCGGGGCGTCCTTCAGTGCGTCTGGGTACCAGCGGCGACTGAGTTCCTTGATGGTCGAGACGTCGACCGAGCGGTAGTGAAGGAACTCTTCGATTTCGGGTGTGTGCTTCGCGAGGAATCGACGATCGGTGCCGATGGAATTTCCGCACAGCGGAACCGTCCGCTCCTCTGGGATGTGCTCTTTGAGAAAGGCCAAGGTCTGTGCCGCAGCATCCTCAAGGCTGATCGTCGACGCCTCGATCTGGGGGAGCAATCCGGACTTCGTGTGCATCTTGCGGACGAAGTCGTCCATCTGTGCCATGGCCTCAGGCGGCTGGTGGATCACCAAATCGGGCCCTTCGGCGACGAGCTCGAGGTTGTCATCAGTGAGCAGAGTGGCGATCTCGACAATGACGTGACGATCGGGGTCGAGGCCGGTCATCTCTAGGTCCATCCATGCAAGCATCCGGCTACGTTACCGACCCCGAGGGCGCATAGGGTTGGTCTCGTGTTGGAGATTCCGTTACGTCGACTAGACGCAGACCTCAAAATGCCTGCCTACGCAACCGCCGGTGACGCTGGTGCCGACCTTGTTGCCGCCGAGGCAATGACCCTGGCCCCAGGTGGCGGACGTGGCCTCGTTCCTACTGGAGCCGCGATCGCGATACCAGAGGGTTACGCCGGCTTTGTGCAACCACGATCTGGGCTCGCACTCAAGCATGGCGTCACATGTTTGAACACCCCGGGCCTGATCGATTCGGGTTACCGAGGCGAGCTCAAGGTGATCCTGGTGAACCTCGATCCGACCGAACCGTTCGAGATTGAACGCGGCGACCGGATCGCACAACTCGTCATCCAGCGCGTAGAACACGCCAACTTCGTCGAGGTCGATGAGCTTCCCGACAGCGAGCGGGGCGAAGGCGGCTTCGGCAGCTCCGGCAAGCGATGACGTCGCCTCTGGCGTAGAGCCTCCGTGCGGAATGGACGGCTCCCCGGAGAGGGCAACTACTTGCGAGGCCTCACAGCCGTTTGCTGAACTGGACCACGCCGTGCTCGGGGTTCGCATCGAACCGGTCGACGAGGTCGGCGATCACGATCTCGAACCGGATGAGATCCTCGGCGTTGGTGTCGAGGGCGCCGTCGGTGAGGCGCTGGACCACGACGACCACGAGTTCATGATCGTCGACTTCGAAGGTGACGTCGACGGAGCCGGGATGGTCTTCGTCGCGCAGAATGAGCGAGAACGTTTCGTCGATGGCGAGGCGAAGGTCGTCGATGGCCCGAACCGACAGTCCTTTGCGGCGAGCAATCGAGGCGACACCGATACGTGCGAGGCGCACGAACCGCATCGCTGACGGAATCGTCAGCGAGATGACGTCGGCGTCGGCGGCATCAGTGCGTTCGGTCTCCACGGCTGCGGTCACGTAGTTGAGTGTGCCAGCACTCGCCGTACTGTGGGCGGATGGCAATCCTGGTCGATCAAGCACGGTGGCCCTGGAGGGGCGACTATTGGTGTCACTTGGTTACCGACACCGACCTTTCAGAGCTTCATGACTTTGCCCGACAGTTGGGCTGTCGCAGGGTGGGTTTCCAGGGCGACCACTACGACATCGATGTCGAAACCCGTGCACGAGCGATCGAGCTCGGAGCGACCGAGCTGGACAGCCGAGACCTGGTTCGCCGGATGAAAGCCGCTGGCCTTCGGTTGCGGCCATCGCAGTTCACAAAGTGGAGCTTGGTGACCCGCGGCGAAAACGGCGCGGTCCCACCGAGTGAATTCACACCGATCGAGTTGCAACCGTTCGTCGATGCCGCCGACGGCTTCTTTGTCTTGGAGCGGCAACGCAGCGATGGAACGATCGCGAACGCGACGGTCGTGTATGGCTACTCCGATGTGGCGCTACCACAAGAAGACGAGGTCGCAGGGTTGTTTGTGCGCGTGGACCGTGCTGGCGGTTGGTCGGTCGAGTCGATCAGCCCATCGCCGACCCCGCAGGAGTAACGGAGAGCACCGGGGTGGACGCGTCCCGCCGTCGCCGGTCAGACTAGGCTGAACGATCGTCCAGTATCGATCGTCGGTTTCTTAGGGGGAACGACATGCAGATCTCGCTCACGGGCAAACGGGCCTTCATCACCGCAGGCGGTGCAGGGATGGGGAGAGCGACCGCACTCGCCATGCACGCGCTGGGTGCCGAGGTGTTTACCTGCGACATCGACTCGACCGGTCTCGACACGCTTCCCGATGGAATCACCACGTGGACCTGTGACGTCACCGACTCTGCTCAGCTCGATGCCATCTTCGACGAGATCCTTCCGGGCGGACTCGACTTCATGATCAACAATGCGGGCGTTGCCGGACCGACGAAACTGGTCGAGGACGTCACCGACGAGGAATGGCGTCACACGATGGCGGTCTGTATCGACGCACAGTTCTTTTGTGTGCGCCGAGTTGCGCCGCTGTTCAAGGCGCAAAAGAGCGGGGTAATCGTCAACCTGGTGTCCGGTGCCGGCATCTTGGGATACCCAACACGCTCGCCGTATGCCGCAGCAAAGTGGGCGGTAACAGGCTTCACCCAAACCCTCGCAATGGAGCTTGGCCCCGACAACATTCGGGTCAACGGCGTGGTCCCCGGCAATGTGAACGGTGACCGAATGGAACGCGTCATCGCTGGACACGCCAAAGTAGAGAACATGGATCCCGAGGAGGTCCGTCGCATGTACGCGGTAGGTACGTCGATGCAGTGTTATGTCGACCCCGAGGAGATCGCGGACCTGATCGTGTTCCTGTGTAGCGACTACGGCCGGCACATTTCGGGTCAGATCATCGGTGTCGATGGCAACACGGAAACGTTGTGGCCGCGCGGTTAAACCAGCAACGATGCGCCTAACGAGCGAAGAAGCCGATTGGCTTGCCGGGTCAGCGGGGAAGGCCCACCAGCTCGCGATGCGCCTTCTGGTTGCCGCAGGAGAAGCCACGGGTGCGAGCACCTTCGTGCCGATCGAGTTCGCGCACATCAACTCGTGTCACTACTCGGGCCAATTGAGTGTCGACTTCGCCGAGTACCTACTCGCCGAAGGTGCCACGCTGGCCGTCCCAACCCACACCAACGCAAGCCTGATCGATCAGCACTGTCCCGATCTGCGTCCGATGGAACGCTTTACAACGGAGGTTGCGGGAGCGCAGCGGCTGATGGAGATCTACGAGGAGCTCGGGTGTAGCGCCATGTGGTCGTGCGCTCCGTATCAAGAGCACGCGGGAAGACCCGAGTTCGGGCAGCAGATCGTTGGGTCTGAGTCGAACGCTGTGTCGTTTTTCAACTCGGCTCTCGGTGCCCGCACAAACAAGTACGGCGACATGCTCGACATCAGCGCGGCCGTGGTTGGCCGGGTGCCACTGTCTGGACTGCATACCGACGCCGGCCGCCTGGCGACACATGAAGTTGCGGTCGAACTCGACGACGCTGTGATCGACGACCCGATGTTGCCGCATCTGCTGGGGATCCTCATCGGCCAAACGGTTGGGACGTCAATTCCGGTCATCTCCGGTATGGGACGGGTCGACGAGGACGGCGTGAAGGCCATGGCAGCAGCGGCAGCAACCTCGGGCGGGGTGGAGATGTTCCATATTGCTGGTGTAACGCCGGAAGCCCCGACTCTGCACGATGCACTCGGCGGACGTCCAGCGCGCGAACGAACCACGGTCGATAGCGATGCGCTGCAGACGGTGCGGTCGCAGCTCTCGGCTCGCAGCTCGGGTCCAGTGGATGCGATCTGTTTGGGGACACCACACTTTTCGATCACCGAGTTTGCGGCCTTGCAGTCCGCGCTCGACGGCCGGCCGATCTCCCCAACGGTCACGATGCTCGTCACGACAAGCCGTGCGGTCCTCGCCGAACTGCAATTGCGTGGCTGGGATACATCGCTGACGGAATCCGGGGTGCAGATCGTCCTCGATACCTGCACGTACTACCCGCCGAGAGCATCGGGCGTGCAGGGCACCGTTATGACGAACTCGGCGAAGTGGGCCTACTACGCGCCGGGGATGCTCGACGTACACGTTGCCTTTGGGCGGTTGGCCGATTGTGTCGAGTCGGCGGTCCGTGGTGAAGTCACGGTCGCTGGCGACTGGGATGCGTTGTGACCACGTCGATTAGCGGCCGAATCCTCCACGCTGGCAGCGTTACCGCACCGGTACTCGTGCTCGACGAGGCGCTCAGCATGTGGGGAGGGCTCGATCCCAAGACCGGACGAATCCTCGATCAACAGCATCCCCAAGCTGGCATGATCGTCGCAGGAAGCATCGTGGCAATGCCGGGCTCGCGCGGCTCGTCCGGAACACCAGGAGTGCTCGGCGAATCACTTCGCAACAGCGTTGGCCCGGTCGGGCTGATTCTTACGAAACCCGACGTCAACCTAATCGCTGGCGCAATCGTTGCTGAAGCGCTCTACGGCTGCTCGTGTCCCGTCACGCTTGTTTCGAGCGAGGTGCTCAAAACGCTGCGGACCGGTCAGCATGTGACCCTGGGCGATTACGACGAGGCCAGACGCGAACAGTAGGCTCGCAGGGCTATGCGAATCCCCCCATACCTACTCGCCGCGTTCGGCCTGCTCCTCGCTGCCTGTTCATCAGCGACATCCGATGCAGCGCCGGACACCACCGTGGCCACGACCGCGGTGCCGACGACAGCACCGACGACAACCGCGCTCGACGTCGTTACGACGATTCGCAGAGTGCCATCGCCCGAGCTCGCGTCCGTTGGCCACGTTACGGTCGGATCCGTACAGTACGACTTTGCCTTCGAATGTTGGGCCGCCGGGGCTGGAGACATCCTTGCTCTCGGCGTCGGCACCGACCCGCAGAGCGACGCGGAGACCCAAGCAATCGTGCAAGCGTTCTTCGGCCAAGCGTACGTCTCGGTACTCGTTGGTGATGACCGGGTCATCGAGCTCGCCATCGATCAGCCAGCGGACCTCTTTGTCCAGGCTGACACCATCCGAGGAAGCGCACTTCGGTTCGTCGATGCTCAGGGTGCAGCAGGCGTGGGAGAGTCGCTCGGCCTCGGAACCGTAACGGTCGAATGTGACGGTTTTGCCCCCGGACTTCCCGAGGGTTACGACATCAGCTAGACGGACTCGCTGGCCTCGGCGTCTGCTGCGTCCATTGCCTCGAGATTTGCGAGTGCCTGGTCGATAATGCGCGTGGAACAGCCAGACATGTCGACGGGCGGGATGAGTTCGGTCGCGATCTGATGGGCGATCGAGCGCAACATGTTCGCCGCCGCTCCGCCTCCGAGGACTGCCGGGGTGCCGGTGTCAGCGCCGTCGACGACGGACCGGTCGAGTGGAATCTTGCCAATGAGTGGCGAGTCGATCTGATCGGCGAGATCCTCGCCACCACCGGAGCCAAACACCTCGTGGGTCTTGCCGTCTTCGTCGACGAATGCGCTCATGTTCTCGATGACACCAACGACACGGAGATAGTTGTTGCGTCCCATGTTGGCCACCCGAACTGCGACGGTTTGAGCCAGCTTCGACGGTGTGGTTACGACGAGCATCTCGGCGTGCGGCAGCATCTTTGCCAGACCCATCTGCACATCGCCGGTGCCGGGAGGCATGTCGATGAGCAGGTAGTCGAGGGCGCCCCACTCGACGTCTTGGAGGAAGTGCTGGACGGCTCGGTTGAGCATCAGGCCACGCCACATCAGCGCGGTGTCTTCGGAGTCGACGAGGAAGCCCATCGACACCACTTCGAGTTCGCCTGCACCCATCGAGATTGTCTGGGGCGTGATCTTTCCAGAGTCGACCGACCCCTCAAGGCGCCCTTCGACACCCAGAAGACGAGGAATCGAGTAGCCCCAGATGTCTGCGTCGAGAACCCCAACCCGAAAGCCTTGAATGGCGAGCGCAGCGGCGAGATTGGCTGTCACCGATGATTTTCCGACGCCGCCCTTTCCGCTTGCGATGAGAACGCAGCGAGTGGTCGATGGCACCGCGGTGTCGGGAGCATTTTGGCTGACGTTGAACCGAGCCACCTTCATGACCTCGGCCTTTTCCTCTTGGTCGAGCTCGGTCCAGTTGATCTTTACCTTCTCGACACCGGGCAGGCTCAGAACCCGGGCTTTGACGTCCTTTTGTATCTGTGATCTCAGCGGACATCCAGAGGTGGTCAGTGCAATGGTGATTCGGGCAATGCCGTCATCGTCGACCTTGGCGCTCTTCGCCATGCCGAGCTCCACAATGTTGGATCCGAGCTCGGGGTCGATTACACCGCCGAGAACACCCATCAGATCTTCAGAAGTGGGACGGTCGACCATATGGCGATTCTATCGGCTGTAGGTCGACCGACTTTGATCGACTCGACGTGCAATATTCGACTCGACTTTGCGGTTACACCGTCCGATACACTGCAGAACAGACGTAGAACGACCTTTCGGAGGATCGCCATGATTGCACTCACCGACCAAGCCACAGTAAAGGTTGCCGAACTCATCGGCGCAGAAGACGAGGAAGGCCTCGCCCTTCGCGTTGCCGTGCGCCCTGGTGGATGCTCCGGCTTCAGCTACGAGATGTTCTTCGATTCTGAGATCGCGGACGACGACGTTGTGCAGGAGTACGGCGACGTACGCCTCGTGTGCGACGGTTCGTCAGCAGAGATGCTGAAGGGCGCCAGCCTCGACTACACCGAGTCGATCCAAGAGACCGGTTTCAAGATCAACAACCCAAACGCAGAGCGCACCTGCGGCTGCGGTTCTTCATTCAGCTAAGTCGAGCGAAAATCTCTTGTGTTACGACGGCCTTCGGGCCGTCGTTTCGCGTTTTGGTCTGGCTCGACGTCGCTGCGAGCCGTTAGATCATCGCCAGCATTTCTTCCATCTCGTCGCGGTCGAAGGCAAAATGGCGACCGTCGACGATGGTGCCATCGGCGGACATGACGAATAGCGATGGCTCAAACGCGAAGTCCCACTCGGCCAGCAGTGGAGCGCGGGACGGAAGTCCGCCGCCCTCGTTGACATCGCGTTCGAAGTCCTCGTACACCTCGACGTGGATGACGTTGATGTCCGTTCGGTCGCCGGCGAGCTCGATCAGCCATTCGACGTTTGAGGCGCAGACATCGGTTTGGCAGTGTGCCGGCGTGGCAATGAGCAGCGCGGTCGGCTTGCCGTTGGAGAGCGCTTCATTGAGCGTCACCTCATGCAGGCCACACGGATCGGGCGAACGGGTGCAGACCGGGTTGACCCCTGCAGGCTCAGCGGTCGTCGGCGTGTCGAAGCCGGGGAGAGTTTCGCCTGCTTGAAACAGCGTTGTTTCCGCACGCTCGACGACGGCGAACTCCACATCGAAGTCGCTGAAATCGGTGCGAGCGAGATAGCTGCCGGTCGCAGGTGGTGTGAAAACGAGGGGATAGAAGGGCGTGAACTGGCCAGCGCCGCGCACCGGAACTTCTTGTACCTCGAGCGTTTCACCCTCGTGGATGATCTCGATGTTGATCGACGCAGGGGTTTCGCCAACCATTGGGAAACCATCGCTGGCGACGAGGACGAACGGGAAGCGTTGCGGCCCATGGCCAACGACAGCAACGCTTGGCGCTCGGAAACCATCAGGGAATCGGACGGCGAGCCGATCGGGAGTGAGCGCATCGCCGGCCGCTATCGAGGTTGATCCTCCGCAAGCAGCGGCGGACAACGCGAGCGCTCCGAGGACGAAAGTACGGCGATCGATGGGGGGATGCATGGCCTCCAACGCTACTGCCGCCGGGGGTAGGTCTCGCCATACGACGGTCGTCCATTTCGTACATTCTTACTCTTTGCGTCGGCACGATCGACCGAGAATTGGCTCATGGTTTCCATTGATTTAGCGCACTGTCGACCGATGGGAGGCGCATGGTGAAGCGACCTCAGAACATGCCTTTGGCCGGGCTGACCTCTCTCTTTGTGATCTTGGCGTTGATCGCAACAGCATGTGGCAATGGTTCGTCCACAGATACCGCTGCGACGACAACCAGTGATGCCCCAAGCGCGATCGCGTTCGAGGACAGCGGCATTTCGACGACGACCGCTCAACAGTTTGAGGTGGTCTCGGTCGCGGCACGAAACTCGATCGAGACCTCGCCGCTCTGGATCGCCGACTCGCGAGGCCTCTTTGCCAAGTACGGCATCGAGATCAAGTACCTCCCGGTCTCTGATGAAGGAGCGGTTGTGGGCTCGATGATCTCCGATGAAGCTCGTATCGGCATGCTCTCCGCTACGGCGGTGGTTGAAGGACTCCGTTCGCTTCCCGGAGACCTCTTCGAACCGCTCGTATACGTCTCGGGCACCGACATCCGGGCAGATTCTGGCCGTGGCGCCATGTCGCTGGTCGCGGCGAGTGGAAAGACGATTTCGTCGGGTTGCGATCTCGTTGGGCAATCTGTCGCCGTTCGAGGATTTGTCACCACACCAGCGATTGCTGTGCGTGAAATGGTCCGCAACGATGGATGCGACCCAGGCGAGGTAACCCTTGTCGCAAGTAACGCCGAGCAGACGCTTAACCGGCTCGCTCAAGGTGAGGTGGCTGCTGCAGCGACACTCGATCCGCTGACCGCACAAGCGCTTCGAAGCTCGAACTCGGTGATCGCGAACCTCGACGCCGAGCTTTGCCCAGGCTACGGCGTATGCCCGTTGTCGCTCGCGGTTGTCGATATCGACTGGGCAACGAACAACCCCGAGCTCGCCGACGGCTTTCGCCGCGCAATGCATGAAGCGATCTCGTGGATCCGTGTGAACGAGATCGATTACCGGGCGGAGCTCGTGCAGTGTTGCTCGGTCGACGTGAACGACGCTACAGAGACCGCCATTCCGAACTTTGTCGGTGTTGGCCGATCGCTCGACTCCGACATGGCACGTCTACAGGACGTTGTTTCGGCGCAGCTCGAAGCTCGTCGAGCCTCGAACGACGCCGACGCGCAGGACGACGTAACCACCGACACCGAAGCGGACAGCTAAGGCCTAACCGGCGAGCTCTTCGTCGAGAACAGCGATTGCTTCGATCTCGACAAGACCGCCCAAAGGAAGCGCGTCGACCGCGAACGCGGCACGTGCTGGACGATGGTCACCAAACGATTCGGTGTACGCCGTGTTCATCGCCGCGTAGTCATCGATGCTGTCGAGGAGCACGGTTGTCTTGACGATGTGGTCGAGTGTTCCACCCTCGGCTTCGACCAGCGCCGCGAGGTTGGCGACCGCCTGGCGAACCTGAGCGTCTAGCCCCTCGACCAAGGCTCCGTTGCTCAAACCGAGTTGCCCCGAGATGTAGATGGTGTTCCCCGAACGGATTGCTGGCGTATATGGACCTACTGGCTTCGACATAGAAGCGATGGTAACCGCTACGCTCGACAACATGTTCGGAGGAATTGTCATTGTCGTTCTGCTGCTGGTGGTCTTCCCCGTGGCGATCATGATGAGCGGCGCGTTGTTCGCAGCGGTCCTCGGCTCCACGACAAAGGGTGCGGTCGATGCAGCCCATGCTGACTCCGAAGCGCTAGCGCTTAGCGAGAGCAACCCCTACGAGAACTAGTAGTTCTCTACCTACAACAACTGGTACTTCGGCCGTCGACTTCGTTGAAACTACAGCGGTTTCCCGTGCTGTAGCGCGGCATGGTCCGCGACTTTTGGTTTGCCTCGACGGTCTTTCTTCGTGATGCTGCGCAACGATCTGCCGGCATGTGAGGAAACGAGGAGTGTTGTGTTGTCATTTTGTCAATTCTGTTCTCTCAAATTTGCGACGCGTAGGCCGATGGACCTAACAGCGATGATGTTGATCGCGTTGCGGAACTAGGTGGGATGACACATGGCGAACATAGACAAGACGCGTGCGGCCAAGCACGAGACGGCAGGAACAGGACGGTTACGGGCGATCGAGCTCATGGTCGCTGGCATTGCAGGACTTCTCGTGCTGCTCGCTGCAGCGATTGTGCACGGGGCGGCGGCCACGTTCTGGCTAACCGTCGCAATCGGCGGTGTTGCCTGGGTTCTGGTTGCTCATGCCGGAGCATTCAAGGTGGCGATTTCGATGGAGGACTGGCAGATCGTGCCGACCGTTGCGGTCGCGTCCCTCATGGGTTTCGTCGCAACCGCTGCAGGCGAGCTGCTCTTTCGACAGACCGTGCACTCGGCCCTGCACTATCTGGTGTCGAGTCTGGTGACCGTCGCTGCACTTACGGCCGGCGTTCTCCTGGCCCGCCAGTTCATCCGGGTGCTTTGGCAAAAGGGTTTGTGCCGAACAACCGCGATCGTTGTTGGCAATGAGTTCACGACGCACGAGTTGGTGCTCGAGATGCGTGATCACCAACAGCTCGGAATCGACGTTGTTGCACAGTCCGACCTGGCCATGGATGGTTCGCTCGCACACCTCGTCGCCACGACCCGGCCGGACCGCGTGATCATCGCAGGCGACTCCACGAGCGGTGACTTTGAGCTCGCGGCGACGCTGGGTGACTCACCGGCGCGGGTATATGTCATGCCGCAGCTCTTGGTTGCGAAGACGGGTTCTGCGTGGTTTGCCCCGCATCAGGTGAATGGCTTCCCGCTTATCCGAGTTGATACCCGAGCCCTGCCATCCAACGAACTAACGGTTGCGCCAGCGCATGATTTAGTCCGCGAGATCTAGCCGATCGCTGGCGGGACGAGCACGAGCTTGCCGGCGTATCGCTTGTCGAGAAAGTCCTGCTGAGCATCGACGATCTTGTCGAGCGGGTACGTCTGGGACACGACCGGGACAATCTCTCCGTCTTCGATGTACCGAACGAGGTTTTCGAACGTCACCACTGGTTGGTGCGTCGAGCCGAGCAGGGTGAGGTCCTTCAAGTACAGGGTGCGGACATCGAGGGGGACGATCGGTCCGGCGATCGCGCCCGCGGTCATGTAGCGGCCCTGCTTGCGGAGGATTTCGAGCAGCGATGGCCAGCTGGGTCCGGCGACGACATCGATGACGACGTCGAAGGAGTCTTCTCCGAATTCGGCGAGCAGGTCGGTGTCTCGGTCGACGAGTTGGTCGGCGCCGAGCCCTTCGAGGTCCGGCCACTTCGCCTTCGAGGCAACGGCGACGATGGATGCTCCTCGACGCTTCGCAAGTTGGATCGCTGCCGAGCCAACGCCTCCGGATGCTCCGGTGATGAGCACCCGGTCGCCTTCGGCGAGGTCGACCTTGTGGAGCATGGTCTCGGCCGTTGAGTAGGCGCACGGAAACGATGCGAGCTCTACGTCGGTGAGATCGGTCGAGATCGCGAACGCTTCGGAGTCGTCGATAACGCAGAACTGTGCGAAGCCGCCGTTCCTTTCGGACCCGAGGGTGATGCAGTCGGTCGGGGTTTGTGCACCAGCGGTTTGCATGGTGCGCACAAGCACTCGTTCGCCAATTCGTTCTGCGTCAACGGATTCGCCGACAGCGACGATCGTGCCTGCAACGTCGGCGCCTTGGATGATCGGAAACGGGAGTTCCTCACCAGACCAGCTGCCATCGTCGGTGACCGAGTCGTCGTAGCCGTCGCTACCTCCGGCGTTGGTCGCCGACGTAACGCTTTTGGAGTACCAGCCGATTCTTGTGTTGATGTCGGTGTTGTTGATTCCGGCCGCGCCGACATTGATCAGCACCTCGTTCGGGCCGGGTCGGGGGACGGGTACGTCGGTGCGGTACGCGAGCTTGTCGAACCCGCCATGGCCGAGGAGGTGGACGGCGTGCATCGTCTGTGGAATCTCTGACATTGCGTCAGTCTTGCCGAAGGGTCCGAACCAAACCGTGTCGGCGCGAACTCCGGTGAGAGGAGAGCGGAGCTCGCGAAGCGAACAAGATTGGCACCGCGAATCTCGACCGGTGGTGTCGAGAAGTTACAGAATCACGCCCGCCAGTCGGCGGTGCCGAGGCGATAGCCGACCGAGCGCACGGTGGCGATGAGGTTGGCGTGTTCTTCGCCCAGCTTGGATCGGAGGCGACGAATGTGGACGTCGACGGTGCGTGCGCCGCCGTAGTAGTCATAGCCCCACACCTCGCTGAGGAGAATCTCGCGGGTGAAGACCTTCCCCGGTTGTGCGGTCAGGTACCGGAGAAGTTCGTACTCCATGTAGGTGAGGTCGAGGGCTCGTCCATCGACCATGGCCTGATAGGTCTCGATGTTGAGACTGAGCGGGCCGAAGGTGATGATTGCGTCGTTGCCCTCGTCGACGTGTCGCTGAATCATGTGTTCGAGGCGAGCTTCGAGCTCGGCTGGGTGGAACGGGGTCAGGCAGAAGTCGTCGAAGTGATCGGTGTTGTCTGCAAGCTCGGGCAGTGCTTCGGCTGAAACGAGCATAAGGGTGGCTGCGTTTGCGTCTTCTCGGCCACGAAGCCATTGCGCGATGCGGAACGCCTCGTCGGGGTTGCCATCGATGGTGATGATCGCGCCGGACCAGCCGGTGACCGGTTCGAGTGTCTCAGCAGCTGACGTGTCGGAGACGGCTTTCCAGTCGAATCCGAGTACGTCGAGGACCTTGGTCAGGCTCGATCCCATCGGGGTTGGGTACAGCAGAATTGTCGGGGTTGTCACGGTTCAGATCACCACTGACGAAGGTAGCGGTCGAGTTCGAATGGGGTGACGCTGCGCGAATAGTCGGCCCATTCGGCACGGCGGTTTCGCAGGAACCACTCAAAGATGTGTTCGCCGAGTGCTTCGCGGACGAGTTCGGAACGCTCCATCTCGACGAGGGCTTCGTCGAGTGAACGAGGCAAGGTGTCGACACCTGCGTTCTTGGCTTCGTTACGATCGAAGAGGTTGATCTTTGTCTCTTCCTGGAGTTCGTAGCCCTCCTCGATTCCCTTCATGCCAGCGGCGAGTATGAGCGAGAACGCAAGGTACGGGTTGCAAGCCGGGTCGGGGGAGCGATATTCGATGCGGGTTGCGTCCGGTTTGTTGGTCTTGGTTACGGGAACCCGAACGAGGGTGCTCTGGTTGTTCCTGGCCCATGACACGTATCGAGGTGCTTCGAGTCCGTCGTTGAGCCGCTTGTAGGAGTTGATCAGCTGGTTGGTAACAGCGGTGATTTCTCGGGCGTGGCGCAGCGTGCCTGCGATGAACTGCTGGGCGACGGTGCTCAAGCCGTACTCGTGGTCGGGGTCGTAGAACGCGTTCTGTCCGTCGCGCCATAGCGACATGTGGGTGTGCATGCCCGAGCCCTGGACACCGTCGAGCGGCTTGGGCATGAACGTGGCGTGTACCCCGCGCTCTTGGGCAACCTTCTTGACGGCTAAGCGGAACGTCATGATCGAGTCCGCCATGGCGAGCGCCTCGGTGTATTGCAGGTCGATCTCGTGCTGGCTCGGCGCGTCTTCGTGAAAGCTGTACTCGACCGGGATCGACAACGCTTCGAGCATGTGGATTGTGGTCATCCGCAGGTCGCTTGCGACATCGGCTGTCGTGAGGTCGAAGTAGGAGGCCGTGTCGATCGGGGCGATGTTGCTCGGGTCGTCGCTCTTGAAATAGAAGAACTCGATTTCGGGCGCTACGAAGAAAGTGAAGCCTGCTTCGTGTGCCTTTTGGAGGTTCCGCCGAAGCACCTGACGTGGATCTCCAGCGAATGGGGAACCGTCGAGCTGTTCGATGTTGCAGAAGATGAGGGCGGACGGCTCGTCGTCTCTGGCCCACGGAAGCAACTCAAAGGTTCGGGCATCGGGTCGAGCGAGGACGTCGCTTTCCTGTACGCGACTGAATCCGTCGATCGATGACCCGTCGAATTGGAGTCCTTCTTCGAAGACCTTTTCGAGTTCGGCGGGAGAGATCGCAACCGACTTGTGCTGACCGAGAACGTCGGTAAACCACAGCCGAACCAGCCGCACTCCACGTTCTTCGACAGTGCGAAGGACGTACTTTTCTTGGGGTTCCATCCCGCTATGGTCTCACCGCTCGGTCCAAACGGCCACTTAGACCATCGCGCGGTTCACAAAGCGTTAACAGAGCGGATGTTCGGACCGTGACGGGTCGCGGCTACGGTCTCGTTGTCCGGAGTTATCCGCCATGGCCGTCGGTAGCTCGGATGCGCAAATACCTTGCGTTATTTCCCCAACTAAGGAGTACTCGGATGGTTTACCGAGCTGAATACATTTGGATCGACGGCAACGAGCCGACCAAAGAAGTTCGATCCAAGACCAAGATTCTTGAAGATGGCGCAGAGCCTGGAATCTGGGGCTACGACGGCTCCAGCACGAATCAGGCACCTGGCGACAAGAGCGACATCGTTCTGAAGCCGGTTGCGACGTTCCCGGATCCGATCCGTGGCGGCAACAACATTCTCGTGATGTGCGAGTCGCTGTTCGTCGACATGTCACCGATCCCGACCAACACGCGTGCGCTTGCCCGTGAGGCCGAGGACAAGTACGGCGATCAGGAGCCATGGTTTGGTCTCGAGCAGGAGTACACGCTCCTCGACCCAGAGACCAAGTGGCCATACGGCTTCCCGCCTGCTGGCTTCCCTGGACCGCAGGGTCCGTACTACTGCGGCGTCGGTGCACTTCGCATTGCAGGTCGTGACCTTGTCGAGTTGCACACCGACTGGTGCATCGCTGCTGGTCTGAAGATCTCGGGCACCAACGCCGAGGTCATGCCTGGACAGTGGGAGTTCCAGATCGGTCCAGCCGGAACCACCGAGGTTGGCGATCACCTGTGGATTGCTCGCTACTTGTTGTATCGGGCAGGCGAGGAGTTCAACATCGAGGTATCGATCGATGCCAAGCCAATGAAGGGCGACTGGAACGGTGCAGGTATGCACACGAACTTCTCGACCAAGGCCATGCGTGAGGGCTACGACCCAATCATCGCTGCGTGTGAAGCAATGGGCGCCGACGGCGTTCCAGAGAAGCACCTCGCCGGTTACGGCATTGGTATCGAGGAGCGCCTGACCGGTGCTCACGAGACCCAGCGGTTCGACCAGTTCAGCTACGGCGTATCCGACCGTGGTGCATCGATTCGTATCCCATGGCAGGTCGAGCAAGATCAGAAGGGCTACATCGAGGATCGTCGCCCGAACGCAAATGCTGACCCCTACGTGGTTGCTGCGCTGCTGACCGACACGATCGGTTCTGCACTGGCGTAAGGCCAGCGATCATGGCGTAAGGCCAAAATCCGTTATGCATCGGGAGCTCGCTTCGGCGGGCTCCCGTTGTCGTTTTGCCGGTGGCGCCTTGTCAGGCGGTTGGTGTGCGCTCGGCTGCTACCGGCGTGCCCTGGTGGAACTCGAGGAGCCAGCGGTCGCCGTTGTGACGCCATAGCGAGGATCGATTGGCGATGTTGCCGGCCACGATCGAGGTGTAGGTGCAGAGAACGACCGACGGTTCTATCGTGCGGGCGACGAAATTCGGAAGCGGCAGCTCGACGGGGATGTAGTCCGAGATCGGGATCGTCATGATCGACTCGCGATTCCAGACCCGACCAGAGGCACCGTGTTCGGTGAACTCTGGAGCAAGGGCCGCATCGAACCATTCGGGGTTACCGCGGGTCTCAGAGACCCACATGGCTTCTTCGAGCGTGCGGAAGTCCTCGAGCTGCTCTCCGGTCAAGTTCATTTGGTGAGTATCTCACAGCACCGTTCCCGCTGATCGCCGCCTGGGCCTCGTAGCCTTGAGCTGTGGCTGTTCTCCGTGTCGCTATCTGTCAGATCAACACCAAAGTGGGCGACCTTGAGGGCAACGCCGACAAGGTCCGTGCGTGGATGCGTGATGCCGAACGCGAAGGCGCTGACCTTGCCCTCTTCCCGGAGCTGACGATCACCGGATATCCCCCGGAGGATCTTCTGCTGAAGCCGAACTTCATTGCGGAGAACATTCGGGTTCTGCACGAACTTGCCGCAGACATCACAGGCCATTGTGTGGCGGTGGTCGGCTTCGCCGATGGCGAAGGTCATGGTCAGAGTTACAACGGTCTGGCCGTCATCGCCAATGGCGAGGTGAAGTCCACCTATCACAAGCGGGCCCTGCCGAACTACGGCGTGTTCGACGAAGAGCGGGTGTTCGTCCCAGGCGCTGAGCCAATGGAGCTGCACCGGGTCGCTGGCATCAACGTTGGTCTGTCGATCTGTGAGGATGGCTGGATCGCTGGCGGCCCAATTCCACAGCTCGCCGCAGGTGGCGCCCAGATCATCGTGAACATGAATGCGTCTCCGTACTACCGACGCAAGACCGAACGCCGCCAGGAGGTCATGGCGGAACGGGTCGCCGAATCGGGTGGGGTTCCCTTTGTGTACGGCAACCAGGTCGGTGGCCAAGACGAGCTGGTATTCGATGGGTCGTCGTTTGTCCTCGACGAACACGGCAAGCTCATGGCCCGAGCCGGCCACTGCGTTGAAGAACTGCTGGTCGTCGATGTCCCTGCTATCGAAAGTACGGTCGCACCCGAGGCGACCTTCCCCGTGGTGAATATCTCCGATGCCACCGGGCGCGATGTTGAAGCTGCGACACCTCGAATCGCACCGTTGCTCAACGAGCTCGACGAACTACATGACGCGCTGGTGCTCGCCACGCGCGACTACGTACAGAAGAATGGGTTCCAAGACATCTGCCTTGGACTTTCCGGTGGTATCGACTCGACGCTCACCGCAGCGATTGCCGCCGATGCGCTCGGTCCGGAGAATGTTCACTGCGTGCTCATGCCCAGTAGGTACTCGAGCGACCACTCGGTAACCGACGCCGAAGAGTTCGCCGAGCGGCTCGGGGTCTCCCATCGCACGATCCCTATCGAACCGGGCCACGCAGCGTTCCTCGACATGTTCGCGGACTCGTTCGCTGGTCGTGAAGAAGGGTTGACCGAAGAGAACCTGCAATCGAGGATTCGCGGCGTCATTCTCATGGGTCTCACCAACAAGTTTGGTTGGTTGGTGTTGACGACCGGGAACAAGAGCGAAGCCGCTGTTGGCTACTCGACCCTCTACGGCGATACCGCAGGGGCGTACGCGGTCATCAAGGATGTGTACAAGCTCGATGTGTATGCGTTGTCCCGCCGCTTCAACGAGCGGGCGGGCCGTGAGGTCATTCCAGAGTCGGTCATCACAAAGCCCCCGTCAGCCGAGTTGCGACCCGATCAACGAGATGACCAGAGTCTTCCTCCGTACGAGGAACTCGACCCGCTGCTCGAGGCGTACATCGAAGGCGACCGGACCATGAGCGAGCTGATCGAGATGGGTTTTGATGAGGAGACCGTCAAGCGCATCACTCGGTTGGTGGACATCAGCGAATTCAAGCGCCGCCAGACACCGTTGGGTGCTCGGGTTACCAAGAAGGGCTTCGGACGCGACCGTCGATTGCCGATTACCAACGGCTTCCGCTAACGGTCCAGTCGGATCGACGCGAAGGCGGGTGCATCCAAGAGGCCTACGTGGGCCGTAAAGCCCAGTATGGAGACGCCCGCTGACGCCACCGAACAACCGAAATCCTCGACGACGGTCGAACCTGGCGATGGTGCAACGGTCGCCGCTGCGCCCACTTCCGAGCCCGCCACTGAACGTACCGATGAAGCTGCCGCCGGTTCGGAATCGGCTGGACCGACCGGCCTTCGCTTAGCCGTCTCGAGCGTGGGTGTGTTTCTGGCGATCGTTGCCATTGGCGGCATCATCGGCGTTACCTCAGGAGCTGGAAATGCTGACGCATCGACGGCGTCGGCGATGATCGATACCGCAGCCCTCGATACGGCGATGATCGACACCGCCGTTGTGGACTCCGCCGTTTTCGAAAGTGCCATCCTCGACGCCGCGGTCGCACGCACCGACGCTGCACCGGAAACCACGGCACCGGAAATCACGGCACCGGAAACCACGGCCGTACCGACCACGCTTGCGCCGGCTCCGACGACCTCAGTGGCGGCCGAGTCCGAGCCGACAGCGACAATCACCGCAGCCGACGTCACGGTGACTGAACCGGTCACCGTGGTGCGCGGCGTCACCGAACTCGCCCTCCCACTCGTCGATGAAGCGCCCACGGCTGCACCGGTCACTGGACCGGATCCCACCGAGATCGAGTTTCTTGAGTTGCCCAAAGCGGTCTATGACCGGTTCACGCTGAGGACCGGAGATTCGTTCGCGATCAACATTGCTGCGAACGACAAAATCGGCGGAGTTCTGCAATCGGTAACACTCACCGGGCTGGGCGAGCTCGCACCGGGCTTCTCGTTGAGCGCTGATGGAACCGTGTCGGGTGTGGCGTCCGAATGCGGGGCATGGAGGGCGCAATACGCCATAAATTCAACAAATCCCGCGGTTGGCACGTCATGGATCGATATCACGGTGAGCGGCTGCTCGGGCACGTGATGTTACTTTCGACACATTTTCAGCCATTCGCGCGGTGTTGTGGGCCTGATCGGTCGGTAGGGTTTCCCTTCAGGTCGACTTGTTATTGGTCGAAACAACTGCATCACCCGTACTAACGGGAGCCGTAGTCAACAACAGCGGTGGCGCAACCCGCCGCTGTGAAACCAGAAGAGGAAACTCGTGGCGAAAGAGCGTGTCGAGCGGGATGAAGAAGACCTTGTCCGGCTATATCTCACCGACATTGGTCAATACCCGCTCCTAACCAAGGACGATGAAGTGCGCTTGGCGCAGGCCATCGAAAAGGGAGCTGAAGCACGCGAGGCAATCGATGCTGCCGGCGAGCTCTCTCCTGCGAAGCGACGCGAACTAAACCGCGACCTACGTCGTGGCGAAGAAGCCGAACGTACCTTCGTGCAGTCGAACCTTCGACTCGTCGTCTCGATCGCAAAGAAGTACCAGGCCTCCGGCTTGCCTCTGCTCGATCTCATCCAAGAGGGCAACCTCGGCCTCATGCACGCCGTCGAAAAGTTCGACTGGCGCAAGGGCTTCAAGTTCTCGACGTACGCCACCTGGTGGATTCGTCAGGCGATTACTCGCGGTATCGCAAATACCGGCCGTACCATCCGTCTCCCGGTTCACGCTGGCGACACCCTCACCCGACTGCAGAAGGCTCGCTCACGCCTAGAGCTCAAGTTGGGCCGTCCGGCGACCCTTTCTGAGCTGTCTGCTGAGGTCGAACTCCCCGAGGACAAGGTCACCGAAGCGCTTCGTTTCGCTGCCGAACCACTGTCGCTTTCCGAGCCGCTCCGCGAGGACGGCGATGCCGAACTTGGCGATGTGGTCGAGGACCGTGGCGCTGACTCACCGTTCGAGGTTGCGGCTACTGCATTGCTGCCCGACGAAATCAGCCGTCTGCTCTCGCCACTCGACGAGCGTGAGCGCGAGATTCTCAAGCTCCGCTTCGGCCTCGATCGTGGCGAGCCGCGCACGCTCGAAGAGGTCGGCGAACACTTCAATCTCACTCGTGAGCGCATCCGTCAGATCGAAGCCCGCGCAATGTCGAAGCTCCGTCACCCATCGAGTGACACCGGCGCACGCGACCTTCTCGCAGTCTGAGCGCATTGTTGCCTAACCCACGGTTGCAGAGCTGATGGGTCTTATCGGCCTCTACGCGTTGATCATCTTCGTCGTGTTCGCGCTCGTCGGTGGCCTCGCGGTGTTTCTCATCATCCGCAACCAACCTGAGCCGGGTGATGATGACCTACCGCCGCGAGGAGTTCCCTGGGACGACGCCAATCGCTGAAACCGGTCGGTATCATGTTGGCACCATGGAGGTGTCTGAGTACCTGGTGGGCTCCCCCGCCTTCAAAGCGGGCGATACGGGCGATCCCCGTATGGCGGGTTCGATTCCCGTCCACCTCCGCCATTCTCTTTGCCGTGTCTCTCTTTCCCGTGTCGTTGGGTTCGCCGTTGTGATGCTCGCCGTGCTCGTCGGCGTCGGATCTCCCGCCGGGGCTAGTGCCCGGGTGTTGGAGTCTTCTCCGGCCGACGGGGACGCACTCGCCGTCCTCGACGTGATCACGTTCGAATTCGACTCGTTGCTCGTTCCGGCGGGCGCGGAGATCTCGGTGACCAAGCTCGACGGCACGGTCGTGTCGGTCAGCCCAGCGACCGTTGACGGTGCGGTGCTTTCGGCGACGGTGCTCGAGCCGGTCCCGTCGGGCAACTATTCGGTTGCGTACTCGGTGGAGTCCGCCGATGGCGATCAGAACACGGGGGCTATTCGAGTCGAGGTGAATTCGCCCGACCAAGCGTTCTCAGGCGGCCTGCTCGTCGTCATCGCGATCGCCGTCGCGATGTTCAGCTATCTCGCGTTCGTTTTCCGCGCAGACCAACGCCGACGACGTCGGTAGTCAGAAACGTGGAACTATTGAGCCACGAGGCCGACGGGAAGCGCTCACTGCATATGACGTCCACACACCCATGACCACTACACACCGGGTTACGACCGCCGATGGCCTTGGACTGCACGTCGTCGAGGACGGACCCGCCGACGGGGTACCCGTCCTCTTCGTCCACGGATGGCCCGATACGTCGCATGTGTGGCGGCACCAAGTGTCGGCCCTCGTCAACGCCGGCTACCGGGCTATCACCGTCGACCAGCGAGGGTTCGGACGCTCCGACCGGCCCGAGGACGTTGCCGGGTTCCACGTGTTCAACGCAATGGCCGACATCGGGTCCATCCTCGACAGCCTGGAAATTTCCTCGGCTCACCTGGTAGGTCACGACTGGGGAGCGCCACCGTGTTGGCTGACGGCGATGTTCGCCCCCGAGCGGGTTTCTTCGCTGATCGCTATGTCGGTCGGGCATCCCCTTGCTTTTCGAAGCGCAGGTCTCGAACAGCGTCAGCGCAGTTTCTACATGTTGCTCTTTCAATTCGTCGACGTTGCGGAGCAATGGTTGCGAGCCGACGAGTGGGCCAATCTTCGGATGCTCATCCACAACCCCGCTGATTTCGATGCACGTGTCGCCGAGCTAGAAAAGCCAGGGGCGCTTACCGCGTCGCTCAACTGGTATCGAGCCAACGTCGCCCCCGAGTCGATCATTGCCGAACCCGCTGACCTTCCACCGGTGAGCCGACCGACGCTCGGCATCATGGGCGCTGACGATTGGGCCTTGCTGCCCAAGCAGATGGTGGAGAGTGAACAGTACGTTGAAGCGGAGTGGCAGTACGCCGAGGTCCCCAATGCTGCGCATTGGATGCAGACCGAACAACCCGAGGCGGTAAATACGTTGTTGTGCACGTGGCTCGAAGGACACGCATCATGAAGCGACGCATTGGTGCTGTGGCTTGCGCATTCATGCTCGTTGGACTGGCCGTTCCCGCACACGCACAAGAGCCGATCGATGTTCCTGGCGAGGTGGTTGTCGTGCCGCTTGCCGCCGAGTCTCCGATACAGCTCGACGGCGACCTCGGCGACTGGGCCACGTTGCCTGCGATCGTCACGAACGACGGGCCCATGCCTTCGCTCGACCCGGCCAACAGTGGACAGATGCGATGGCAAGTTGCGGCTGACGCGACCACGTTCTACTTCGCTGCCACGATCACCGACGACAACATCGTCGCTGGCCGGAATGGTGACGACTACTGGAATGAAGATTCGATCGAGCTTTACCTTGATCTCTCCGGTGACGACACCTTGAGGTCATACGGTGATGGCGTTGGCCAGATCACGTTTTCCGCCGTCGATCGAGGCAACACGGACCCAGAACAACTCTCTCTGTCCGGTAGCGGAGCGCCGGACTTTGACGTGCGTGGTTTCGTGTTCGCAACGACCGCGGGTTGGGGTGTCGAGATGGCCATCGACATGACCGACAAGATCGTTCCGACGAGTGGCAAGTCGATTGGATTCCAAGTTCAGGCCAATGGCTCGAGCGGGGGCGACCGCGACCTGAAGCTCAGCTGGTCGCTCGCCGATACCGACGACACCAGCTACCAGGACCCGAGTGTCTTTGGCCGTGCGGTGTTCTTTGATCCGGGCGCCGCTGCGATTGTCGACGAGACCGAGCCGGTTATCGACGACGAGGCCGAGGTCGCCAGCGAGGAATCTGTCGATGTCGCGATTGCTGAGCAGGGTTCGGTCGAGCCAGTCCCAGCCGAGGTCGTCACCGAGTCCAACGATGATGAGCCCAAGCCCGGTCGCACGCTGCTCTATGCGGCGATCTTCTCCGCAGCGTCGATCTTGGTGGGTGGCCTATGGTTCGAGCGCCGTCGGAAAAAGTCTGAGGCGGCCGCTGCGGCGACGGCTGCAGAAGTCGACGACCAAGAGGACGTCGACGATCTCATCGCAAGCATCCTCGACGATCAGTAGCGGTCGAATCGGTCGAGCGGTTTGGGGCCTATGGCTCGCCGCTGAGTAACGAACGAGTCAGTCCCTACCGATGGTGTTTTTGCCGTCGGCTTCATCGAACAGTTTCGGGTATGGGCGACCAATACCGATGAGCCGGTGAAAGAGCTCGGTGCCACGGTCGACGACATTTTGGGGCACGCCGGAGAGCTGATCTTCGAGCGGGATGATGAATTTCGGCAAGTACTCGATCAGGATCGCGGTGCGATCGTGGTCAGATTCATTTGGCATGGCGCAGTGCCACACCATGCCGTTGAAGATGATCGCATCGCCAGGGTTTCCCGACATTCGTCCACAGTTGGCAAAGAACGACTCGCGATCTTCGTTGTCGGGATAGTTGAGGTCAACTTGTGAGCCTGGCAGGAATGCACTCGCGCCGGACACCTCGTTGAACGGATCGAGGGGGATCGTGATCTGCAGGTTGAGCGGGTAGCTGGAGTTGATCCGAGCGGGGAAGCCGTCGCGGTCGTACATGTCCCAGTAGGGGTAGTCGATGTGCGGCTCTTGTCCAGGGCCGCCGGGAAGCAACCGGTTGGCGGCGATCGATCCGAGGTGGAACTTGTTGCCGAGAAACGCCGACGTGATCTTGACGACGTCGGGGTGTTGCACCATCGACTCGAAGACCTTGCCCTTGGCTAACAGATTCCAGACCCGCCGCTGAAGATGCAGCTTGTCGTGGTTTGCGCCTTGGAAATGGGTTTCTTTGTCTTGATCCTTGGAGTAGTCCATGATCAGCTCGCGTGCTTCGCGTACGGTTCCTTCGTCGAACGCGCCGCGAATCGCGACGGCACCGTTGCCGGTGAGGAGTTCGTCGATGATCTCCTCGATGTTCTCGTCGATCTTCGTGACATCTACTTCGTACATGGCTCTCCTCCCAGGTTTTTGTGAGCGATTCTGCAGCGTGAGCCTGCAAAATCGCTCACAAATCTTTACTTGATGCGTTCGATGGTCCGGTTGACGATGTTCTCGATCATCTCTTGTTGTCCGCTGACCGGTGTGGGGTCGATGTTGTTTGCCAGGACGTCGGCGTGGAGTTCGGCCAAGCCGACCTCGCCAGCGAGAATCTTCTGGCCCCGATCGGTGCCCCAGCCCGAATAGCGCTCCTCGACGAGGGATGCGATTTCGCCGTCTTCGATGAGGGCTGCGGCAACGAGCAGGCTGCGGGCCATCGTGTCCATGGCCCCGATGTGGCCATGGAACAGATCGTTGGGGTGCATGCTCTGGCGGCGCAGCTTGGTGTCGAACATGAAGCCGCCGGTCGTGAAACCGCCACCGAGCAGAATCTCATAGACACCGAGGCTCATCTGCTCGACAGAGTTCGGGAACTGATCGGTGTCCCATCCAAGGCGATCGTCGCCACGGTTGGCGTCGACCGAACCAAAGATGCCGTTGGTAACGGCTTGCTTGACCTCGTGGTTGAAATCGTGGCCGCTGAGCGTTGCGTGGTTGACCTCGATGTTGACCTTGATCTCGTTCTCGAGGCCGTAGTGCTGCAAGAAGCCGTACACCGTTGCCGAGTCATAGTCGTACTGATGCTTGGTGGGTTCCTGAGGCTTCGGCTCGATGAGGATGGTGCCGTCGAAACCGATCTGGCGCTTGTAGTCAACGACCATGTGGAGGAACCGGCCGAGCTGATCGAGCTCCTGGGCCATGTTGGTGTTTAGGAGCATCTCGTAGCCTTCACGCCCACCCCACAGCACGTAGTTCTGTCCGCCGAGCCGGTGGGTCGCGTCCATGCAGTGCTTCACCTGAGCAGCTGCGTGGGCGAACACGTCGGGGTTTGGGTTGGTAGATGCGCCAGCGGCGTAGCGAGGATTCACGAACGCTTGGGCTGTACCCCAGAGAAGCTTGGTTCCGGTGTCGGCCATCTTGGCCTCGGCGTAGTCGACCATGGTGTCGAGGTTGCTGCAGCTCTCGGCGAAGGTGTCTCCCTCTGGGGCGATATCGCGGTCGTGAAAGCTCCAGAACGGAATGCCGAGCTTGTCGAAGAACTCAAAAGCGACATCCATCTTCAGGCGAGCGGCGTCCATGGGGTCCATGGCCGGATCGAACCACGGGCGGTCGAAGGTGCCGGTTCCGAAGATGTCCGCGCCCTGCCAGGCAAAGCTGTGCCAGTAGCACACCGCCATACGGAGCTGGTCCTCCATGGACTTGCCCATGACGATGCGATCCTTGTCGTACCAACGAAAGGCAAATGGATTGTCGGAGTCTGGGCCCTCGTATGCAATAGGGGCGGGGACATCGGAAAAGAAGTCGGTCATTGTTCCTTCTTGGTATGGCCGTGAATGGCGAACGTGGTGTGGCGAAGTGGCTAGTTAGGGCCCGTGGACGATCGGGTCACGAGCCGCGGTTGGATGAGTTCGTGTTTGGCCGCAGTGCGGCCCTCGATGCGTTCGAGCAGTAACTCGGTAGAGCGCCGCCCGAACAGCTGTCGAGGTTGATGCACCGTGGTGAGCGACAGTGCACCGAGGCCAGCGAGGAGGGTGTCGTCGTAGCCGACGATCGACACATCGTCGGGGACACGTGCACCAATGCTGCGAAGATGCGACAGCACACCGGTTGCAGACAGATCGTTTGCGGCAAAGATCGCCGTTGGCGGCTCTTTGAGTTTCATGAGGTTGGCGGCTGCGCTCATGCCGGCGTGTTCGTTGAAGTCGCCGTCGAAGACGATTGGCGCGAGGCCGCGATCGGACATCGAGTTCATGAACCCGCGTCGTCGTTCAGGCGCGCCGGGGGCGTTGCCCGCGTCGATATGGGCAATTCGTGTGTGCCCGAGCTTGGTGAGGTGATCGACGACCAGCTCAGATCCGTGTGCTTCGTCGTTGCAGACGGTGTCCATCGATTCGGGTTCATCGAAGTTGGCAACGGCGACGGTCGGGGTTTGTTGTGCGACCTCGTCGAACACTTCGCCGGAGAATCGTGCCGCGCCAAGAACGATGCCGTCGGTGCGCATGTTGAGCAGCGTTTCGATGGCTGCGTGCTCGCCGGACTCGCGCTGCCAACCCGACGTGATAAGGAGTTCCATACCCGCTTCTGCTGCGGCTGCCGCGACACCTTCAGCGAGTTCGGTGAAGTACGGGTTGTGCAGGTCGTTCAGCATTACACCGATGGTGTTGGTCTGTCCGCTGGCCAGATTGCGTGCCCACACGTTGGGCCGGTATCCGAGTTCGTTGGCCGATGCGAGCACCTTCTTGCGGCTCCGGTCCGAAACCCGGGGTGAATCGCGCATGACGAGAGACACCAGGGCGCGCGAAACGCCCGCGTGTGCCGCAACATCGTCCATGGTTGGCTGACCCATACGGTTGGAACCATAGCGAGCTTCGTCGCCGTTGTATAGAGCGCTCTACTATTTACTCAGCGGTGACCCATTGATTTCACAGGGGACCGCGAAAAATCTTCCATTTTCAGTGTTCGATGGCTTGACGAAGTGGGTCACCTTGACTACGTTGAGACTCCGGTCACGTAGTAGAGCGCTCTACTGAACTCCGCTTAGCGGCCAAATACTGTTCGAATCTGACGCACCGTCGTCAAATAATGAGGTCAAGTACTCACTATGGGTTTCATGAGTCGCATGGCGACAGCCCCCATCTCATGGGGAATTTGCGAAGTGCCGGGATGGGGCGTGCAGCTCCCCGTCGACCGGGTGCTTTCCGAAATGGCTCAGATGGGTTTCCCTGCCACGGAGCTTGGTTCGGAGGGGTATCTACCCTCCAGCCCCGCCGAGCTGAACTCCGTGCTCGGTGAGTACGACCTCGACCTTCTCGCCGCATTCGTGCCCATGCTCGTGCACGACCCCGCCGAAGCCGACGAGACGATCCGTCGCGCCCAAGACATGGCAGCGCTGTTGCAAGCGACCGGAGCCACGTACTTCAACACCTCGCCGGTCACTACCTGGGACTGGGCTCCACGACGTGAGCTCACCGAGGACGAATGGACCCACACCTGGATGATGTTCGACCGCATCGAGGAGATCTGCGAAGCGCACGGTCTCATTCAAGTTCTTCACGAACACGTCGGCACGATCATCGAGACCAAAGAAGAGATCCAGCGCACCGTCGACAACTCGTCGATCCGCTTCGTGCTCGACACGGCACACTTTGCCGTCGGCGGATACGACCCGGTCGACTTCGTGGCGAATCATGGTGATCGCGTCGGCCTGGTTCACATTAAAGATTGCGACCTCGCGATGGCCAAAAAGCTCAACGACGGAGAGGTCACGCTGATGGAAGCAGTCCAAGCCGGACTCTTCCCAAACGTCGGTCGCGGTGACCTCGACATCGATCGTGTAATAGCCTCACTCGAGAGCGCGGGGTACGACGGCTGGTACGTACTCGAACAAGACACAGCAATTACCGGAGCCGAACCAGCTCCAGGTGAAGGACCAATCGAAGACGTTCAGGCGAACGTCACCTATCTCCGGGAACTCGAACAACGACTCGCATCCTGACCACGGTCACGAACGAAACGTTGCACGAGCGCCCGAGAAAAACAAAGAAAGCCCAACAGGAGGGGAACCCAATGAAGAACATGCGTTGGCTGGCCATGCTGCTAGCTCTCGTCATGGTTGCCGCAGCTTGCGGTAGCGATGCAAGTACAGAAGACGCCGCAACAGGCGACGATGATGCAGCAGAAACTGCAGATGACAGCGGGGACGAAGCAGTCGAAGCCACCCAAGGCGGAGACCTGACGTTCCACATGATCACGCACTCTGACGATGGTCCGTTCTGGTCCGTTCTCAAGCGTGGTGCTGAAGCTGCCGCAGCTGACGTAGGCGTTGAACTCGTCTGGCAGGGCTCGAACAACGACGCTGCTGTTCAGGCTGAGCTCATCGATGCAGCTGTTGCTGCTGGTTCGGACGGCATCGCCGCTTCGCTTCCAAACGTCGACGCTGTTGCACCTGGCCTCAAGGCAGCTGTTGCTGCTGGCATCCCGGTCTACACGCTGAACTCGGGCGCAAACGACTTCCAAGAACTCGGAGCTACCACCCACGTTGGACAGACCGAGGTCATCGCCGGTAACGGCGCTGGTCTTCGTTTCAACGACGCTGGCGCTACCACGATCCTTTGCGGTCGTCAGGAGCCAGACAACGGTGCACTCATCGAGCGCTGTGACGGTCTCGCCGAGACCTTCAACGGAACCGTTATCTCCGAGTTCATGGATCTCGACGCTGACCAGGCCGCACAGGAAGCAGCGATCAACGCTGCTCTCGCTGCGAACCCGGACATCGACGGCTTCATGGGCGTTGGACCAGTCATCACCATGTCCGGTCTTCGTGCAGCTGATGCACTCGGCCGTGACCTCGTCATCGGTGGCTTCGACATCACGCCAGAACTCCTCGATGCAATCGAGGCCGGCGAGGTGCTCTTCACCGTTGACCAGCAGCAGTACCTCCAGGGTTACATCCCAGTCATCCTGATGTACCTCGAGAACACCAACTCGAACACCCTCGGTGGCGGCCTGCCAATCCTTACCGGACCTGGCTTCGTCACCGGAGACAACGCAACCGCTGTGAAGGAACTCGTCGCAGCTGGTACCCGCTAACCCACTGGTTTAGCGCAGCGTTGTTTATCAACGTGTTGTACTGACGTTCGGGGGCCGACCCGCAAGGGCTCGGCCCCCAGACGTTTCTTTTAGTTCTAGGGGGAGAGAAATAGATGTCTGACACTGCCGTCCCGGACGTGGGAAACAGTGACGCAAACGCCGCAGCTGCGGCAGCCGATGCAATGGCTGCAACGCTTGCCGGAGGGGCCGACGAACGGCTTGCTTATCGAGGAGTGTTCCAACGCCTCTTCGTCCGTCCAGAGATTGGTGCCATCGTCGGCGCCGCTGCGATCTGGGCTTTCTTTTGGGCCGTCTCACGCGAGTTCGGTACCGCTGGCGGTATGTCGTCGATTCTCGACGTGTCCGCAACGCTCGGCATCATGGCTGTTGCCGTTTCGCTACTGATGATCGGTGGCGAGTTCGATCTTTCTTCAGGTGCAGCTACCGGCACCTTTGCAATCATCACGATCTTGTTGGTCAAAGACGTCGGCGACCTCGGCGGTGCTGGCCTCAGTCTGTGGATCGCCATCCCACTATCACTGCTATTTGCTCTCGGCCTCGGCTGGATAAACGGCATGATGGTCGAGAGAACGGGGCTACCGAGTTTCATTGTCACGCTGGCCACCTTCTTTGTGTTGCGTGGCTTCAAGCTCGGTTTCTCCAAGCTCATCATCGACAACCTCACCGTTGGCCGCATCAGTGAAGCTCAAGGCCGCGGCTATGAGTTCTGGGAGCCAATCTTCGCCACGGTCTGGATCCGCAACGAACATCAGCTCGAGGCTCGCGACGCGATCTACACCATTGGCATTCTCGGCGGCCTTGCCCTCTTGGCGTTCGCCGTCGCCGAACTCAACTTCGCCCGACGCGACAAGCTCAACCCAGGCGGTCTTCCGATCTTCGGTGCAGGTGTCGCTGGTGTGATCGCCGGAATCCTCTACATGCACAACTCCGATGGGGTCAGCGCGAACTCGATCGCTGCGGCGATTATCGGTGTTGCTGGTCTCGCTGCATTTGTTGGCTTCTGCATGTGGCGCTACGAGCGTCAAGAAGCCGGCTCATTGCAGCTCGATGCTTCCGTATCGAAGCTGCTCGCCGCTGGTGTCATTGCGTCCGTGCTCGCGATGGCCTTCGCCGTCGTCTTCGACGTCGACTCCCAAGAACCGGTCCTCGATCTGGTTGGCGCCTTGCGTTGGCCATTCGTGATCGCCGCTGGGGCCTACGCCGCCTTCCGGGCGTTCCAGAAGAGCGCCGGAGACAGCAACACCCAATCGCAGACCCTGATCAACGTGTCGAGCATCGCTGCTGCTTCAGCGTTCACGATGTACGCGTTCATGTTCATGACCACCGAACAGGGACTTCGTTCGATCCTCTTTGGCGTCACGATGCTCGCTGGCCTGATCCTGTTGGCTATCGCTGCTGGCAACGCCGGTCGCAATAGTCCAATCACCCGGGGCCTGGTTCTGACGGTGTTCTCGGCTGTGCTCGTGGCGCTTGCCTTCTTCATCCGGAGCCAATCCGCATCGGTGAAGTTCCGTTCCGAGCTGTTCTCCGTCTTGTTGGTGAGCGCACTGGTGTTCTTCGTCTGGGCGGTGTGCTCGACGATGTTTACCCAGCGCCGCTTCCAAGAGGCCAAAGCTGATGGGTTCGGCACGACGCTCGCGCAGGTGGGCGGTGCTGCGATCGCAGTCGGAATCATCATCAAGTTGCTCTTTACAACGCAGGCAGAGCTCGACGCAGGTATTGCCCGTGCTGGCTTCCGCATCAGCATCTTGTGGTTCCTTGGCTTCTCGCTCTTCGCAACGTGGCTCCTCGGCCGGACCAAGTTCGGATCGTGGATCTTTGCTGTGGGTGGCAACAAGCAAGCTGCTCGCCAAGTCGGTGTGCCAGCCGCCCGGACCAAGACCCAGCTATTCATGATCGTCTCGGTCGCGGCGTGGCTTGTTGGTTTGCTTCTCGCCTTCCGCCTCGACACCGTGCAGTCCGTTGCCGGTAACGGCCTCGAGTTTGAGTACATCATCGCTGCGGTGGTCGGTGGCACATTGCTCACCGGCGGCTACGGCTCAGCATTCGGTGCAGCGATCGGCGCGATCATCGTCGCAATGACCAAGCAGGGCATTCCATCGGCCCGCTGGAACTCGGACTGGCGTTTCGCCTTCCTCGGCATCATCTTGCTCACCGCAGTGATTGCCAACAACTTCATCAAGACCAAAGCGGAGGAGTCCCGATGACCGAAGCTCAAGATCTCGTTGGCGGCGAACAGCCGCTCCTCGAACTCGACGGTATTGGCAAGTTCTACGGCAACATCATCGCCCTCCAGGGCATCACGACCGAGGTGCGCGCGGGGGAAGTTACCTGCGTGCTCGGGGACAATGGTGCTGGTAAGTCGACCTTCATCAAGATCCTCGCGGGCGTGCATAAGCACGACGCTGGCGACTTCCGGCTCGAAGGTAAGCCGGTCGACTTCAACTCGCCTCGCGAAGCTCTCGACGCGGGTATCGCAGCCGTGTATCAGGACCTCGCCATGGTGCCGCTCATGTCGGTATGGCGAAACTTCTTCCTTGGCGCCGAACCAACAAAGGGCGTCTTCCCTGTGCGTTGGGTCGACAAGCCTGAGGCGAAGCGGATCGCGAAGGAAGAGATGGCCAAGATGGGCATCGATATTCGCGATACCGAACAGCCAGTGGGCACCTTGTCCGGTGGTGAGCGTCAGTCGGTGGCTATTGCCCGTGCCGTGTACTACGGAGCGAAGGTCCTTATTCTCGATGAGCCGACGTCGGCTCTTGGTGTGAAGCAGTCGGGTGTTGTCCTGCGTTACATCGTTGAGGCGGCCAAGCGTGGCCTCGGCGTTATTTTCATTACGCACAACCCTGCGCACGCCTACCCGGTGGGCGATCGCTTTCTCATCCTGAACCGTGGCCAGTCCATGGGTAACTTCGCCAAGGAAGAGATCACCCAGCAAGAGCTCACCCAGCTGATGGCCGGTGGCGCCGAGCTCGAGCAGCTTCAGCACGAACTCGAAGCCGCTATCGCGGGGAAGTAGCAGTACCTCTGTAGTTGTCTGCGCCCGTGTGGCGCCAGGAATCCTCCCAAGGAGGCTCGATATGAACTCGATGCGTCCGACCGTGGCGGATCTTCGTGCCGAAAAGGGCGTGCGTCAGCGTGCCAATGTCTATGTCGAAACGCTCGACGAAGCGCGCGCTGCGGGCGCCGCGGATATCGGAATCGTCACGGTGCAAGACGCCCTGATGAGCACCGAATTCCGTGATGCTGCTCCGTCGGCGTTCATGGTTGCTGGCCTCGACTATGGCGTACATGTCACGACTGATGACTATCTTCGGGCGGCGTTCGCGATGATGGCGCTCGGTGCCGACGCGGTGTGGAGTGCGGCGAGTCTCGAGACGATCGCACGGATGCGGTCTGAGGGAATCGCCGTTGTTGGCCATGTCGGGCTGATCCCGGCACGCCGTACCTGGACGGGTGGCTTTCGAGCGGTTGGCAAGACCGCCGAAACCGCGATGTCGGTATGGCAGCAGGTTGAGGACTTGACCGAGGCTGGTGCGTTCGCAGCGGAGATCGAAGTGGTTCCCGCCGCGGTCGCTTCAGCGATTTCAGCCAGGACGTCCCTGTACATGATTTCGATGGGGTCGGGGTCGGGTTGTGACGCCCAGTACTTGTTCTCGACGGACATCTTGGGAACCAACCGAGGGCATGTTCCTCGCCATGCCAAGCAGTACCGCAACCTCGCAGCCGAGGAAGACCGCTTGCAGGCCGAGCGTGTTGCGGCGTTTCGTGAGTTCGCAGCTGACGTTCAGTCGGACGTGTTCTCGGACCCGTCACGGCTCGTTCCGATCGCCGATGACGAGCTTGCGTCGTTCGAGGCGCAACTCAATGGAGACCATTCATGACCGAGCTTGAAATTCTGACCTTGGGACGTGTGAGCGTCGACCTCTATGCCGAACAAGTGGGCCAGCCCATGCGGCACGTCACCTCATTCCGCAAATCGATAGGTGGCACGGCAACAAATGTGGCTGTAGCTGCAGCTCGCCTTGGGCGTAAGGCCGCACTGTGCACGAAGGTCGGCGACGACCAGTTCGGTGACTACGTGCGATACGCGCTCGAGCACACCTTCGGTGTCGACAACCGGTTCATCACGACCGATCCGGAGTTGCAGACGCCGCTCGCGTTCGCCGAACTCGATCCGCCAGAGGATCCGTCGATCATCTTCTATCGCGAACCGCGAGCCCCCGATCAGAACATCGCAGTTACCGATGTCGATCACGACGTCGTCCGAGACGTACCGATTTTTTGGCTTCCTGCATCTCGCTTTTCCGATGAGGTCTCTGCCGAGACCGTTACGGCCCTGCTCGATATTCGTCAGCGCAAGAGCCACACCGTGCTCGACCTCGATTGGCGTCCAATGTTCTGGGAATCCCCTGAGCAGGCGACCGAAGCCATTGCGCCGATGCTCGATAAGTTCACGATCGCCATCGGCAACAAGGACGAATGCGAGATTGCGGTAGGGACGCGAGATCTCAACGTCGCCGCGGACCGACTCCTCGAAGCCGGCCTTGAGATGGCGGTGATGAAGCTTGGCGGTGACGGTGTCATGATCGCCACCGCCGATGGCACCAGAGTTTCGGTGCCGCCGTATCTCGTCGACGTCGTGTCGGGCCTCGGGTCGGGCGATGCGTTCGGCGGCGCGTTCTGCCACGGACTGCTCGAAGGGTGGGATCCCGAGACGATCATCAAGTGGGGGAATGCCGCAGGAGCGATCGTCGCGAGCCGACTCATGTGCGCCGACGACATGCCAACCGCCGAAGACATCACCACCCTCCTCGCCGAACGAGATTTGTGATGGATTTTGCAGGCTCAGCGAGCGCGATCGCTCACAAAAACGTATCTCCAGGATTTGTGAGCGTTTTTGCAGGCTCAGCGAGCGCGATCGCTCACAAATGTTTGGGGTGGCGATGACGGTTTTGTGGTGGGTGCGTGGTCGCCCGGACCATCTTGAATCGGCACACGCCGACCACGGCTTCGACGTGCTCGGCCCGGACCTCGAGTCGCGCGGTGACGCAACGGCGATTCTGGCTGGCGGCGAGCCCTACACCGCCGAGGTCCTCGACGAACTCCCGAACCTCAAGGTCCTGGCACGTATTGGCATTGGGTACGACGCTGTCGACGTCGACGCTGCAACCGAGCGCGAAATCATGGTCACCAACACACCAGATGGACCCACCACGTCGACAGCCGAGCACACCATTGCGCTCATGATGGCTGTTGCACACGAGCTGACGGCCTCGGCGAACCGCCTGCGCTCTGCCACTGGAAACTATGTCTCGCACCAAAACAGCATGGAGCTCAACGGCCGGACGCTCGGGTTGCTCGGCTTCGGTCGGATTGGCCAGGCAGTGGCCACCATGGCCGAGGCGATCGGCATGACGGTGTTGATCACCGATCCGGCCTTCGAGAACTCTGTCAGCATCGACGAACTGCTCGAACACTCCGACGTGCTCTCGATCCACGCCCCTGCCACACCATCGACGGTCGGCCTTATCGACGCCGATGCGTTACATGCGATGAAGCCGGGTTCGATCCTGATCAATTGTGCTCGAGGGCCGATCGTGGTGACGACCGATCTCGTCGCTGCGCTCGAGTCAGGCCACCTCATGGGTGCTGGACTCGATGTTACCGACCCCGAACCCCTCGACCTCGACCACCCGTTGCTCCACATGGACAACGTGATCGTCACTCCACATATCGCCTCGAACACCACCGCTGGCCGTGCCCGCATGGAACGCATGGCATTCGAACAAGTCGCACTGGCACTCGCCGGCGAGACACCAACTCAATTGCTCAACCCCGCCGTGCTCACCAACGGCAGCTAGATCTACCAACCAAGGAAATTGCAATGGACCGTCAACCCCTCAGAATCGCAGTCATCGGCCTCGGCTGGATGGGTCAAGCCCATAGTCGAAGTTATGCCCGCATCCCGCAACTCTTCGAAGACCGCGAATACAACCCGGTGCTCGCTGTCTGCGCCGACAACATGGAGATGCGCCGCGACCAGGCAATTCATAGCTTCGGATTCGAAGACGCCGTCGCCGATTGGCGCGACATCATGGACCGAGACGACATCGATGTCGTTACCTGCACGGCGCCGAACATGTTGCATGAAGAGATTTGCGTCGCGGCAGCCGAGACGGGCAAGGCCATCTTCTGTGAGAAGCCGGTCGGTGGACGCCCAGACCAAACCGTTCGCGCCGAGCGGGCGGCGCGTCATGCTGGGGTCGTGAGCGGCGTCGGATACAACTATCGATTCGCTCCACTCGTGCAGTATCTGAAGAACCTCATCGAAGACGGGGAGCTCGGCGAAATCACGAACTATCGGGGCCGCTTCTTCTCGATGTACGGCAGCGATCCAATGGGCTTGCTCAGCTGGCGCTTCAAAGTCGATCAGTCCGGGTATGGCGTGAGCACCGACATTCTTAGTCACTCGATGGACCTCGCGCACATGCTCGTCGGACCGATCACCAAGGTGATGGGAATGCAAAAGACGTTCATCACCGAGCGCCCGCTTCCCAAGGAAGGCGGCACCCACTACGACCGCGGCGAACCTGGAGATCCGACCGGAGAGGTCACCAACGAGGACTACTTCGGCGCGTTCTGCGAATTCGAAAACGGTGCGATCGGCACCTTTGAAACCAGCCGAAGCATCATCGGTCCAGAGAGCCAGAACGCATTCGACGTGTACGGCACGAAGGGTGCTGCGAACTGGAACCTCGAGACCATGAACGAAATGGGTCTCTTCTTGATGAAGGACCAAGCCCGCGGCTACACGACTGTTCGTGGCGGCGACCGTTACCCGTACCACGGCAACTTTGTCCCCGGTGACGCGAACAGCATCGCGTTCGAAGATCTCGTGACCATCGAGGACTACGAGTTCCTGAAGGCTGTTGCCGCAGGCACAAAGCACTCGGCGAGCTTCAAGGAAGCCGTCGACTACGTGAGTGTGCAGGCCGCGCTCATCAAGTCGACCGAGACCGGAACCTGGCAAGACGTCGTCGACCTGACGGAGGACTGAACATCATGACCAACACCATTCGACTCACAACCTCGCAAGCGATCGTCAAGTACCTGATCGCCCAAAAGTCTGTCCAACGAGACGGAACCATCGCACCGCTCTTTGGTGGCGTGTACGGAATCTTTGGTCATGGCAACGTCACGTCGCTTGGCCATGCGCTCGAACGCGCCAAGGACGAACTGCCCACCTATCGCGGCCAGAGCGAAGAAGGCATGGCGCTCGCCGGAGTTGCCTATGCCAAGGCGACCCGTCGCCGCCAAATCATGGTTGCGACGAGCTCGGTCGGTCCTGGCGCAACCAACATGGTGACCGCCGCTGGCGTTGCGCACAGCAACCGTCTTCCGCTGTTGCTGATCAGCGGAGACACGTTTACGAGTCGCATTCCGGATCCTGTTCTGCAGCAGGTCGAGCATTTCGGTGACCCGACGCAAACCGTGAACGACAGCTTCCGCGCCGTCACCCGGTACTGGGATCGCATTGTGCGCCCCGAGCAGCTCACGAGCTCGCTGCCACACGCCATCCAGACGATGCTCGATCCGGCCGATTGCGGTCCGGCCTTCATTGGCCTGCCGCAAGATATTGGTGCCGAGGCATGGGACTTCCCCGTCCATTTCTTCGACGAGGTCGTGCACGATATTGCTCGCCCGCGGGCGGACAAGCGTCAACTCGACAAGGCCATGGAGCTGCTTCGCACCGCCGAAAAGCCATTGATCGTCGCTGGTGGCGGCGTGCACTACAGCTTGGCGGAGCCTGAGTTGGCCGCGTTTGCGACGGCGCACAACATTCCCGTCGTCGAGACCGTTGCGGGGAAGGCGTGCATGGAATGGAACCACGCCATGTACGGCGGACCGATCGGTGTTACCGGAGGTACGTCGGCGAACGCGCTGGCCGGTGAAGCTGACGTCGTGCTCGCCGTCGGGACCCGACTGCTCGACTTCACGACCGGCTCATGGACCGTCTTCAAGAACGAGAAGGTCAAGATCATCGGCCTCAACACGGCGCGATTCGATGCGACCAAACGCCAATCGATTCCACTCGTCGGTGACGCCAAGGTGACCTTGGCCGAGATGACGTTGGGACTCGGGGACTACCGTGCCCCCGACTCGTGGACGACGACCATGGCGACCGAGATCGCCCAGCACAACGCATACATCGACAAGATCGCAGCCAAGGAATCGACGAGTGAAAGTGGCTTGCCGACGTACGCCCAGGTCGTCGGTGCTGTCGATCGGCTCGCGGATGAGAACACCTTTGCGCTCGCTGCGGCCGGCGGCTTTCCCGGCGAGGTCAACAACGGTTGGCGTGCCAAGCACCTCAACAGCTTCGACTGTGAGTACGGCTTTAGCTGCATGGGATACGAGACCAGCGGTGGTTGGGGAGCGGCGATGGCCATGCCCGACAAGGACGTGGTGGTCTTCACCGGTGACGGCTCGTGGATGATGCTTAACAGCGACATCTACAGCTCGGTCATCCACGGTCACAAGATGATCGTCATCGTCTGCGACAACGGCGGATTCGCGGTCATCAATCGACTGCAGACCAACATGGGCGGCAACCCATACAACAACCTGATCAAGGACAACCCAACGGTGGTCAATCCCGTCGCTGTCGACTTTGCCAAGCATGCCGAGGCAATGGGCGCCATGAGCGAGACGGTGACGTCGATCGACGATCTTGAAGATGCCTACCGTCGGGCGAAGGCAGCCGACCGTACGTACGTCATCTCCCTCGTTACCGATGCGTACAGCTGGACCGAGGGCGGTTCGTTCTGGGAGGTCGGCGTGCCCGAGGTGAGCGAACTCGAGACCGTTCTGGCCGCCAAGGCCGACATGGTTGAGGGCAAGAAAGAGCAACGACTGTGATGGCCGTTCGCTTCGCTCACCCGCGATGGTTCTCGCCTGAGGGCTCGGTACGTGGCGTATCGCAGAAGGTCAAACGGTGAAACAGGTTGCCGTAATCGGCGCCGGTGGCATGGGGCGTTTCCACGCGGAAACGCTCCTTGCGATACCCGGCGTTGAAATTGCGGCTGTCTGCGACCCGTTCGAGGAAACGGCTCGCACGGTTGCAGAAGCGGTTCGTGCTCCGTGGAACACAGACCCGGTAGCGGTCGCGTCCGCTGGGTACGACGGTGTGGTGATTGCATCGCCCGATGACACTCATGCCGACCTGACGTTGGCCGCGCTCGAGGCCGGTAGTCGTGTGTTGTGCGAGAAGCCGTTGTCGCACGATCTCGCCGGCGCCCGAGCGGTGATTGCGAAAGAGGTGTCGATCGGCGAACGCCGGGTTCAGGTTGGCTTCATGCGTGAGGTCGACCCGGCGCACGCGGCGTTGGCCGAACAACTCACGGCGCTTGGCCACCTGCACTACTTGCGTTGTACGCATCGCAATACCAACGCCGAGGCCAGACCACCGGCAACGGTTTTGGTGCAATCGCTCATCCACGACATCCATACGGTCCATTGGCTCGGCGGCCGCGTGATCGATGTTGATGCACGCGCCATCGAGCGGCCAGGCGGCCTCGACCATGTTCTGCTGGTATTGCGGCTTGAATCCGGTGCGACCGCCACGGTCGAGTTCAGCGACAATACCTACGCCTATGAGGTCGAGGTTGAGGCGACGTCGGTCAACGGCATGGTGGCAACCAGTGCCCCCCAACGGCCGCGGCTTCGGATTGACGGCGACTACCGGACCCCGATTGGCGATGACTGGTTCGGCTGGTTTGCCGAGGCGTACCGAATTCAGGATCGGCTGTGGGTCGAGTCGATGTCCGCTCCTCAAGCGAGTGGGCCGTCGGCGGTCGATGGGCTCGCAGCCCAACTGGTCGCGGAAGCCGCGCTGACCTCGATTGCCGAAGGCCGGGCGGTAGCTGTTGCGCCCGTTGACGTTCCAGAGATGTATCGGCCATGACAGCGACGGTGCGCGACTACAGCTTGACCGGCGTCGAATCGACGCGTGCGGTAGAGCGTGGTCTCGCCAATGGTCAGTGGTTCCAAGCCGATATCGAACCGGACCGGCTTCGCGAACTTTCCGTCCGGCAAAACCTGCGGCCGGGTATCGACTTGGTCCTTTGGCTTGCTCTGATCGTCGCCTCCGGAGCTTTTGCCTGGAGTCAGCGAGGGAGCTGGTGGGCGGTGCCCGGATTCTTTGTGTACGGGACGTTGGTGGGTGGATCGACCGATGCCCGTTGGCATGAACATGGCCATGGGACGGCGTTCCGTAGCCAATGGCTAAACGATCTCGTGTACTACCCGGCCAGCTTCATGTTGGCTCGAGAGGCCACGTACTGGCGCTGGTCGCACTTTCGCCACCACACCGACACGATCATCGTTGGGCGCGATGCAGAGATCATCTTTCCGCGGCCCCCGTCGGTTGCGAAGCTCGCGTGGCTGTTCACCCACCTCGAGGGTGGTAGCGGCCTGATACGCACGACCGTGAAGCACGCACTCGGTCAATCCGATGACAACATCGACGTGCTCGTGCCCGAAAGCGAACGCGGTCGGGTGTTCCTCGAGGCCCGAATCTATGTCGCCATCTGGGTCGCCACAATCGTGTGGGCGATCGCCACCCGATCGCTGTACCCACTGCTGCTCATCGGAGGTCCCACGTTCTACGGCGCTTGGCTCGTGTTGTTCTTCGGGGTAACACAGCACGCAGGTCTGCGCGAAGACGAGCTCGACCATCGCCGCTCGACCCGCACGGTTCTCGTCAATCCGGTGTTCCGGTTCTTGTATCTCAACATGAACTACCACGTGGAACATCACATGTTCCCAGCGGTGCCGTATTACAACCTTCCTGAGCTGCACGGCGAGATTCGCGAGCAGTTGGCCGAGCCGAAGCCCGGCATGATTTCGGCGTACAAAGAAATTTTCTACGCGTTTCGAGAACAAGCCAAAGATCCGTCGTGGGAGCTGCCACGGCACATTCCAGATGTCCCCGGGTGGCGCGGACCCATCGTTCAGGGTTTCGAGTGGGCGGGCGATAGCTCCGTCGACGGCTGGACCGACCTTGGCCCCGCCGATCTCGCTTCCGGCGCCATGCGTCCGGTCGACGTCGGCGACGCGAAGCTCTTGCTTGCGTGCACCGATACGGGCGACGTCGTGCTCGTCGATCGGATCTGTACCCACGGTGATGCTGACCTGGCGACCGGAACGATCCTCGGATGTGAGATCGAGTGTCCCAAGCACAACGGACGGTTCGACCTACGCACCGGTGAGGGAACTCGCCGTCCGATTCAGACCGCGCTGATGACGTACACCGTGCGCACCCGGAACGGTCGACTCGAAACACATATTGCGGCATCGGGCTCAGCTGCCAATGGGGAGGAACGATGAGGGTTTGGATCAGTGGCGGAGGTGGCTTTGTCGGCTCGAATATCGTCCGTGCTGCGGTCGAGGCCGGTCACGACGTGCTGACGACCGCTCACACCTTCACCCCACCGGAGATCACCCCATACGCGGTCAGTTCGCTCGACGTCACCAACCCCGAATCCGTTGCCATGAGCATCGAGGACTTCGGTGCCGACGTCGTCATCCACTGCGCGATCATGAACGACTGGGATCGAATGTACGGCGACCGTCACGCCGCTTGGGATGCATATGTCGGCGCGACTCGTGCAACCGCCTACGCCGCGGTCGATGTCGACAGCGCCTACGTGCTCGTGTCGACGGACTGGGTCTTTGATGGCACACAGGCAGGAGCCGACGAGGACACGCCCCCGAATCCGATCAACTTGTACGGAGCGCTGAAGCTTGCGTCGGAAATGGTCGCGCTCGAGGCCGGAGGAGCGGTGGCACGAGTAAGCGGGGTGAACGGCATGCACCTCGCTCGGCCACAGACACCGAGGTCGCAAGATCGAGGGTTTGGATATTTCGTTGCGAGCATTGTTGACTCGCTTCGTTCCGGACTGCCGTTCACCGTTTGGGAATCCGACGACATCAACATGATCGCGACGCCATCGCTCGCGCTCGAATGCGGCGAGATCATGATGGCGATCGGCGAGACCAAGTCAACCGGGGTGTTCCACTGCTGCGGTGCAGACCCGATCACGCGCCGCGAGCTCGCGTTGCTCACCTGTGATGTGTTCGAACTCGACCATGACCTGCTTCGGTTCGGCCCGCCCGACCCGGCGTCGATGTTGGCCGCTCCCGTTCCCTACGACACGTCGTTATCGACGCCCCGAACCGATCGGGTTCTCGGGCGTCAGGCCACGCCAACACGACACCTCATCGATCGATTTAAGAACCAATACTTCGCCGAAATCTCTCGGCCAAAATCATCAGGAGTCTCCACATGACGAATCCGACTATCTCGGTGTTGGGCACGGGCCGCATCGGCAAGATGCACGCCGAGCTCATTGCACGCCAGGTGCCGGGTCTCGACCTGCACTCGGTGTACGACGTGTACACCGAGGGCGCACAGGCTGTTGCCGATGACCTTGGTTGTCACCGTGCCGACAGCGTCGAGGAGATTATGGCGAGCGACGTTGACGCCATAGCGATCTGTACGAGCACCGACACCCACGTCGACCTGGTGGTGGCAGCAGCCGAGGCCGGGAAGGCGATTTTCTTGGAGAAGCCGGTATCGCTGAACCTCGAGGAGGTCGATCGGGCTGTCGCCGCGATCAACGCCACTGGCGTTCCGATTCAGGTTGGCTTCAACCGTCGCTTCGACGCTGCTCACGCAGCTGTCCAGCAAGCGGTTGCCGACGGTGCGGTGGGCGATGTCCACATGGTCAAGATCACGAGTCGTGACCCGGCCCCGCCGCCCATCGACTACATCAAGGTGTCCGGCGGCATGTTCTGTGACATGACGATCCACGACTTTGACATGGCCCGTTTCGTGACTGGCAGCGAGATCGTTGAGGTGTACGCAAAGGCCGCAGTGCGTGTCGATCCAGCGATCGGCGAAGCCGGCGACGTCGACACGGCCATGCTGATCCTCACCCACGAAGACGGCACTCTGACCTACATCGATAACAGCCGCCAGGCCGTCTATGGCTACGACCAACGAGTTGAGGTCTTTGGGTCGGCGGGGATGGCAGCGTCGGAGAATCCTCGCGAACACACCGCCGAGGTGCACACTGCGGCGGGGACTCGCCAACAGAACATTCCGTACTTCTTTCTCGAGCGTTACATTCCGAGTTACCTCGCGGAGTGGACCGGCTTTGTCGATGGTCTGGCGTCGGGAACGATGCCTGTTGGGATCGACGACGGCCGAGCGCCGCTCGTCGCCGGACTTGCTGCCTGGAAGAGCTATCGCGAGGGCCGCCCGGTCCGTTGTGAGGAGATCGCACCATGAGCGACCCGTACGAATTTGGATCATTCGCTGGGAAGACTTGTGTCGTCACCGGTGGATCGCAGGGTCTTGGATTTGCTGTTGCCGAGTTGATGAAGGAACGTGGTGCCGAAGCGATCATGCTCGTCGGACGCGACCAGGCAAAGGGCGAAGCTGCTGCCGCGAGCCTCGATGGCGACGGCTGCACGGTCAGCTTCTTGTCGGCCGACCTCGCAACCACCGAAGGTGCCGAGCTGGTCGTCTCGACCGTCGACGAGCGCTACGGCATTGTCCACGCCCTTGCGGCGTGTGCTGCGGCGACCTGGCGCGGAACCGTGTGGAACACGACCGGCGATATGTGGGACGAGATGTTGGCCGTCAACGTCAAAACCCAAGGGTTGCTGATCACTGGACTGGCCACGATTATGGCCCGCGAAGGTGTTGCGGGATCGATGGCGCTCGTTGGCTCGATCGCCCATCACGGCGGAATCGGTGAACTGTTCCCGTACGTGGTGGCGAAGCACGCGCTCGAAGCAATGGTTCGCCACGCGGGCTACTCCCTGCGAATGGAACGCATCCGGGTCAACCTGATCAATCCTGGCTGGATGGACACGCCCGCCGAAGATGGCGTGCAAAAGAAGTTCCACAATGCACCCGACGATTGGCTGGAAAAGGCTGAGAAAGAACAGCCCTTCGGCCGCCTCTTGAAGCCACAAGAAGTCGCTCGCGGGATCTGCTTCATGCTGAGCGACGAGTCCGGCATGATGTCGGGCGCATCGATCGACTTCGACCAAACCATGCCGGGTCAAGGCCCAGCGGCACCGTTCGAACCTGTACCTCGACACTTCCCCTGGGAGAACTCATGAGCAATTCACTAGTCAGCAACACCGGCGGCGATGGGGTGCGCATCGACGTCACCCCCGAGAGCGCCGGCTGGCGTTTCTTGAGCTTTGCGAACGTGATGCTCGCCGCAGGCCAAAGCCACAGCGATCAGCGCGACGGGCAGGAGACGGCAATCGTGCCGCTCGCCGGGAGCGCAGTGGTGACCGCAGGAGGCCAAACGTTCGAGATCTCGCGCACCAGCGTGTTCGAGCAGATGCCTCAGATCGTGTACGTGACTCCCGGCGACGAGATGAGTGTTGTCGCAAGCACCGACTTTGAGTTTGCAATCGGTTCCGCACCGGCGACCGGCATGTACCCCACGCGACTCATTGTGCCCGAGGAGATGAAGAGTGAAGTCCGTGGTGGTGGCGCGTCGCATCGCCAGGTCAATCATGTTCTCGCGCCACCGATCGACGCGGAACGTCTGATTCTCTACGAGGTGTACGTCCCTCGAGGGATGTGGTCTGGTTGGGCTCCTCATCGCCACGATGGCGTCGACGGCTCGCCGTACCTGGAGGAGACGTACTTCTTCCGCATGGATCCAGGAAACGGGTTCGGTATGCACCGCAACTGGGCGCCAGAGGATGGGTTCGACGAGACGGTCGTGATGCACGACGGCGACACGGTGCTCGTGCCCAAGGGCTTCCATTCTTCGGTCTCGTGTCCGAGTTCGAACCTGTTCTTCCTGAACTACTTGGCCGGTGAGATGGTCGACAAAGAGCGTTCGACCCCGCCGTGCTTCCACGAGGGGCACACATGGATTCACGATGCCTGGGACAACGGTGACGAGGGAGCGTGGACGCAACCGGTCATGCAGACGCCGAACCTGAACAATCCAGGTGGCCTGCCGCTATCGGCGATCGACGGCGACGTTCCCGATGACCCGTATCGAGTTTCGGGCACCAAGCCCGCCGACGACTAAGCCACGAGCGCCGCGGGGCCTGTCCCCATTGCCAACGTTCATGGGGCCTGTCCCCAACAAAGAATCCGCTTCGAATACCCCCAAGGAATACGAAATATGAAGGCCATGACCCCCGGAAAGATGCGCGGCATCGACACCCTCTGCACCGATGAGGGTGTGATTGCGGTGCTCGCCATCGACCATCGAGATTCGCTCCGAGCGGTGTTGCCCGGCGAGGCGACCAACGACGAGCTGATCGAGTTCAAGATGGAACTGATCCGCGGCGTTGGACCCCAGGCCAGCGGCGTCATGCTCGAGCCCGAGTTCAGTCTGCCGTACGCCCTCGAGCGCGGTGTTCTTGCCGGAAGCCAAGGGTTTATGGCCGCACTCGAAGCGCAGGGATACATGCAGGACCCGTGGGCCGGGCCAACCCAGATGATGCCGGGCTGGTCTGCGCTCGATGCCAAGAAGCTCGGCGCAGGTGCGGCGAAGCTCTTGTTGCCGTACGCCCCGGAGCGTCTCGACCACGCCGAACAGCAGCGTAAGGTCGTTGCCGACTCCGCTGCGGTCTGTGCCGATCTCGACATGGCCTTGTTGGTCGAGCCCGTTGCCTTCGGGATGAAGGATCATCAGCGGGCAGCGACGGTTCTCGAAACCGTCCAACAGCTCGCACCGCTGCCGATCGATGTGCTCAAGCTCGAGTTTCCCGGTGACCCGACAAACCCAGCTGGCTGGGCCGACGCATGTGCAGCCGTAAACGCCGCGTGTGAACAGCCGTGGGTGTTGTTGTCGTCGGGAGTGACCTTTGCCGAGTACAAGGCACAGCTCGAGGTTGCCTTCGACAATGGTTGTTCGGGGTTCACCGGTGGCCGCGCTATCTGGCGTCCGGCATCGGACGCCAGCCCGATGATGCGCAGTGAGGTGATCAGCGGGATGGTCAGCGATCAGTTCGCAGAGCTTCGTGCGCTCGCGGTCGCTAAGGCCAAGCCGTGGCGCGAGGTCTAGTCGAGACGCTCTAGCCGAGTGCGGCGATGATCTGGCCGAGGCCATCGATTGAGGCGCTTGTCGATTCGGCGACAACCTGCATGTTGAGTGTCGAGCAGCCGGCTTCGATGTATGGCTGGAGGGTCTCAGCCACCATGTCGGGCGTGCCATAGGGAACGTACTTCTCGAAGGATTCGAACGGGATCTTGTAGAAGTCTTCCATGGCCGACGCAACGAACGCTCGAGCCTCTTCGGGTGTGTCGCCGACGCCGATCCACGGTTGGTATCCGTGCTGCCAGCCGACATCGGCACGGTCGTGTTGCTCGGCAACCTCATCGACGATGCCGACCGCTTCGGCGAACCGACGTGGGGAACACCAGGCGCCGAGCCACCCATCGCCAAACTTTGCCGTTCGATGCAGTGCCGCATCCGACCTGCCGCCAATAATCAGCGGAACGGCCGGATTGACCGCGGGACGGATCTGCGCGGCGTCCAACTGGAAAAACTCACCGTCGAAGTCGAGGGGCTCGCCGGTCATCAACGCACGGATGATTTGCAAGCATTCGTCGGTACGCCGCCCGCGGGTGCGTGGGTCCACACCACAGATCTCGATCTCGTGGCGATCTTCCCCGCCGATGCCGACCCCGAGCGTCATGCGGCCCGGAGCGACGGTCGACATCGTGGCCAACTGGCGAGCGACGGGAAGCGGATGCCGAAGTGCCAGGAGGTAAACGCCGATCATCACATCGATCGATGGGTGCAGCTGCGCGAGCGATGCGACTTCGATGAACCCATCTGTCCCGCTGCCATCGCGAAATGACACGTGGTCAGCAATGAAGACCTGATCGACGCCGACCTCGGTCAGACGAGCGAGCAGCTGCTGTTTCTCTTCGAATGAGTACGACCAGAACCCTGCGGGTGTCGCCGCGCCGATCTTCAGCGTCACAGATCCTCCAGCGGTGCCCACGTGCTGTGGGTGCCACTAGAGATTCGTTCAGGGAGGCGGATGCGCGCAACCGGCTCGTCGCTCGGGCGTGTCGCATCGAGAATCACGCACTCGCTGACATTGTTCACCGCGTCGGTGGTGAAGGTGATCAGATAGCCATCGTCTTCGGCCGCCGACCCGGCACGTGGTGCCATTACCGTCTCACTCACATAGACGTGGTCGCCGAACTCGACGACCTCTTCGGTGCCCGCCTCCACGTCGTGCTTGATCACGGCATCGAACGCGAACAGATCGTGCGCGGCACGGGCCTCGTAGGCATAGCGATATGGGCGACCGCCGTACCGGCCGTTGATCATCGGGAACTCGGCACACCGCTCCGACAGCGACTCCTCTGTGGTTTGGCCCGTGACCAGGTTGAAGCGCCAACGATGAGCGCGGGCTTCGAGACGGTTCATATCGAGGGTTTCGAACCCCTTGTGGACCCCTTCGCCACGGGCGGTTCCACGAGCGGTCGGGTTGTGTTGGAAGAAGCCGTCGAGCACAACCTCGTCGCCATCTTCGTACGCGTTTATCCAGTGAAGGACAAAGGTCGGTTCGGCCTCGAACCAGCGAATGTCATCGGTGGATCCGTGGCGAGGAATGAGTGCGAATCGACTGGGCATGTCGCGATGAAAGCGGTTGCTGTAGTAGCCGTCGGCGAGTGCTTGTGGGTCCCAGAACAACGGAAGATCGTTGAGGATCGTCCAGTTCTCGGTAAAGGCCATGTCGTGAGGTAGGCGGGGACCCGGCAGTGGAATGTCGACGTAGTTGGTGAGCTCGCCCGCGTTGTTGACGACGCCGTAGTGCATGTGGGGAGCGTCGACGCCATAGTTGAAGAAGAGCAAGTCGCCGGTGTGTTCGTCGAGCTTTGGATGGGCCGACACACCTTCGGCGGGGAAGAAGCCGTCCCAGGTGGTCTTGCCGAGGTTTTCGAGGGTGCGTGGGTCGAGGGCGTAGAGCTCGCCGCATTGGTAGAAGCTGGCGAGTGCTTGGCCTCGATGCACAATGACGTCGGTGCTCGCGTTGTCCTTCATGAGCGACCGAGCTCCGGAGCCGGTGGTAGCGATTGCGTTGGACGGATGTTCGGTGATGCCTGCCCACAGGCTTTGCTTTGCCTCTTGTTCGGCGAGGAAGCCATCGGTGTGCACGAAGCGGTTCGAGTAGCGGGCTTCTCCTGCCTCGAAACTCATCGAGTGCAGCATGCCGTCGCCGTCGAAGGGGTGATACCGCTTGATGGGCTCGAAGAGGGCAACCTCGGTGTTTCGGATGTACGCGCCGTTGAGGTCGTCTGGAATCTCGCCGATCACGTCGAGGTCCCACGCGTCGAATTCGTTTGTCTGCGACTGCCAGATGCCGGTCCGGTACGGATGGTCGTCGTCGGGAGGGAGAGCCGAATCGACGGTGTTGCGATGTTCGATACGCATGAAGGGCTTTCCCTGTCGAAGTTGTTTTACTAGTATCACTCTACAATCTTGTTCACGCAACCAGATTCGTGGTGAACTGTCCGTACCGAACATGAGAGGGACCTGTTGAGTAACTCCGACGAGCCAATGAAGCTCTTCCGCGACGCCGACCACCTCGGTGAAGCGCGGACCAGCACGGCTCGAACTGCGCGGAGTCGCCGCACCCGAGCCGCCCTCGTCGCCGCGGTGCGAGACGAGCTTCGCTCCACCGGAGCATTCACCGCCGAAACAGTGGCGGATCGAGCCGATTGCTCGCCGGCGACCTTCTATGGACACTTCGCAACAAAAGACGATGCGCTCACGGCCGCCTTTGAGTTCGTTCTGATCGAGATGTTCGAGATGCTTCGCGACACAATCACCGAAGATCGGATCGACGCAGGGGACCTCGACGCAACCGTTCGCGACTTTGTCGAGCGTCAGGCCGACATCTTCCGGACCGAGAGCCTGGTCTTTCGGACCGCGCTATCTCGCCTGCCAGCACACAAGGCATTGCGTCACCTGTATCGAGAAGCCGAGCGCGTCTCGCTCGAACACCTGGCATTCGTCCTCGGAGACAAAGCACTCGCCGAGCGCGTCCTGGTCGTATCGCAGGGTCTCAACAACCCGAGGGCGCTACGGACAGACGCCCAACACGTACGAAACGAATTCGCTCGTTCGCTTACCGACATGATTCACCGAGGACTATCGACATGACTACCTTCAACGCCCTGTTGGCCGCGGCGGTTGCGTCCAAGCCCGATGCTCTTGCGGTCGCAGACGCACCGAACCGAGGTGACTTCTTCTCCGGGGAGCCGCGCCGCCTGACGTGGAGCGACGTGGCGGCCTCGGTTGAGTCGGCGTCGGCTGCGTTGGCCACGGCTGGCGTCACCGCCGGAGATGCGGTCGCGATTCAGCTGCCGAATACTGTCGAGCTTCCGGTTGCCATCCTGGCGTGTGCACGTCTCGGCGCCGTCGCCACGCCATTCCCTGTTCAGCACCGTGAACACGAGTTGCGCCAGGGCCTCGAGGCGTCCGGTGCCAGGCACCTCGTCACCGCGGCCCGTCCCGACCGCCCCGATCTGCTGGCCGCATCACAAGGGGTCCTCGACGATTTCGGTGCGGCGATGCTCACCTTTGGCGACGAACACCCGGACGGTTCGGTCGCCATATCGCTCGATGACGTGGCAGACGCACCGCAGGCCCATGAGGCGGGACAGGACGACATCGTCACGATCTGCTGGACGTCGGGCACGACCGGCGTGCCGAAAGGTGTGCCACGCAGTCACGCAAACTGGATGGCGACGTCGGGATCGCAGGTGAGTGCACTCGACCTCAATTCCGAAGACAAGATCCTGTGTCCGTTCCCGTTGGTGAACATGGCCGGTATCGGCGGCATGCTCGTGCCGTGGCTTGATACAGCGAGCACGCTCGTGTTGCACAACCCGATCGATCTCATGGTGTTCCTCGGTCAGATCGGCAGCGAGCAGATCACGTACACGGTCGCACCACCACCGCTGCTCAACATGTTGCTTCGCAACGAGGCCATGCTCGAGAGCATCGACATGTCGCACCTGCGCAAGATTACGTCCGGCTCGGCGCCACTCGATCCGTGGATGGTCGCGGGCTGGCAAGACCGTGGCATGGAGATTGTCAACGCCTTTGGTTCGAACGAAGGTGCAGCGATGATCTCGACGTTGGCGACGGTCCCCGACCCAGCTCAGCGCGCCCGATACTTCCCGCGCCCAACGTGGCCTGGAGTCGAAGCCCGAATCGTCGATCTCGATACGGGCGTCGAGATATCTGAACCGAACAGCGACGGCGAGCTGCGGTTCCGTGGCCCAACCGTGTTCGGTGGTTACCTCGGTAGTGATGGGGCGGAATTCGACAGTGACGGGTGGTACCGGACTGGCGACATCTTCAGAATCGTCGAAGAGGACCCCAACCTGCTGCAGTTCGTCGACCGAGCGAAAGACATCGTCATTCGCGGCGGGATGAACGTGTCGGCCGCGGAAGTGGAGGCGCTCGTGTCGTCTCATGAGAGCGTTGCGGAGTGCAGCGTCGTTGCCTACCCAGACCCCGACCTCGGAGAACGTGTTGGGGTTTTCGTGGTGGCAGCCACCGAAGCCGAACCGACGCTCGACGGGATCGTCGACCATCTCCGGAGCCAGAACATCGCAAGCTACAAACTGCCCGAACGCCTCGAGCTCATCGACGTTCTTCCACGCAATCCGGTGGGGAAGATCGTCAAGGGTGACCTTCGAGAGAAATGGGCAACGGAAGGAGCGGAAGCATGATGACTCAGAAGGTAAGCATCCTGGGGGGACATCAGAGCGACTTTGCCGACAACCTCGCAAAGTCTGGAGGCTCGGTCGAGACGCTGGTGGAAGACACCATTCGCAAGACCGCCGTAGACGCGCAGATCGAATTGAGCGACATCGACACCATTCATGTCGGCAACGCCTTCGGGCAGCTCTACACCGGTCAGGGCCACATGGGCGCCATGCCCGCGACCGTTGTGCCGGAGCTATGGGGCGTTCCCGCCATGCGCCACGAGGCGGCGTGTGCGTCCGCGTCCATGGCGACACTGGCCGCCATGGCCGAGATCGAGAGCGGTCGCTACGACTGTGTGTTGGTCTTGGGCGCTGAGCAGGAAAAGACCATGCCCGGGCCACAGGCCGCAGCGGTGCAAGAGGCCGCAGCATGGGTTGGGCCTGACACCGAAGGTGCCACCTACATCTGGCCCGAGACCTTCGATCAGCTCGCCGACGAGTACGACCGGCGTTACGGCATCGACGACATTCATCTCCGCGCCATTGGCGAACTCAACCTGCGAAACGCAAAAGCGAATCCGAACGCACAGACGCGAGGCTGGGAACTCTCGGCCGATACGTGTAGCGACAACGACGATGTGAACCCGGTCGTGGCTGGACGCTTGCGCCGCAACGACATCACCCAGATTACCGATGGTGCCGTGGGCCTGCTTCTGGTTTCGGACCGTTGGCTCGCCGAACATGGCCGAACACCACGTTCTCGAATCGCTGGTTGGGGACATTCAACCGTTGGCCTTGGCTTGCGCCAAAAGCTCGATCGCAACAGCGACTCGACGTTCGTCATGCCACATGTACGCCAAGCGATCACGGACGCTTTCGGTCGGGCGAGCATCGCCGATGTTGGGGATCTCGACGCCATCGAGACGCACGATTGCATGACGCCGTCGGAGTATCTGGCGATCGATCACTTCGGCATCACCGAACCGGGGGAGAGCTGGAAGGCGGTCGAAGACGGTTCGCTCGAACGTGACGGGCGTATCCCGATGAATCCGAGCGGGGGCTTGATCGGTGGCGGCCATCCGGTCGGCGCGACGGGCGCTCGAATGTTGCTCGATGCCACCAAACAGGTATCGGCAAGCGCTGGTGACTACCAGGTCGATGACGCCAAGCGAGTCGCCACGCTGAACATTGGCGGCAGCACGGCGACCACGGCGTGCTTCGTGGTCGAAGGCGTCTAACCCGTGGCGGGTGTTGCGGACGTCTTTGTGTTCGATGCCCTTCGGGCGCCGCGGACCAAGGGGCGTCCCGGCGGTGGACTCTCCTCGCTATTGCCACATCAGGTCGTGGCGCAGCTCATCGATGCCATGCGTGCTCGTACGAGTGCCGATGCCGTCGACGCAATCGATAGCTTCGTTTTGAGTTGCGTCGGACAGGTTGGGGCGCAGGGCGGCCACCTTGCGCTCGTGAGCAAGCTCGAAGCCGCGCTGCCCGAAACCGTTTCGGCCCAGACGATCAACAACTATTGCGTTGGCGGGCTCACCGCGGTGGGCAACGCGTTTGCGGCTGTGCGGTCTGGTCAGCAACAGCTTGTTCTCGCCGGCGGCGTCGAGATGATGTCGCACGTTCGCTTCCTCGGTGACGAAGCAGCGCTGTACACCGATGAAACCGTGTCGTCAGCGCTGCGTTGGGCCCCGGTCGGCGTGGCCGCTGATCATCTCGCTGTTCGCCATGGTGTCGAACGTGCCGAGCTCGACTCGATCGCGATGGAGTCTCATCGACGGGCTGCAGCCGCGTGGGATGCAGGTCGCTACGAAGACCAGGTGGTGTCGGTCAATGGCGCCGATGGAACCGTGGTCGATAGCGACGAGACCATCAAGCGGGATTTCACAGCGGAGGGTCTTGCCGCCCTCGATCCCGTCTTTGCCCAGATGGGTGAAGCGCAGTTCGATTCGGTGCTTGCTGGCGATGTTGTTGGTGATGGCGTTGCCGTCGATCACCGCCATACCATCGCCCACTGCCCGCCGATCTCCGATGGCGCCGCTCTGCTTCTCATCGGTACGGCCGAGGCGGGCCGCGAATTCGGACTCGAGCCGTTGGTGCGGATCGACGCCGTCGCCGAAGCCGGCGGAAACGCCATCGAACAGCTGACCGCTGGCGAAACCGCAATGCAGCGTGCGTTGCAACTCGCCGATGCCGACCTGTCGGGCATGGACCTCATCGAATACATGGAGGCGTTCGCGGTGGTGCCAGCGCTCTTCGCTCGCGCCCACAATGTCGACCCCGAGCTCGTCAATCCGAATGGGGGGCACCTTGCGATGGGGCATCCAATGGGTGCTACGGGAGCGATTTTGGCCACGGCGGTCGCCCACGAACTCCGGCGTAGTGGTGGCCAACGAGGCATCGCCGTTGCGCACGGTGGCTCCGGCGTCGGCGCCGCAGCCGTCTTCTCCGCCGCGTAACCCCGGCGCTCGGGGTGCGGGTCGGGTTGGCCGAGCGATAGCCGGACGTAGCGACGAACGTGAGTCGAAACCGTTGGCTACCATCTGGACATGAGTACGAGCGAGCTGTTTCGATCTCGATCTCTGCGTTCCTTGGCGGGACTTTTGTTTCTTTTGCTTGCCGCATGCGGGGTTGATGACACGGTGGTTGACCCATCGGCACAGGACGCGAGCGATGCGTTGACACCGGTGCTTCCTGCTCCCGATGTTTCCGACACCGAGGCAACCGAGGATGCGTCGACGTCGGCCGCATCTTCTGACACGACAACATCTTCGGTCACGACAACGACGGCAGCGACCCCAACGACAACGACCCCAACGACGACGGCTCCGACGACGATGGCTATAACCATTCCCGACACCCCCTTGGCCCAGATCGGCCTCGAGCTCGATCTGATCGCGACGCTGAGCGGCCCGGTTGGCCTGGTGAGCCGCCCCGGCTCGGCCGACCTGTTCGTCATCGAGCAGCAGGGCCGTATTGTTCGCCTTCCCGGCGGGGAGGCCGATGGCGCCGACACGACACTCGACATCCGTGGCACGGTGAGTCTGGGCAACGAGCAAGGGTTGCTGGGCATGGCCTTTTCGCCCGACGGTGACACGTTGTACATCAACTACACCGACGGCAGCGGCGATACGCAGGTCGCTCGCCTGGCGATGAACGGCACCGTTGCCAATGCAGCAAGCCAGGAGGTTCTGCTCACGGTTGGTCAACCTCAGGGAAATCACAACGGCGGTTGGCTCGGCTTTGGGCCCGACGGCTACCTCTACATCGGCATGGGTGATGGCGGCGGCCAGGGAGACCCCGGCGAACATGGGCAGAACCCAGACACCGCACTCGGATCGATCCTTCGGATCGATGTCGCTATGGACACCGGGTATGGCATTCCATCGGACAATCCGTTCGTCGATGGCCAGACTCCTGAGGTGTTTATCTGGGGTGTTCGCAACGCCTGGCGCAACGGATTTGATCGAGTGACCGGAGACCTCTGGGTCGGCGACGTTGGTCAAGACCGCTTCGAGGAGATCACCGTTCTTCGAGCGGCCGACGGTGGTGGCAATGGCGCCAACCTCGGCTGGAATGCGGTCGAGGGAGACGAGTCATTTCGAGGGGCGGCGATTCCCGACGGACATGTCGGACCCGCCGTTGCCTACGGTCACTCCGGCGGACGATGCTCCGTCACAGGCGGAGACGTGTACCGCGGCGACAGCATCGCGGCGCTGCATGGCACCTACCTCTTCGGCGACTTCTGCACCGGCGAGATCTTTGGGTATCGGGTCGATGGCAGCTCGGCCGATGTGCGACTCGACCTGCCAGCGGTTGATCGACTGAGCAGCTTCGGCATCGACAACGACGGGGAAATGTACGCGATAAGCGGAAGCGGCGGCGTCTACCGAATCGTCGCCGGCTAGCTCGAGGAGCGCTTGGAGCGCAGGTACCAGCTCGCGCCACCGGCCAAGGCACCCGCTCCGGCGACGAGGGCGCCAGTTCGTGCGTGATCGCCAACGCGTTGGCGAAGCGGTAGTTCGTTGGAGAAGGTGCGGATCTCCCAGCCCCGGTCCGTCGCGATTTTGGCCAACGCTCGATCCGGGTTGATCACGATTGGATGCCCAACGGCTTCGAGCATAGGGAGGTCGGTGATCGAGTCGGTGTAGGCGTACGACTCCGACAGGTCGAGGTCGTGTTCGAGTGAGAGCGCCTCCATTGCGTCCACCTTGTACGGGCCGTAGGAGTAGAACTCGACTTCGCCGGTGTACTTACCTGCACGGTCGGTTTGGGCGATCGTTGCGACCGCGCCGTCCGCGCCCAAGTACTTCGACAGCGGCACGACGATCTCTTCGGGTGATGCCGACACCATGAACACTTTGTGGCCCGCTGCCTTGTGGGCGGCGATCTCGTCGACGGCTTCGCGGAACACGATTGGTTCGATGACATCTTCGAGAGCATCGGTGACAAGGCTCGCCATCTGGCGCTTATCCCAGCCTTTGCAGAGGCGGAGCGCGTTGTTGCGCATGTCTTCCATGCGGTCGTGGTCGGCGCCCAGGTACTTAAAGACGAGGCGACCCCAGACCGCCCGCAGAATGAGACGTGAATCGATGAATCCGGCCTCGCGCAGCGTGGAGCTAAACGCGAACAGGGCCGCGTCCGCGATGGTTGTCTTATCGAGATCGAAGAATGCCGCCGCGCCACGGGCGGGAATCACTGCTGGTTCGCCCATGAACTCCACACTATTCGCCCCAGCTTGTCGTTGGTCGTCACCGTGCGCGAACGTTTGTCACGTCGCTTCGGCAACGTTCTTGTTCACGGATGCCTCTGCACCGTTCGAACCATCTACTTCCCCCAATTCGTCTACGCACGTCGTGCGTCTGCTTTGGGTGGTGTCTATGTTGTGGTCCTTTTGTTCATCAAAGGGTGGTGTTGGTACGTCGGTGGTTGCGGCGGCTTTTGCTGGTGAGCTCGCACGGGCCAGTGGCGACCAGGTGGTGCTCGTCGACTTCTGCGGAGCGCAACCAGATATGTGCGGCCTTGCGGCGGCCGATGCTCCCGGTGTCGTCGACTGGCTGCTGTCGTCGTCTGATGTTGGTGTCGATGCGCTCGAGAATCTGCTGATCGAGGTTGCGCCAGGTCTTCTCATGTTGCCGAGGGGAAGCCAACCGCTTCCACGAACGGCCGGGCAGATCGATCCGAACCGGATCGGCATGCTCATTGGGGCGCTGGTCGCAATGGAAGCGGTCGCGGATGTCGGCGTTGTCGACCTCGACCCGCTCAGTCCAACGGTTCTCCTCGTCGCTGGTAGCCAGCGGTCGGTCACGGTGGTCCGATCGTGTTACCTCGGGCTCCGAGAGCTTGGGCGTCTGCCCGTCGTGGCGGACCTATTGGTCGAGGTGGTCGAGGCTGGCCGGTCGTTGAGGACGCTCGATATCGAAGCTGTCGCTGGGGTTCCGGTGCATGCCAAGCTTCGCGTCGATCCAGCCATTGCGCGTTCGGTGGACGCCGGACGGATCCTCGAGCGTCCGCCGCGTGCGTTACGGCGACTCGCGCAGGACCTTCGCAGCACCCACGCGGAGATGCTCGAGCCAGTGGGAATCGGACGATGACGGTTCGCAACGTGACGAGGCCTAATCAGCTGGTGGACGAGGTCCACCACGCGTTGTGGGCCGAGCTCACTCAAGCAGGTGATGGCGCCGGTGCGCGCGCCGATATCGAAGGTCGGGTCCGGGCGCTGATCGGTGAGCGGGAACCGCTCGCCCCGCACCATCTGATCGAGACCGTCATCGCCGAGGTCATGGCACGCGTCGACGGCCTTGGTCCGCTTCACGAGTTCGGCACCGACGAATCGGTGAGCGAGATCATGGTTAACGGCGACGGTCACGTGTGGTTGGAGCGGTCGGGTGAGCTGGTCCGCACCGGACGGCTCCTCGATGCCGACTCCGTCGATCATTTGGTCCGACGGTTAGCGGCGAGCGTCGGTCGGCGAATCGACTTTACGAATCCGAGTGTTGATGTTCGCCTCCACGACGGCTCGCGGCTCCATGCCATCATTCCGCCGCTCGCCATCGACGGGCCGTGCGTGACGATTCGTCGGTTTCGTGCTGCCGCGCCTCACCTCGATGAGCTTGCCTCACCGCGGGCCGCCGAGCTGCTTCGCCGGGCGGTCTCGAATCAGGAGACCGTGATCATCGCTGGCGGCACATCATCGGGGAAGACGACGTTACTCAATGCCCTGGTCGGCGAGATCGATCGAGACGCGCGAATAGTGACGATCGAGGACGCAGCCGAGCTTCGGCTTCCGGGGCGACATGTCGTGCGGTTGGAGACACGTCGACCGAGCGAGGGAGCAGCGGAGGTGACGTTGCGCGAGCTGACTCGACATGCACTTCGGATGCGCCCGGACCGCATTATCTGTGGCGAGATGCGGGGACCCGAAGCGCTCGACTTGATCCAAGCAATGAACACTGGCCATCGCGGTTCGATGTCGACGGTGCATGCCAACACCCCTGTCGATGTGATGCGGCGGATCGAGACGATGATGTTGCTCGCCGATGCGGAGCTCCCGCTCTCGGCTATTCGCGATCAACTGCGATCCTGCATCGACCTGGTGGTGATGATGCGACGCGAAGTGACCGGAGCGCGGCGCGTGTCCACGATTGCGGCCATTCCGAACGAACCATCGGACGTCTGGGCGGTCGAGGCGATGTATGACGCGGGCCAGGCGGGGGATCGATGAGACCACGACCCGTAGCCGCCCAGCGGGGTGCGACGTCACGGACGACGCGAACCCTGCAGTTGGATGTCCAGCTGCGCAAACGGCTCGCTCCACTGGGCATGACGTTTACCTGGTCGCCGACCCTTGTCCTCGGCGGGGCGACGGCTGGGCTGTTGCTCATGGCGGTCCGCTTTGGCGGCTCGCTCGGGTTCATGGCCGTGCTTGGCGCTCTCGTGCTTGGTTGGCTGAGTCTCGAACGCATCGGTGCGGCCATGCTTCGCCGACGCAGTGACCGAATGCTCCCCGAGCTTGCGCTTCGGTTAGCGCGGTCGTTGCGCAGCGGTCTTCCGCCAGAGCGCGCGATCGAACATGTTGCGAGCGAGCTCGATGGCGGGCATCCACGGTTCGCGCTCGTCGCCGCACAGCTGCGCGCTGGTCGGCCGGTAGTTCCCGCGGTCGAGTCGTGGCTGCGTTCAGCGTCAGGAGACGCCGAGCAACTGCTGGCGGCTGGTCTGCTGCTCGGCATTCAGCACGGGGGAGACCTGGCGACCGCTATCGACGGGGTGGGTGAGGGGTTGCGGGACGATCTCGATCTCGACGCTCGCCGACGAGTGCTTCTCACCCAGTCGCGGATGTCGGCGGCGGTGTTGGTCGGCTTGCCTGTGGCCTTCGCTCTCGTCGCGTCGGGCTTGCACGGCGGATCGATCTACGAGGGGACGATGGGTGTTGGACTGCTCGTTGCCGGGGTGCTGCTCGATCTTGTCGGTGTCCTATGGATGCGATCGCTGATGCGAGGACTGTCATGACCGTCCTCTTCGCCGCAGGCATCCTCGTCAGTATCAGCCTCTACGTCACCAAGCGCTGGATACTTCCGATTCGGCGTCGGCGGCGTAGCGAACGCCGGACGACCTACAACATCGCCCGCGGTCTGCCGACCGCAGTCGTGCTCCTTCAGCTCGCGATTCGAAGCGGGGCACACCCCCGCAACGCGCTTGCCGCCGTTGTCGATCTTCCTTTTGACTCGGGGGCGGTGACCGAGGTTGCGACGTTGTTTCGCGCCGTTCACGAACGGCTCGAGCTCGGTGCGGATATGACCTCGGCAATGCTGGCCCTGCAGCGTCCGGCGCCGGACGTTAACCGAGTGCTCGACGCGCTTCGTCGTGCTGAGGTCGACGGTGGTCCGGTAGCGACGCATCTGGAAGTGCTGGTGAGCGATCTTCGAAGTCAACGTCGAACCGTGCTCGACGGAGCGGCGCAGCGACTCACCATTTCGATGCTCTTCCCGCTCGTTCTGTGCATCCTTCCCGCGTTCGTCCTGCTCGCGGTCGTCCCGTTGGTTCTGGCAGCGCTTCGAGGCCTCCCGGGGTAGGCCCGTCCACATCGTGCTCTTTCTCGGTCAGAGGCAACCCGCCAGAGGACCCGCATACGTACAACTACTGAAAGGCAACCAATGTTGCATCCACTCATCACACTCATGACCGTCCTGCATCACCGAGTGCGCGACGACAGGGGGCAGTCGACAGCCGAGTACGCCCTGTTGCTGCTCGGCGCGGCGACCATTGCGCTAATCGTCGTCACGTGGGCAACGAGTACCGGGAAGATCGGTGAGCTCTTTGACGCGGTGATCGACTCGATTATCGGCAAAGTCTGATGCGGGCGAGCGGTATGGGTCGGGGCGATGATCGCGGTCAGGCCACGGTGGAGTTCGCCCTGATCCTGCCGCTGCTCATGTTGTGCATCGTGGGGATTGTCTGGGTTGGTCAGGTGATGACCTCTCAGGTTCGCGTGGAGCATGCAGCGCGTGAGGGTGCTCGGGCGGCGGCGGTCGAGCCGGAGCGGGCTTCTGCGAGAGCGGCGGTGGCTGTTGGTCGGTCGATGCCAGAAGCTGCGGTGTCGACACGGCTCGGTGCGGAGTATGTGACGGTGGTGGTCTCGGTCGAGGTATCGGGTGTGCCGTTTATCGGCGTAGGCGCCCGGCGGTTAGAGGCTGAAGCTCACATGAGAAGAGAAGACCTCCTCGACTAGTCGGTCCGTCAGGGTCTCGAGGGCCGTGCGTCAGCAGAGTGTCGCCAAAGTTGAGGCTCGAAGTTCAGGTTAAGCCGTGTGTCCTAGTGCACGTTGGCTGCTTCTTGCGATCGATCGATGTCCGCTCAGCCATGCCGATACAGGGGTTTAGGGCGTTGTGAGGTCGCCGGAATGTGCCCGTCGTTACATGGCAAACAGGGTCATTCGGCACTGTAGAAAAATTGCGAAATTGTCGAAGAACAGGGGGCATGACAAAAGGACCAACTCGTGGGGCGGGTGAACGCTCGAGGACGTGGGGCTCGCGGCCGCTGCTCGCTCGCCTGGTCCGGTGGTTCCTGTTCTTCTTGCCGATCGTCGTTGGTTGGCTTTCCGTTCGGCTCATGGGCGAGTTCTTCTGGCGTCCCGAAGGCTGGTCGGGACTGCTCGCCTGGGTCGCACAAGCGATCGTCGTTGCGTCGGTCACGGCACAGCTGACGCAGCGCCTCACGAAACGGTTCGCTCCGATCACGGCGCTGCTCAACATGACCATGGTGTTCCCCGACCATGCGCCATCTCGCTTCGGCGTGACGCTGCGCGCAGGCAACCTCAAGCGCCTCACCGACGACCAGCTCACGCTGAGTTCTGACACCCAGGAAGCCGCCGAGCGGGCGATGGAACTGGTCGCGTCACTCGGGCGCCATGAGCCCAAGACCCGTGGCCACACCGAACGCGTCCGCACCTACGCAGAGCTCATTGGCCAGGAGATGGGCCTTCCCGAAGACGAGCTGAACCGTCTTCGCTGGGGTGTGCTTCTCCACGACATCGGCAAGTTGAAGGTTCCCGCTCGCATCTTGAACAAGCCGGGCGCACCGACCGACGACGAATGGATGATTCTCAAGCAGCATCCGGCCGAGGGGCAAAAGATCCTGGCTCCGCTCGAAGAGTGGCTTGGCGAATGGGCCTTTGGCGCGTTGCATCATCACGAGCGCTGGGACGGCACGGGGTATCCGTCGGGGCTCAAAGGCACCGACATCTCCCTTTGTGGTCGAATCGCCGCCGTCGCCGATGCCTACGACGTCATCACCTCTGCTCGCAGCTACAAAGAAGCGCTGTCGCCAGAAGAAGCCCGCGAAGAACTGGTCCGGTGCGCCGGGGAACAATTCGACCCTGTTGTCGTCAAGGCGTTCCTTCGCATCGGACTCGACGAACATCAGCGATCGCTCGGTTGGCTGGCCTGGCTCTTCGAGCTACCCGCTGTTCTGCGGTTTACGCACACGATCGCGACGGCTGCACCGACGGCGGTGTCGGCCACGGCCACCGCCGCAACCGCAGTTGCGGTATCTCTGGCCTCGGTCGTGGGCATTGCCGACGCCGATACTCCGCCGGCCGCGGTGGCGTTCGATGCCACCGCAGAGACCGCGGCGCCGGCGCGGGAGCTCATCTCTACCTCGGTCGAGACGGAGACAACGACACCGCCGTCGACCCAAGCAGTGAGCAGCAACCGCACCCAGGTAAACGCCGCCGACTCCGCAGTCAGCGACGCACTGTCGCTCCAGTCATCGACGACAACGTCAACCACGACGACCACCATTGCGCCGACCACGACAACCTCGACGACCACGATTGCGCCAACCACGACGGTTTCACAACGGGTAGTCGCTACGACCACGACGACCGCGGCTCCTCGAAAGACGACCACCACAGCTGCACCCACAACAACGACCTCGACAACCACCACGACCACAACGGCCGCTCCTACGACAACCACCACGACAGCCGCTCCTACGACAACCACTACGACAGCCGCTCCGACGACAACCACCACGACGGCCGCTCCGACGACAACCATCACGACGGCCGCCCCGGATACGGGAACGGCGCCAAATGCTCGATTCGACTACTTTTTTGTCGAAGAGGACAAGGACACGAAGCTCTGGGTGTTGTTCAACGACTCTGAAGGGTCCGATCCAATAGTCAGCGTCAGAGTCATCGAACAGCCCGGGAAAGCACAGCAATTCTCCTGGCACAACGACCATTTCCACTACACGAGCGAGAAAGACACCGCCGGCGAAAACGACTGGTTCCGATACGAAGCATGTGACGCTGCGGGGCGTTGCGACGACGCCAAGGTCGTCATCTCGATCTACGACTAGCCACCACATCGACCGCTCTGGCGGCCAGACTCTCTACTGCCATGACTATCTCCCCCCTCCGCCGCCGCTCACTTCCCACAATCCTTGCTGCCGCCGCTCTCCTCGCGAGCGCATGCACTGGATCGACCGCGTCCACCGACGGCGGCACCACCACGAGCGCTGCTCCGCCGGTGACCGCCGAGCCCCTTCCCGAAATCGATCCGGCTCCGAGCGCCCCGGTTGGCCTCATCGTCGTTCGTTCCGGAGACGGAGCGATCGAGTTGGCGTGGGACGCATCGCGAGACGAAACGGTGATGTCCTACGAAGTAACCCGAGTGAGTCCAAGTGGCACCACCGAACGCTTCGAGACCGGGGTGCCCTCCTATCTGGATCGCGGTCTCGAGGATGGCACGATCTTCACGTACCAGGTCAAAGCCATCGGCACCGGTGGAGAGAGTGACGGCAGCGATGCCGTAACCGCACAGGTGGGCGTCGATTCCAACGCGCCGAAGGCCCCGAACCGCCCCGTCATTACCGAGACGGCTACCGGTGTTGAGTTGGCCTGGAACGCCGTCAACGACATTTCGGGGATCGACCGTTACGTCATCACCCGAACACTCGATGGCGAGACGACGGAGATAGACGTCGGCACCGAAACGACGTACGTCGACGAGATCGACGCCGGCTTGGTCGTGACGTACTCGGTCCGAGCAGTCGACGCGGCCCGCAACGAATCAGAACCGAGTCGCAACAGCACCGTGCTCTCGGGCACGAGCGCGAACGGTGTTGTCGTCGTCGTGTCGGCCCAAGAAGACCCCGAGAACGATCCCGCCACCGCTCGACTGGAACGCGAACTACTCGACGCTGGTTATGCACTGACCTGGTTCGAAGACGATGTCTTCGATGCCAACGTGACCACCGCTGACGACATCGTGATCCTGCTCGGAGATGTCCTCGGTGAAGGGTTCGACTGGAATATCTTCGCCACCGACGCCACCGTCATTGGTCTCAAGTCGATGTTCGTGCAGGCCGGCGGAATTACCGAGAACCCACCGAAGCTCGATCGACTCGCCCAGCTCGACTACCTCGCTCCCGGCAAGGACGAGCGCGAGGTTGCACTCACGACGACCCCGCGTCCAAAGCCCGTCGTATATATCCCAGCGAATGAGCTGTTGCCCTCGGTGCAGACGTGGGCTCGGCCCGTGTGGTCAGACGACATTGCCGTCGCCGGCCTCATCGACAAGGGCGAAGAACTCGCGAACGAAAAGCCAGCGCCGGGGTGTCGTGCGTTCTTCCCCGGGAATGCATCGAGCCTGAGCGAACAGACCGACGACGCCTGGGAACTCCTGATCGAGTTCGTCGGCGACGTCCGCTCGGTTTGCCAATAGGCGTCAGTTGACGATGACGCGCTGGGCGTCTTCGCTCTCGAAGTACTCGTGGCACGCATCGACAAACGCTCGGACGAGCCGACGAGGGTTGTTCGAGAAGTAGCCGGTGGCAATGCGCAAGCGCGGAATCGACTTGTCGAGCGGTAACGCGACGACACGTTTGCCGTTGTAGGCAACATCGGTCAGCGGAACCATGTGCAGGATGGAAACGCCAAGGCCTTCGGCGACCAAGCTGCGGACCATCTCGAGTGTGGTCGCCGTACAGACCTCGCGCGGCGCAATGCCGGCGTCGTGCACGATCTTTCGGTAGTACTCAACAATGTTTGGCAGGTCGAGCAGGATCAGTTGTTCCTCGCCGATATCGGCCATCTGCAGATCGGCCGCATCGATCAAATGGTGCCCTTCGGGGACGAGGAGATACGGCTGCAGATCGAGCAGCGTCTGATAGGTCACCTCTGGCTTCATGTTCTCGGCGAAGCAGATGATGACGTCGAACGTGCCGGCGATCAGCCCCTCCTGTGCGGCCTGGTCGTCACACGCAATGAACTTGATGTCGAGGTCGGTGTTCCCCTCGAAGATCTTTGCCACGAGCGGGGGAAGAAACGCGGGTGCAACCGGCGCGTAGTAGCCGACCCGCAAGGTGCCGGTGAGCTGGGTGCGAAGGTCGGCGCCTTCCTTCAATAGATTGCGGTATTCGTCGACGAGGCTTTGAATCTTGGGCATGAGGTCGTGGCCCGACGCGGTGAGGGCAATCCCACGAGACCGGCTTCGGCTGGTGAGCTGTAGACCGAATGCCCTTTCCACTTGATTGACCCCGGCGAGTACCGCAGACGGCACAACGTGCAGCGACTTTGCTGCCGCCGAGATCGAGCCGGCTTCGACGGCCGTCAGGAAATAGTTGAGGGCTTTCAGCGAGACATCCATGCAATCACCGTATTCAAAAAGTATGACAACGGTAGTTGTTTATTTCTTGTTTCGTGAATTCATGAGACCACGTACCGTACGGTCCGTGGCTCTTTATGTTGAGGTCCCCACCTCTATCGCAGACGTTATGGTCGAAGAACGTCTCGCATCGGTCACGCGGCCACAGCGCAACACCCGAGTGCGCCGACGGGCCCTCGACCTTTCGCTCGGCGTGCAAGCCGACGACACGGTGCGTGTGACCGTCCTAGAGACTCCACAGACGCTCGCCCGTCTCAAGGAACTTATCTTGGCGTGGCGTTCAGAATTCTCTGCTACAGATACATCCGAACTGATCGTGCGCTCATCAGAAGCGGCGCTTACCGTGCGGGCAAACGACGTCGACAGTCAGAGTCACGTCGCACTGATGATCGACAACGCCTTTGCGCCAGCAGTCGAACGGCGAGCGGCAACCGCCAACTGAGCTACAACAGTTGATCGAGTAGCGCGATCGCCGCGTGCTTGTCGAGCGGCTCGTTGCCATTGCCGCATTTGGGTGACTGCACACATGACGGGCAACCATCGGTGCATGCGCACGCGGCCATAGCGTCGCGGGTCGCTGCCAGGTGGCGGTGACGTTCCCGGAAACCGAGCTCGGCAATCCCAGACCCGCCGGGGTGGGCATCGTAGATGAAGATCGTTGGGCCACCGGCTCCCGTGTGCCACGGCGTCGAGACGCCACCGACATCCCAACGGTCACAGATCGTGAACAGCGGCAACATCCCAATGCCCGCGTGCTCCGCGGCGTGCAGTGCTCCAGGAACCTGACTCGCATCGATTCCGGCGGCCTCGATGATCGATGTCGGAATCACGTACCAGAACGCACGGGTGTGCAGGGTCTGGGCCGGCAGGTCGAGCGTTTCGTTCGCTAGAATCCGGCGACTGCGAACCTCCCGACGTTGGTATCCGGTCACCTGGCTCGTGACGTCGACCGCTCCGACGCAGACCTCGGCACCGCTCGTGCCAAACGGCAAGAGTTCGTCGGTCTTGACGACGCTGATATCGACCTTGGTGCGAGCCTGGGTGTAGTGCTCGCCGTCGGATTCCTCGACCGTCGCGACCCGATCCTCGAGATCGAGGTTCGTGACCCGATACGGCTTGCCCTGGTGCAGGTAGATGGCGCCGGGGTGCGTGACCGAGCACGCCCGTTCCGCATCGACCGTGCCGACGATCGATCCGTTCTTGCGGACGATCTGCACCTCGTCAGAACTCCCGGACCGCAGACCGATGCCGCGAGATGGACGACCGCGCCCGGCGTACACCCCTAGGGGCGAACCGACCCCGGATGGCTTCAGCAACATGGTGTCGTCGAGAACGAGGTCACGGACACCATCGGCCAGCGAATCGCCCCAGTACGCCTCGTCGGCATAGGCGATCGGCTTCTCAAAGGCTGCACACGCCAGGTGCGGACCCAAAATGAACGGGTTGTCCGGGTTGATGACCGCTTGCTCTGCAGTGCGCTCGAGGAGCTCTGTTGGATGGGCCATGATCCATTGATCGAGCTGATCGTCGCCGGCGACCAGAACCGCAGCGGATCGCTGCTGCCCTCGCCCCGCCCTACCGATCTGTTGCCACATCGATGCGACGGTTCCCGGGAAGCCGTTGAGTACGCATGCGTCGAGTCCGCCGACGTCGATGCCGAGTTCGAGCGCAGAGGTCGCAACCACACCCTTCAGCGTTCCCTCGAACAGCTCGTGCTCGATCGTGCGACGCTCGTTCGGCAAGTAGCCGGCCCGATACGCACGGATCGCGTCACTGGAGTCTTTCGGCAGGCGGCGTGCAATGTCGGACGTGACAAGCTCCGCGCCCCTGCGGCTTCGGCAAAAGACGATGGTCCGATGATCTCGCTTAATCAGCTCGGCCCCGATGCTCGCAGTCTCGGCGTTGGATGAGCTCCGCAATCCTTGGGCCGCATCGAGGATCGGCGGGTTGAGCATCACGATCGTGCGTTCGCCGCGTGGAGAGCCATCGTTGGTGACCTCGGTGACGGGCACACCGCAGAGCTGAGAGGCCAAGGTTCCGGGCTCGCCGATCGTCGCGGAGGTGAAGATGAACTTGGGGTCGCTGCCGTAGTGGTGGCACAACCGGCGAAGTCGGCGGAGCACGTGCGACACGTGGGTGCCGAACACGCCACGCAAGACGTGGAGCTCGTCGATGACGACGTGATCGAGCCGGCCGAGGAACGTCGCCCATCGAGCGTGACCGGGAAGCACCGCGGCGTGGAGCATTTCGGGGTTGGTGAGCACCACGTTCGCGGTCGAACGAACCCATGTGCGTTGCTCAGGGCTCGAATCGCCGTCGTAGGTACCGGCGACCACCTCGGGAAAGCCGTGGGCGTGGAACGCACGAAGCTGGTCCTGAGCCAACGCCTTCGTGGGGAACAACAACAGCGCCGTGCCGGTATTGCCCGGACGTGCAGCAGCTTCGGCGATCGGAATTTGGTAGCAGCGCGACTTGCCCGACGCGGTTCCTGTCGCGACGACGATCGAATGGCCGGCGCGAACCAGATCGATGGCCTCGGCCTGATGGGTGAAGAGACGTTGGTCGCCCAGCGCCTTTTGCACGCCGTCGCTGATGGGGGCAATCGCGTTTGCGAATCGAGCGGGGCGGGCCGGTTGGTGGGCGACGTGAGCAAGGCGGCCATCGGCGGCCAACGCATCGATCAGTTCATCGAAGTGATCGCCGTCGAACGAGGCCGCGTTTGTGAGATCGATACCGTCGGCTGTGTCGCAATCAACGACCAGACCCGGGACCTCCGCGATTGCCATACCGCCAGTATCGCACCTGCCTATGTCATCGAGCGGGCACTAGCCGACGAGCGCAACCCGCTTTTGGTTTCCGCCCGCACGCTTTGCTTGGTACATGGCCGCGTCCGCGGTCGAAAGCAGGTGTTCGAGTTGGGCGGGCTCCTCGCTCACGACGATGCCGATGCTCGCCGACACAATCACCTCGATACCCCCGATGTCGATCGGTTTGGCGATCGCATCCAACAACCGATCGGCCACCGTCTGGGCATACCCCGAGTCGAGGTCATTGCGAACAGTGTCGCTCAACATGACCGCAAACTCGTCGCCACCGAGTCGGGCGGCGTGGTCATCGACCCGCGTGATCGAGCGGATTCGATTCGCGGCCGCTTTCAAGACGATGTCACCAGCGTGATGGCCGAACCGATCGTTCACTGGCTTCAGGCCATCGATGTCGACATAGAGCACGGCGACCGAGCTGGTCGACATGGACTCCACGACGTTGGTGTAAAAGCCCGACCGATTCGGCAGCCCGGTCAGCCCATCGTGATTTGCTGCATGACGTAAGAGCTCATCGGCTTGGGCACGAAACAGGACAACACCAGCAAGTTCGGCCGCTCGTTGAATCCGGAACAGCGTTCCCGTCGACGGGATCTGGCGCTCGGTGCTGCACACGACAATTCGGTAGGTCGACGACATCATCGATGACGTCACCGACACGAACCACAGGTCCTGATAGCCGAGGGCCCGAAGATCGTCGCCCAACATGAACGGGATGTCGTCGACATCGAGATACTGCGGTGTGGGTGCTGGCTCCGACCACGGCATGTTCCCGAACTGTTTGTCGACGAGCTCGAGCAACTCGGGGGACGTGGAGGCCACGGGCCGGAATGCACCCTCGTCGCCGCGCTCGAGCACCATTGCGTCGAGCTTCAACGGCGGCAGGCTGATCATGTCGAGAACCATGCGCAGCAGATTTTCGACCGGCTCACTGGTCGCGAGACCCGTGAAGACCCGACGCATCAGTTCTTGGCTGTGCGCCGGTCGCACGTCGTACAGGATGCCGCCGATCGTTGGATCGTGCAGTCCGCTCAGGCCGGTGACCTCGACGGGCAGAATGTCGCCGCTCGCCGTGATCATTCGAAAGCTGACCGACGCCCACGGGGTACCGTCGGCCTCGTCGTCAGAGGCCGTGAACCCTCGCACGGCCGTGCCGTTAATCACCGACGTTGTGACACCGGAGAACGCCTCGATGAGCCACTCATGGTCCAACGGATGGATGTACTCCATCACGTTTGTGCCCTGGCCCTCCTCAAGGGTGTGGCCAGTGAGCTTCGTCAACGCTCGGTTGCCGTAGATGATGTTGCCTTCAGGATCGACCACCAATAACGCCCCAGGCATGTTCTCCAGGACGTGTTGATGAAAGGTAGAAGTGTCGCCGCCGTTTGTGCTGACCGGTAGTCCCTGCGATGTCGAGGGTCGCCCATTACTCGTCATTTGTTTGTCTTTCCCGCTCTTGCCCTGCCGAGTTCCACCATTTGGAACGTATGACAGTCCGTTCTTCGGCAGGTCGAACGTCCAGCTCAAGCCCTTTTCAAGACAACCGCCATCCGCCGACCAGATCCGCTGTGCGCAATGTAGCCCAAATGACGCGGCGGGGATCGGCCTTTTGTCTACCCGTCCGGCGGTTACATTGAGATAGTGCACATCTTCAGCAGAACCGATGAGGAATCGAAGGCGGTGATCGTCAGCGTGTCCGGAGATGTCGATGTTGCCGCGCTGCCATCGTTGCAATCGGCTCTCGACCGTTCGCTGTTGGTTGGTGCCACCGCAATCGTTCTCGACCTGGGCGAGGTCGACAGCATCGACTCGATGGGACTGGCGCTGGTGTCGGGGTTGTCTTCACAGTGCGCTCGAGCCGACTCATTGTCTGCAGTGTCGGTGTCGAATCCCGACATACGCTCCTATCTCGCCGAGCACGGCGTTGACGCACCGCTGTTTGCAAACGTCGCCGCAGCGCTGGCCTCGTTCGAGGCCGCTATCCAATGAGCACCGGCGATCCAATGAGCACCGGCGATGAAGTCATCATTCGCGTCCCGGCGAAGTCCGACTACGTCGCGCTCGTGCGTGTCGTACTCGCTGCGGCCGCAGCCATCGACCCCGAGTCCCGCGACGATCGAATCGACGATCTGCGAATCGCCGTATCTGAAGCGGTCACGAACGCCGTCGAAGCGCACCAGACCGCCGGTACCGACAGCCACGTCGAAGTTCGCTGCTTTACCGACGGTCATCATGTCGAGGTCACGGTTCGCGATCGCGGACCTGGCTTCGACCCAGATGACGTTCCCGTCGTGCCCGACGCGGAAACGCCCGAACGCCTCTTCTTCGAGAACGGCCTCGGCCTTCCGCTTATGCGCAAGCTCGTCGACAAGACCGACATCGAAACGGGAGACGACGGAACGCTCGTCCGGCTCATCATCGATACATCGCTCTCGCCGGACTGATCGGTTCCCACCTGTACAGATTTTCTTTCGAACACGGCCGCTTAATAGGCGGCTGAACCGACCGAGTGGAAGTAAAACCCGCTAAAGAACGGAGGAAATCGGCTCGTAGCGGCCAGAATGTCGTTTTGTATGTGGGCCGCTCACACCCGTATTTACTTCTTTTAGGACCATGGCCGGAAACCAACTCCCCCCATCACAGCTGACTTGGATTGGTAGCGATAAGCGTCTCGCTCGCACCGTTGCGCGCCCCGTCTTGAACTTCATGGCGATCGAGGCGGCCTCGGGCATCGTGCTCGTCATCGCCACCATCATCGCCCTCGTTTGGGCGAACTCGCCGTGGTCTGGCAGCTATCACGAGATCCTCGACCTCCACCTCGTCATCGACTTCGGAGGCACCCACATCCTCGACGAGTCCGTCGAGCACCTCATCAACGATGGCCTCATGGCCATCTTCTTCTTCGTCGTCGGCCTCGAGATCAAACGCGAGCTCGTCGCTGGCGAGTTGCGAGATCCACGAGCTGCCGCACTTCCTTCGATTGCGGCAATCGGCGGCATGGTCGTTCCCGCAGGGCTCTATTTCATGCTCAACACGTCAAGTCCGGAGTCCGCGGGCTGGGGAATTCCAATGGCGACGGACATTGCGTTCGCCCTCGGCGTGATGTCGCTGCTCGGAAAGCGAGTGCCTACCCAGCTCAAGCTGTTCTTGCTCACGCTTGCCATCGTCGATGATGTCGGCGCAATCGCCGTGATCGCGATCTTCTATTCAAAGGGATTCAGCGCACCCTGGTTTGCGATCGCTGTCGGTCTGCTCGTCCTGCTCTTCATCATGCAGAAGGCCAAGATTTGGTACACGCCCGTGTATGTGTTGATCGGCGTGGTTGTGTGGTACGCCGTGCTCGAATCCGGGGTCCACGCGACGATCGCGGGTGTCGCCCTTGGCCTGCTGACGCCCGCAACGCCGCTTCAGCGAGAGGTTAAGCCCGGCGAAGTTGTCGGAACGGTCGTTGATCCCGAAGATTTGAACGCGGCCTCGGCCCGGCGCGCAAACCTGTACGTGCGCGAGTCGGTATCGGTGGCCGAACGGCTCGAAACCCTCATCCATCCGTTCTCCAGTTTCATCATTCTTCCGGTCTTCGCACTCGCGAATGCCGGTATCGAATTGTCGTTGGACGGCATTCGGGACGCGTCGACGTCGACGGTAACGCTCGGCATCATCTTGGGCCTCGTCGTCGGAAAGACCGTTGGTGTGACGCTGTTTGCGTACCTCGCGGTTGCGTCTGGAATTTCCTCCCTGCCACGCAACGTCACCTGGCCGCAGGTGGTCGCCGTTGCGATGCTGGCTGGAATCGGGTTTACCGTGGCGCTGTTTATCACTGGCCTTGCGTTCGAGGAAGAACTGCTCGACACGCAAGCCCGCATGGGAATCCTGCTCGCCTCGTTGCTCGCGTCGGTCCTCGGTGCGTTCCTTCTCGCGAGGTCGACTCGCCCAATCCCCAACGATGATGGCGAATCTGCCACATCCCCAGCACCTGCAGAGGTTTCATAAATATGCCTGCACTCGTAATCGTGGAGAGCCCCGCAAAGGCCAAAAAGATTGCGGAGTACCTCGGCGATGATTTCATGGTCGAGTCATCGATCGGCCATATTCGCGACCTTCCGCGCAACGCCGCCGACGTACCGGCTGCGTATAAGGGCGAGAAGTGGAGCCGGATGGGCATCGATGTCGACAATGACTTCAAGCCTCTCTACGTGGTGTCGGCCGACAAGAAGGATCAGATCAAGAAGCTCAAGTCGCTGCTCAAGGAAAGCGACGAGCTCTATCTCGCAACGGATGAGGATCGCGAGGGCGAAGCTATTGCCTGGCACCTGCTCGAGGTGCTCAACCCGCAGGTTCCCGTCAAGCGCATGGTGTTCCACGAGATCACCAAGAAGGCGATCATCTCCGCGCTAGAAAACCCCCGCGAGCTCGACCGGCACCTGGTCGACGCCCAGGAGGCTCGGCGCATGCTCGACCGCCTGTACGGATACGAAGTGTCTCCGGTGCTCTGGAAGAAGGTCATGCCTCGTCTGAGCGCCGGACGGGTGCAAAGTGTTGCGACCCGAATTGTGGTCGAGCGCGAACGCGAACGTATGGCGTTCATCCGTGCGTCCTACTGGGACCTTGAAGCGACCTTTGAGAAGATCGGCGAAGCGGGAGCCGGCGCTCCGGCACAGTTCAACGCAAAGCTCCTCGAACTCGATGGCAAGCGCGTGGCGAGCGGCAAGGACTTCGACGACACCGGAAAGCTCAGCAAGGCCGAAGCGGTCGTGCTCGACGAGGCCGGTGCTGCCGGACTCGTGACGGCGCTCGACGGCGCGGACTTTGCGGTGCGCTCGGTCGAACCAAAGCCGTACCGCCGTCGCCCATCGGCGCCGTTTATGACCTCGACGTTCCAGCAAGAAGCCGGACGCAAGCTCGGTATGAGTTCGTCGATGGCGATGCGCGCTGCGCAGTCGCTGTACGAAAAGGGTCTGATCACCTACATGCGTACCGACTCGACGACGTTGTCGTCGACCGCGGTCGAGGCTGCTCGTAGCGTCGTCAAGAGCGAGTACGGCGAGGAGTTCCTTCCGGCCGAACCGCGCGAGTACGCCACGAAGTCGAAGAACGCTCAGGAAGCCCACGAGGCAATCCGTCCCGCCGGTGAGACCTTCGAAACGCCCAAGGCTGTCGCTGGCCTGGTCGCCAAGTCCGAGGCTCGTGTGTACGAGCTCATCTGGAAGCGCACCGTTGCTTCACAGATGACCGACGCCACGGGCGAGACGGTTTCGGTCCGGGTTGGGGCAAAAGCGTCCGACGGGCGCGACGCCGAGTTCTCGGCCAGTGGCACGATCATTTCCCACCAGGGATTCCGTCGCGCCTACATCGAAGACACCGATGGAGAGGCCGACGAAAGCGAGTCGAAGCAACTCCCCGCACTCGCGGTCAACGACTCGGTCCGCTCTGAGGCGATCACCGCCGATGGCCACGAGACCCAGCCGCCAGCGCGCTACACCGAGGCCTCCTTGGTGAAGAAGCTCGCCGAACTCGAGATTGGTCGTCCGTCGACGTACGCCTCGATCATGGGCACCATTCAAGATCGAGAGTACGTGTGGAAGAAGGGCTCGGCGCTCATTCCATCGTTCACCGCGTTCTCCGTCGTCGGTCTGCTCGAGCAGCACTTCCCAGACTTGGTCGATTACACCTACACACGGCGTATGGAACAGGACCTCGACTCGATCGCTGGTGGTACCGGTGAGGCCATTCCGTGGTTGAAGAAGTTCTACTTCGGAAACGACGACACCGAGGGTCTGAAGCACAAGGTCGATGAGCGCCTCGGCGAAATCGATGCCCGAGCCATCAACTCGATCCCGCTCGGCGTCACCGAAGACGGCGAAATGGTCGTTGCTCGTGTCGGCAAGTACGGCCCGTACGTGCAACGTGGGGAGAACGACACTGCGTCGATTCCCGACGACATCCCACCGGACGACCTCACTGTTGACCGCGCTGTCGAGTACATCGAGAATGCCGCAAAGGGCCCCCTCTCGCTCGGAGATGACCCCGAGACCGGGATGCCGGTCTATGTCATGACCGGTCGCTTTGGCGACTACGTTCAGCTCGGCGAGATGGTCGACGGCGAAGATAAGCCAAAGCGAGCCTCGTTGTTCGCCACGATGAAGACAGACACGATCACCCTCGATGACGCATTGAAGCTGCTTTCGCTGCCGCGTGTCGTCGGTGTCGATCCGGCCGACAACGTCGAGATCACGGTACAGAACGGCCGCTACGGCCCGTACCTCAAGAAGGAGAAGGACTCTCGGTCGCTCGAGACCGAAGAGCAGCTCTTCACCATCACCCTCGAGGACTGCCTGAAGATTTTGGCCCAGCCAAAGACGCGTCGCGGTCAGGTCGTCAAGCCGCCATTGCGCGAGATGGGTATCGACCCAGATACCGAGAAGCAGATGATCGTCAAAGACGGTCGTTTTGGCCCGTACGTCACCGATGGCGAAACAAACGCGTCCCTGCGAAAGGGCGACACGGTCGAAGAACTGACCGACGAGCGTGCAGCGGAGCTGCTCGCCATTCGACGTGCCGCCGGTCCAGCCAAGAAAAAGAAGAAGAAAAAGGCTCCGGCGAAGAAGAAGGCTCCAGCCAAGAAGAAGGCAGCGGCCAAGAAGAAAGCTCCGGCGAAGAAGAAGGCGGCCGCCGAAACAGCCGCTGAAGACGCCTAGACAAAAAGCCTCCATTTTGGTGTCTGCCTGCCGATTGACCTCCTAAGCGCGTCATTCACGACGGTGCGTTACTTGGGAGCAACACCGCAATGTCCGAACAGTTCGCAATGCAACCAGACGAGTTCGATTCAACGAACAATCGTCTCGATTCAATCCTCGATCGCCTCAACGCGCTCGGTGAGTCGGCCGCCTCGATGAAGGACGCGCCTCTGCGTCCATTGCAGAGCGTGCCACCCCTCGACCCGAGCGCCGCAGGCGTCGTCGAGACACCAGCGCCGACCCCGCCGCCGAATCTTGGACTGGTTCCGCCGGTCGAGGCTGCACCTGTAGTCGACACGCAGTCTCTCGCTCAGCCCCCGGCCCAACCAATCGCCCAACCGGTCCCACAGCCTGTTGCACAACCTGCTGCACAGCCAACGCCTGCGCAACCGCCGGTAGCCGAAACGCCGATGGCCCCAGCGCCGCTGGTCGAGCCCGAAGCCGTCGTGCCGCCAGTGGTCGCAACGCCATCGCCCGCCGACACGTTCACTCCAGTCGAGAGTGTCGTTGCCGAAGCGACCGCACCAACGTCCGACATGGCCGACCCTGCTCCGGTTGCCGTCGAACACTATGGCCTCGACCTTACGCCAGCGCCCGTCGAACCGGCAGCTGAAGCGACTCAGGTCGAGTCAATGGAATCCGCTGATGTCTTCGAGCTCGATACGGCGAGCCTCGAGGCCGAGGCTGCAATCGATACTCCCGAAGCACCAACGTCGATCTTCTCGCTCGCATCAAGCGAGCCGGAGACCGCCCCAGATGAAGTCGACGGTTGGGTAAGCCACCATGGCGATGACTCAGCATCTGGTGATGTTGCATCGGTCGACGAAGATGTCGATCCAATGTGGGCCATCGATCCCATCGAGCCAACGGTTATCGAGCCAACGGCTATCGACGAGAATCCGTTCGCCGTCACGGAAGATACGGTCGACACCGCCTTCTTCGAAACCTCTACGGTCGACGTATCCGAACCCGTCGAAGCGCCTGTCGAGGACTTCTTTGCTGCACTTGAGGAATCCGAAGAGCCGGTCAACATCGCCGGAATCGACATGGCGCCGGCGATCGAAGAAACTCCTGCTGCCGACGTGGATGCCTTTACGTCCGACGACGAGTTGCCGATCCCGGACTTCACCGGCGTGTACAACGAGAGCCCGACCGAGAGCGGCTTTTGGGCCGACTCCGAAGAGAGCGTGCCAAAGTCTGTCGAACCGAGCATGGGTCAGATCTCGGCTCGACGTGAAGAGCTCGACAAGCTCCGCCCGGTTGAGGGCGAGGAGAGTGTTGCGCTCGAGAAGGAATCCGCAGACCGCTCGGTCATGATGCAGATCGTCGGCGTGATCTTCGTCGGTATTCTCGCCGTGCTCGCAGTGTTCCTGCTGGACCCTGCTGCGGTTGCCGACATGCGTGAGAGCCTCGAGGGGCTTCTGCCATAACTCGACGTTGCCGAGCTAGGTGGGGCTTGGCTCCGGGCTCGGTGCCTCGTCGGACCGGCGCGGGTACTTGACCCGGAACGCAAGCCAAGCAAAGAAGCCGCTCGCGATCGGAAGCCAGAGTGAAATGCCCCGATAGGCGAGGACGGCGACGGTTGCGCGGTCGGCCGGGATGCCGGACAAGGTCAGTACTTCGATCAATCCCAGTTCGACGAATCCGGTTCCGCCTGGGGTGATCGAGATCATCGACAGCACTGCACCGCCGGCGTAGGCGATCATGACGAGGCTGAGTCGCGGCTGAGCATCGACGGCGTAGAGCGCAAAGACCAACACGAGATAGTCAAAGGTCCAGTTGAGCGCACTCGCTGCTGTTGCCTGAGGCCAGCGGTCTCCGAGCAGCGACGCGAGCCGATCGCGCTCGGTGACCAGCGTCTTGGCGTCTACGTGCCAGCCTTTGCGAAAGATCCGTCCGGCAAAGCGGAGCACGCGGTCGATACCGCGACCTGCAGCGAGGAGCGGGGTCGTGGTGCGAAGCGCAAGCGCGCCGACGGCGAGTAGGAGAACGCAGAGAACTCCCGATGCGATCGCGATCGGTGAGATGCCCTCGGGAATTGGTGAGCCAAATAGCGCGATCGTGACACCGATGGCCGGGATCGCGGCGAGCGCGGCGGTGGAGAGCAGGGACATCGCTGCCAGAGCGCCCCCTGCCTGGGTGGGGTGGGTGCCGCTTACCGCGAGCATCCGGTACAAGGTGGCCCCGCCAGCAGCGGCTCCGCCGCCCCCAGGGACGACGCGGCTCACGGAGTTTGACGTGAGTTGGCTGGTGGCGGCCACGAACCAGGAGACCTTTGGAAGCAGCAGGCGGATAAGCCACCACAAGCAGGTGAAGCTCAGAATTTCAGCCACGACCATCAGCACGAACCACCATGGCCGGATCGTTCGGAGGCGGTCGGACTCACTGACGACCTCGAGCAGTCGATCGAACAGCTGCGGCGCGATGAGGAAGATGATCAGGATCGATACGGCGAGCAGAAGGGCGCGCCGAACCGCGCTTCCGATGTAGTCGAGCTCGCCAATGGCGGGCATGCCCGTGGGTCTCCAGGCATGAGCAGCGCGCGAGGTATCGTCCTCTTCGTCGCTCACGGGACCCGATTCCATATCGGCAGGCTATCCGCGCTGATGCTGGCAAGTTGCTGCAGAGGTGACGTCCGACGTTCGTGGTCGCGGCTTCCGTTGGTAGTTTCTTTGGGTGCCGATGACCAACCACACCTCTCCCGAGCGCGACGCGTCTCGCGGAACACTGATCGTGTTCGAAGGTGGCGATGGATCGGGAAAGTCCACGCAGGCACAACGCCTGGCCACACGCCTCGACGCCGTGTTTACTCGGGAGCCTGGCGGCACACCGATCGGCGATCTGATTCGTTCACTCGTGCTCGATCCCGATCACACCGAACTGGCTGATCGAACCGAGGCGCTGCTCATGGCGGCAGCACGCGCCCAACACGTCGACGAGCTGATCGAACCGTCGCTCCGGGCAGGCCGCCACGTTGTCAGCGATCGCTATGTTGCATCGTCGCTTGCGTATCAAGGTGTCGGTCGTGGGCTCGGCGTCGATGTGATTGCCGAACTCAACCGCTTCGCGACCGACGGTCTGATGCCCGATCTGACCGTATTTCTTGACGCGGACCCAATGGCCGCTCGCGATCGGCTCGGCTCGGACCTCGACAGGATCGAAAATGCTGGCGCCGCCCTTGGCGAACAGGTCGTCGACACGTATCGCATGTTGGCCGCCGCCGACCCCGAGGGGTGGGTCGTCATCGACGCGAACGGAACCATCGACGAAGTCGGCGACCGTGTGGATGCAGCGCTCGGCGCACGGCTGGGGTTGTAGATGAGCGATCCGTTCGACGACGTCATTGGCCAGCAGCGCGTCATAGAACAGCTGCGCGCTGCGGTGCAAGAGCCGGTGCATGCCTATTTGTTCCTCGGTCCTCGGGGGTCCGGCCGCCGCAGAGCGGCAGCGCGCATGGCGGGTGAGCTCGTCGGTGACGATGCGGACCGCGAGCGAAATCGGACGTTGGCCGCTCGTGAGGAACACCCCGACCTTGTGGTCTTTGAGCCCGAGGGGACCTCGTTTCGAATCGACGAGGCTGACGCGGTGGTGATCGCGGCGTCACGAGCTCCCACCGAGGCAGGTCGCAAGGTGATTCTTATCGATCGCTTCCATGATGCGACCGCAGAAGCAGCGGCCAAGCTCCTGAAACCGATCGAGGAACCAAACCCATCGACGGTCTTCATTTTGTTGACCGAGCACGTCCCGCCCGAGCACATCACCATCGCGTCCCGGTCGACGACGATCGACTTCCCAGCGGTCAGTATCGAGGCGATCACCGAAGCGCTCGTCGCACGCGGCGTCGACCCGGCGATTGCCGAGTCGGCGGGTCGCGGATCCGGTGGCGATGTTGGTCGGGCCGAGCTGCTCGTTTCCGATGATGCCTTTGGTCTGCGCCAGGACCTGTGGTCAAGCCTTCCGTCGAGGCTCGATGGCACTGGCTACACGGTGGGTCAGATCGTCGAAGAGATACGTTCGGCTATCGACGATGCACAAGCTCCGCTCGACGCCCGTCATGCAGCGGAGTCCGAGACGATGGACGAGACCGAGGAACTCACCGGAACTCGTGGTTCTGGCCGGCGCGCCATGGAGACTCGCCACAAGCGCGAGGCCCGCCTCCACCGAACCGACGAATGGCGAATGGGGCTCGCGACACTCGCACGTCGCTACCGGGAGGGTCTCACCGACCCACACACCGATCTCGCCGTCTTCGATACGTTGCGGGAAGCCGCTGATGCATTGACCCGCAACCCAAACGAAGAGTTGTGGTTGTCGTCGTTGCTCTTTGCCTTGCCAGCCAAGCGGTAGTTGCTACTTCTGTAGCGAGACCCATTCGACTCGGTGGTTCTCACCTTTGGTGAGAATGCAGTTCGCTCGTTGTCTGGTGGGGGCGATGTTTTGTTCGAGGTTTGGTGCATTGATGCCATCCCAAAGCTCGGTTGCAACCGTAGTAGCTTCTTCGGTATTTAGTCCCGAGTAGTGACGGAAATAGGAATCGGGATTCGCAAAGACCGAGTCTCGCAATGCGAGAAAGCGATCGACATACCATTGCTTAATGATCGCTTCCTCAGCATCGACATAAATCGAGAAGTCAAAGAAGTCCGAGACGACAAGACTCGATGATCCTTGGTTTCCTTGCAACACATTCAGTCCCTCGACGATCAGCACGTCAGGCTGGCGAATGGTGATGTGTTGGTCGGGAACGATGTCGTAGCTCAGGTGTGAGTACACGGGTGCGACCACGTCTGGGTCCCCGGATTTCACGGCTCGCATGACATCGAGGAGCGCAGCGGTGTCGTAACTCTCGGGAAAACCCTTTCGGCGCATGAGTCCGCGACGCTCGAGTTCGGCGTTGGGATAGAGGAACCCATCGGTCGTGATCAGTCCGACGTTGGGGTGGTCCGGCCACCGTGACAGCAGGGTCTGTAGCACTCGAGCCGTGGTGCTCTTTCCAACGGCAACAGAGCCGCCAAGACCAATGATGTAGGGGACTGGGGCCGGTTCGGTCGTGAGAAACGTATCGGTCACGGCAGCCAGTTGCTGGATGGCCGTGATGTGCAAATTGAGCAGCCGCGACAGCGGCAGATACACGTCTTCGACCTCGTCGGTGTCGAGGCGCTCGTTAATGCCACGGATCGCCACGAGCTCGTCGTTCGAGAGGGTCATCGGGGTCGACTCTCGAAGCGCCGCCCACGTTGGCCTATCGAACTCCTCAAAGCGCTCGTTCACCACGACACTTTGGCCTATCGCTGTTCGTGTTGCTGAATCCGCTGCGCAGATTCTTGGCAATCTTGCTAGAGCGGTTGCTAGAGCGCTGAGTTTGACCGATCGGTCGGCGAATGACGATCGACACTTGGTCGGCAAAGGGCTTAGGATCTATTGCGGGATTGACCACGATAAGGACTGTCAAATGGATGCTTCACATAAAGCAAAACTCGCACAAGGACGCTCGGATGCTCGCGCGGTAAAGGCCTACCTTGAATACCTGGAGAACAATCGACCAAAGCGTGGTCGACGCCGTACCGAAGAGAGCATCAAGTCGCGCCTGGCGGCAATTACCGAAGAATTGGAAAACGCGTCACCGCTCGCTCGTCTCAACATGTACCAAGAGCAATCCGACCTCGAGTCTGAGCTCGCCTCGATGGAGCAAAAGGTCGACGGAACGGCACTTCGGGCAGCCTTTATCGAAGCGGCTGGCCGCTATGCCGAGTCAAAGGGTCTGCAAAAGGCTGCCTTTAAGCAGATGGGAATCGACGCTGCGACGTTGACCGAGGCAGGAATCCGCTGAGCAAGCCGGCGGCAACCGCAGCCGCCGCAATCGTCGCCGCCTGTATCGCCGTATTTCTTGCGGCGTATGGGTCGGCGGCATCGAACGAACCGTCGAATCGAGCCGTCGCCGTACGCGTGGACATTCTTGTCCCGTACGGCGACGCGCCGAGCGCGTTTGGTCGGCTGTCTGTGCCCGAGTCGGCGACGAAGCCACCGGTGGTCGTGTTGTACCACGGTGGCTTTTGGCGGCGCAGCGGAGGAGACCTCAACCTCATGACGCCGATGGCCGACGCGCTGGTCGATGCGGGGTATGCGGTGTGGAACGTCGAGTACGGGCGTACTGGCGAACGCTTCGGCGGCTGGCCGCACACGTTCGACCATGTGGTGCAGTCGCTCGCGGCCCTCGACGACCTCGAAGACGAGTACGGGATCGACGCATCGGGGCCGATCGTGGTTGGTCATTCCGCTGGTGGTCACCTTGCCCTATGGGCGGGAGCGCAACTGGCGACCGATATCGCTGGTGTGATCGCGCTCGCGCCGGTCGTCGATCTGGAGCTTGCCGACGAGAAGGGTCTCGGGAACGGGGCCGTTGCTGACCTACTCGGAGGGGGACTCGCCGAGGTGCCGGAACGATTCGCTCACGCCCAAGTCGGTGACCTCGGTGCAGTGCCAGCGGTCGTGATCGTGAGCGCGCGCGACGATTCGGTTCCTGCCGAGTATTCCGCTGGCGTACAGAGCGATCAGCTCGTGGAGGTGCGGGTCGATTCCGCGTCGCACCTCTCGATGATCCGAACCGATGGTGACACGTGGGCCCTCGTCACGACCTGGCTCGAGAATTTCTTGCGGTCTCGGGAATAGGATCTCGAATACAGCGTTGCGGTGTAATCATGATTACACTTTCACACATGCCCAAACAATCAGGACCCGGCCGCGGACCCAAGGGACGCGGCCGCCGACAACCAGCACCACCTCCCGTGAGTGCTGAAGAGCTCCGTGCGTGGTTCGCCGGCTCGATACCCGACGACTGGTTCACCGATGCGGTCGACGTCGTCGTCGATCGTGACGAGATCATCGTGCGCGGCAACCTCGCAACGCCGAAGGTGGCCGACGGTGACGACCCCGCGCTCGCCGCACGCGCACGCATCGAGGCGTTTCGTGAGTCCACCCGAGAAGATCGCATCAGCATTGCCCAGCGTGCCGAGCAGACGTTCTTCCGCAACGTCTCTTGGGAAGCGTCATGCGACGATGAGGTGCATTCGTTCACCCGAAGCAGCGTGCCGGTCATGAGCCGATTGCACTTCGAGGAACGTCACGTACTCGACACGCTTATCGACGCCGGCGTCGCTCGGTCTCGCAGCGAAGCCCTCGCCTGGTGTGTCCGCCTCGTCGCGGACAACGAATCGGAGTGGATCGACCGCCTCCGTGCTGCGATGACCGAGTTGACGACACTTCGCGACGAAGGGCCGTCGAGCCGGGACGAATAAGCGCTACGCCGACATAACCCCGAGGCGAGCATTGGGTTGCGACACCGTTGCTTCGTGCAACATCGCCACTTCAGACTCGGTGAGTCGCGGCACCGTCATGGTGAGTCGCGTCACTGCCGTGAGGTCGACTCGAAGTCGCCGAAAGTAACGGGAGAGTTCGAGCTTTGCGATATTGCGCAACCATTCGCCATCGTGTGGCGAGAGTGTCGCATCGTTGCGGCGATGCACCGCAGCGTTCGCGAAGGTCTCGGCGAGTAGTTCGGTCGCCGCATCGGCGTTTCGGGTTCGTCGATAGAAAAACGTGATGAGCTCATGGCCGCGCTGCCCGTACAGAACGTCAGCAAGTTCGGCGTCGATCTCGTGAGGTGGCCGGAGCGTTTCTGCGGTGGTTTCTGTTGCGAGCACATCCCTGATTCGGGACGTTGCAGCAAAAATCTTTAGCGTTTCAGCCGTCTGTAATTGCTTTGCAACACAACGAACCCAACAACGACGAAACCCCGGGCAACACGGCCCGGGGTTTCGGTCGTTCCGTAGTGAATTTGCTATGCGTTACCGGCCCGATCCATGACACGCGATTGGGTCGGTGCTGTAGCCCGAGCCATCCGACAGCGCGACGGTCGGCGCCATGATGACGTCGTTGCGGACGCTCACCGAGTCGAGGTTTGCGATCGCTACCAGCGCAACGCCATCGTTTGCCAGCGTCGTGTACGTCGCCGAGAAGTTCAGGTCACCAAACGCATCGGGGCCATAGGCATCGGAGCCGACGCCGTCGATCCGGCGCTTATCGAACATGAACTGCACGGCTTCTCCGGAGAAGCCAGCGTTGCGGAAGTCGAAGATGTCATCGACGTTGTCGGCGTTGCCATCGCTGTCGGTCACCACGCTCTCTGCGCCAAAGAACTCCTCGGCACCGGTCCGCAAGACGACGAGTGAGCCAGGCTTGATCCGTCCGTGCTCGCGCTCGTAGGCGCGAATGTCGGCCTCTTGAATCATGTTGTTCTCAAAGGTCATCCCCCGTACGTCCATCTTGTAGGCCGGCCACACGAACTCATCAGCGCGAAGATCATCGATGCCACGGCCACCTTCGATGAAGTGCTTCGGTGCGTCGAGATGTGTGCCTGCGTGTGAACCGAGGTCGATGTCTTCGACGCGGAAGAAGTCGGCGGCGACGGTGTACTCGAGGTCGATGTGTACCGCTGGATCTCCGGGGAAGATCGAAATGTCCTCGTTGAATTCGTGGCCAAGGCGGGTCATCCCCCCTGGGCATTTCACGACTCCGGGTTGGTGCCCGCCGGCTCGCACGAGAATGGAATTTACCGTCGCTCCGGCGATGCCGGCCGCCGACAGGACGGCGACAACGGTCGCGACGGCTGCAAGTTTCTTACCGATATTCATATGTTCCCCCTAATGGAATGCCACGCACCCGCGGCTTGTGGCGACATGAACTTACATCACCACTCTGCGCAGCCGTACTGATTCTGTAGAGCAATCTCTTGCAATGCTGGGGGAGGGGATGCGAACATATGTTCGTGTCCGAATCTGCCGCAATCCTTCACGCCGATCTCGATTCGTTCTATGCGTCGGTCGAGCAACGCGACGATCCAACGCTGCGCGGCAAGCCAATCTTGGTCGGTGGCGGGGTGGTGCTCGCAGCGAGTTACGAGGCCAAGGCATGCGGAGTGCGGACCCCAATGAACCATCGTCAAGCGCTTCGGTTGTGCCCTGACGCGATCCTTGTCTCGCCGCGAATGGACGCATACTCCACCGCGAGCAAGGCCGTTTTCGATGTCTTTCACGACACCACGCCGCTGGTCGAGGGGATCTCGATCGACGAAGCGTTTCTCGATGTCTCCGGACTTGGGCGAATCGCGGGGCCACCATCCATAGTCGCTGCCAACCTCCGATCGAGGGTCGCCGACGAGGTGGGCCTCAACCTCACCGTCGGAATCGCTCGAACGAAATTCCTGGCCAAAGTCGCCAGCGGAGTCGGCAAGCCGGACGGACTCGTGGTCGTCGACCCCGATCACGAACTTGCCTTTCTGCGGCCGCTCCCCGTCGAACGCCTCTGGGGTGTTGGTCAGGTAACTGCGGCCAAACTTCGCGCCGTGGGAGTCGAGCAGGTCGGTCAGGTTGCGGATATGCACATCGATGAGCTGATCGAATGTGTCGGTGTTGCCCAAGGACGAAAGCTCCACTCGCTGGCACACAACCGCGACCCGCGGCCGGTAGTCGTCGGAAAGCGACGATCGTCGATTGGCTCACAACGTGCCCTCGGGCGCGGAAAGCGATCCCAAGCCGAGCTCCGCGGCATCCTTCGGGGGATTGTCGACCGCGTCGCTCATCGCATGCGTACATCTCGACGGGTTGGTCGCACCGTCGTCATGCGCTTTCGCTTCAACGACTTCACGCGGGCAACCCGGTCCCACACCCTTCCGCAAGCAACCGATGACACGAGTGTCATCTTGCGTGCGTGCGACCAGCTGCTCGACGACATGGCGTCCACGATCGCCGCCGACGGGCTCACCTTGCTCGGACTCTCGATCACCAACCTGCACAATGCTGATGCCGTGCAGATGGCATTGCCGTTCGGCGAGCTCGACTTCGCAGATGGAACCGCCCTCGACTCCGCGCTCGATGACGTGCGCGATCGGTTTGGTTCGGCGGCGATTGGCCGAGTCGCTCACGTGGGTAAGGACATGGGCATGAGCGTTCCGATGTTGCCTGACGAGTGAGTGCTCGCCGGTCCGCCAGGAGTACGATCCAGCGGGTGACACGTGCAGACCAATTCGACCCACTCGACGAGGAGACCGCCGCGCGTTGGGCGTTCTTCCCGCATTGGGAAGGCAAGACCTACTTCGTGAACGTTGCCGGGCTCGAAATGGACGAGCTCCGCCAGGACTATGCCCGCATGCGCATGCCATTTCGCGAGCAGAACCTGCAAGCGGCCGGTCTCGTCCATGGAGGAGCGGTGGCCACGTTGATCGACACCGTCGTCGTCCCGGCGATCGGTGCCGGACTTCCCGAAGGATCGTTGTGGTCAACGATCGAGTTGCACGTGCAATACCATCGCCCCCTCACGAGCGATGCCGTCGCCGAGGGGTGGATTGTCAAGCGGGGTAAGTCGGTGGTGTTCACCCGCGTCGAGGTCGTCGACGCCGAAGGCCGACACGTCGCATCGGGAACCGCGACCTACATGGTAAAGCTGCCCGACTGACCGCCGCCTCGAGGGCAAGACAGTCGTGTTACGAGGAGGCTGTTGTTGTCTCTAGTGCCTCAGCGAGTGCGGTCTTCACATCATCGATCAGCAGCGAATGACGGCCGATCGAACGGCTCGCGTGCATCAGCGGGGTCGCCGCGACCGGCCCGAGACCATGGGCCAAAAGCTCGCGCCCGAGCGCGAGCAAGGATTCGGTATTGTCCGGGTCGTTCCGGGACGCGTTGATCAGCGGTCCAAGGGAGTCCATACCGAGGCCCTTCACCGCCTTTTCAAAGAACGCCCACGTCGCCGCTAGCTCGTCAACCGAGTGCGCTTGACTGTTGGGAAACCGAAGGATCGGTTCGATCAAGGACCACGCCGTTTGCGCGTCGCCTCGCCCAACCGCTGTCCGGATCTGATGGATGTTTTCCGCCGCACTTTTCGCCATGTCTCTCTATCGACATACGAGCGTCTCAGCCCAACGGCCATTCGACCTATACGACGGGACGAATGGCCTAGACGCGTCGAGCCACGATCGGGCTACGGCGTGATGAATACTTTGCCGCGGGGGTCTTGGAGTACCCCGGCGAGGTCTTCCATAACCCGGTTGAGCTCGACGGTCGCACCGACGTCGGTCGACCAACGGCCATCACCGAAGCGAGCCTGAACCTCGGCAAAAACGCCGAGCTTCTCTTCCATGCTCGCGCCCGTCATCCACGGGGTCAGCCAGAATCCACGGATCTCCTTGTGCATGAAGATGAGCTCACCGGGGTTGGACAACGGCGGAGTTTCTGGACTGAGCGACCCGTAGATCAGCCAGGTGCTCTTGCGGCCCATCGCGTTAAAGATCTGTGTTGACGTCTTATCGACGACTGCGTCGATAAACATCTCGGGCTTATGGGTCTTCATCGCCGCCTTGAGCTTGTCGGCGAAATCGTCATCGTTTTGGTTCAGGATCTCGGTCGCGCCCAGTTCGGTCAGGGTGTCGTTGTGAACGTCGCGGCGCACGATTGCGATCGACGCCATGCCCGCGTCGCGCGCGAGGGCGATGATGAACTTCGACACCTGGCTTGCGCCAGCTGTCAGTACGACGGCGGGAGAGCCAGCGTCTTGAGCTTGTTTGAACATCGCCGCCGCGGTGAGCGGATTGACGATGAACCCCGCTGCGTTCGGGTCGGTCACGGTGTCGGGCATTGGAATACACAACATGGCGTCAGCCACGGCGTGGGTTGCCCATGTTCCCGACCCGGTCGGGGAGGCCACGAAGCTGACTCGCTGGCCCACCAAGGACTCGGCATATGCATCGCCGCCCGACGCAATCACGGTGCCGACGCCCTCGAAGCCAGCAGCCTTGCCCATCTGGCGGGGCTGACCGTACTCGCCCTTGAGAAAGTGCAGATCGGAGGGGTTGATGGCAGCCATCGACATCTCGACCAGTACCTGAGCGGAATCGAGATCGGGAACCGGTAGCTCGCGAAGCTCGAGATAGTCGTCGAACGAGTCGTAATGGATGTGTCCAACCGGAGTGCTGGTGTAGCCATCTTGGGTTTGGACGAGGGCGGTGAAGGACTCAGGGACGGTTGTCATGTTCTGAGACTACGCACTGAATTGCTAGAGGTGCCGAGTCCTCCCAGACGAAGTCACTACTGTGTATAGGCGCGCTCGGTATCGGCCTGACGGCTGGAAGGGATTGCAATGCTCGATCGAATTGGTGGGATTCGGCACAGTCGACTCCTCATTGTCTTGGCGTTCGCGTTCCTCACCGTTGCTGGCCTGCCTGCACAGGCGGGCGGTCAAACCCAGCAGCTCAAGATGCCCTTTCGTGCAGGTGCCGCGCAGATCAACTTTGATGAGACGTACTTCGGCGACACGCCACATCCGACCAACGGCGCGATCGCCTTCGACATGACGGTGGTGCCCAACGAACCCAACCCGGAGATCCTTGCGATCGGCAGTGGGCGTGTGCGTCTTGCCTGCACCCACCGGTCCGGCTCGTCGATTCTTGTGTTCCAGGCCGACGGCTACACCGGCGACTTCGTTTATGTGCACCTCGAAGCCGCGTCGCTGCCGTCGTGGATGTCGACCGACTGGACCCGTGTGGAACGAGGCGACGTGATCGGGCGTATGTTCCCCGATCGCATCGATGGCGTCCAGGGCGATGCGTGCCTGCAGTTCTCGACGGGTCCCCACTTGCATCTCGACCTTCCCGAACTCGACATCGTGATCGACGGGGTGACCTTCAATGAGGACTTTCCGAACGACTTCGAGCAGCTGACGTCGACCAACGGTCTGCCACCGGGTCCAGAGAGTGCCTTGTGCGGCGGGTTCGATGCAACGATCATCGGCACGATCGGCAATGACCTGCTCGTCGGAACGCCGGGGGTAGATGTGATTGCCGGCCTGCAGGGCAACGACGTCATTCGCGGTATGGGTGGCGACGACATCTTGTGTGGCGGTATAGGTAACGACACGATTATGGGTGGCGACGGGTTCGATGTGATCTACGGCGCCCAAGGCGACGACGACATTTTCGGGATGGACGAGAATTCACGGGTCGATACCGCCGGTGGCCGATACTTCGGTGGTCAAGGCAACGACATCATCTTGGGCACGAGCCGTTGGGATCGGATGCAGGGCGGCCTTGGCAATGACCAGATGTATGGCTACGAAGGCCGCGATTGGATGCGAGGCGGCGGCGACCGGGACCGGATCGAAGGCGGCGGCGCGATCGACGACCTCCATGGTGGCAACGGAAACGATCTGATCATTACCGGCGCGGGGGATGTTGTTCGTGGCGGCGCCGGGGCCGATGAGTGCGTCGTCTCGGGCGGGGTGCCAGCGACGCTTATCTCCTGCGACAGCTAGCGGCGATTATTCGCTGTCGAAGTGTGCAAGCGCTGCGACGATCAGTTCCTCGAGCACCGCGAGATCCACGTCGGCAAGCTTGTTGATGTAGAGACAGCTCTTGCCGATCTTGTGTTTGCCGAGGCGATCGAGCATTTCTCCGGCCTCGTCGTAGCCGGGTAACAGATAGAGCACCATGTTGGCCTTGCGCGGCGAGAAACCAACTTTCATGAAGTCGCCTTCACGTCCGGTGTCATAGACGTAGTGGTATTCGTCGTAGCCAACGATCGACGGGCCCCACATCTTCGGCGGGCATCCGCTGACCCGTTCCATCAGTTCGAGGAGCACCTCGGCGTCGCCGCGGCGAACATCGTGCTCCACCGATGCGACGAAGTCTGTTGGATCGATCTCGGTCGGGACGGTCTTGTTCGCCATAGCTGCAAACCTATTCGGATCCGAACCCCCAGAACAATGGGTCAGATCCAGTCGTGCTCGTCGGCTGTGCGATGGCTGTGCTCGGCGATCTATGTTGGCGATGTGACGTACTCACTTGGCGTGGATCTTGGAACGACCTACACCGCGGCGGCGGTGTCCGATGGAACGACCTCGCGCGTCGTGAGCCTGGCGCACGATCGGTATGCGATTCCGTCGGTCGTCGTTCCGCCGCGGGCTGGGTCCGATGCGCTCGTCGGCTCCAGCGCATTGACGGTAGGCGCCACCGAACCCGACCGTGTGGCGCGTGAATTCAAGCGTCGGTTCGGCGACCCGACGCCGATGATCGTCGACGGTGACCCGTGGATGCCTGAAGCGTTGACCGGACTCTTGTTGCGGGCGGTTGTCGATCGGGTCGAGGCCGAGATGGGCGGCACTGCGTCGGAGATCGTGTTGACCCATCCGGCGACGTGGCGAGAGCATCGACTCGATTTGCTTCGCGACATGGTGAATTCGATCGGGTTGGCGAAGGCCACGTTCATCACCGAACCGGTGGCGGCGGCAATCAACTATCACGACCGGCAGGCATCGAAGAACGAACCCGTGCGCGAAGGCGCCCTCGTAGCCGTCTATGACCTCGGTGGTGGCACGTTTGATGCTGCGGTCCTCGAGCTGCAAAATTTGAACTACCGGATTCGGGGTGAACCAGAAGGGCTTGGGTTCCTGGGCGGCATCGATTTCGATCTGGCCGTCCTGGGTATCGTCACCGAGAACGCGGCTGACGCGCTCGCCGGACTCGACCCGACCGATGAGCAGACCAAGATTGCGTTGGCTCGACTCCGCGAGGAGTGCACGCTTGCTAAAGAGGTGCTCTCTCAGGAACATTCGGCGATCGTTCCCGTCGTTCTTCCCGGGAGCACCGATCGGGTTGTTGTACAACGTTCCGAGTTCGAAGATCGCATCGACGATCTGGTCGAGCAGACGGTCGACGCTCTCGAACGGTCACTCAACAGCGCCGGCCTATCCGGTGGTACCGATGCTGATTCGGTGCTGCTCGTGGGCGGGTCGTCGCGCGTGCCCTTGGTTGCCACCCGCCTGGGAGAGCGGCTGGGCGTTCCCGTGCTCGTCGACACCCATCCAAAGCAAGCTGTTGCGTTGGGAGCAGCAAATGCGACCCGCCCCGTGGCGGCGCCGGCGACGGCATCGACCGCACCGCTAACCATGGATGCGATTGCACGCCTCGACACGGTGAGCGAGCCGACGGTGCTGCCGCCGATGACGGTGGCTGTCGGCGACTTCCAGCAGGCGGTCGAAGATCGGTACCTGCTCGCACTAAACGGACCAATGTCAGGCACCGCCATACCGCTATCGAACACGCCGACGGTTATTGGTCGAGTCGCGAGCGTGTCGAATATCGGGCTGAACGATCAGCGGGTGTCGCGCAAACACGTCGAGGTCGTAAAGACAGCCGATGGGGTGAAGGCCACAGATCTTGGCTCGACCAACGGCACGTGGATCGACGGCGTGCAGATCCACCAGCCGGTCATGCTCGAACCGGGCGCGATCATCGAGGTCGGCTCGACGCTCTTGCTTCTCGAAGCGCCATTCTTTAGCCCACCTGCGCCGGAGATGATCGCGAGCAGCTGGTCGATGCCGCCGATGGAGAGTGAGTCGGGACTCGCTGCTCGCTTCGGGAGGGGTAAGGCTGGCCGTGCGTGGCTCGAGTCGTTCCAGCCGTTGATGAGTGAGCTCGATAGCACCGTTGCTCAGGTTCGACGGGCACGGCGGGTGTTCCGGCCCAATGGTCCGCGCACGCTGGCCTGGTTCGAGCACGCTCCTGAGCGAGTGTTTCCGAGAAACGAAGAGGACGAGTACTTCGGGTCGGTGACGCTCGGGCATGGACCGAGTGCGACGTTGCTCGACCTGGCGCCGCCGTCCAAGCTGCGGGGAGCCGACCGGGACCAGGCAGAGGGTCAGCTCGTTCCTTACGCCATCGACCCATGGGTGCCGATCTCGCTGCCGGTGCTGGATTCGGTCACCGCAATCGCGATTTCGGCACGCGACGGCAAAGCGTTGCTGCGGTCGATGCTCTATGAATTTGTTCACTTCCATCCCGACATTCCCGTCGTACTCTTCGGTATCGATCCGCACACCGCAGAATGGGCGTTTCTCGAGAGCGGGAACTGTTCGGTCGGCGTCGAAGGTGTGGCAGAGCACGATGGCCTCGTCGTCTCGTTCGGGCCTGGTCGCGTCGCATCGGTTGGTGTGAGCGTCAAGGGCAACGAGAGCGGAAGCCGCGGTGCCGTCCGGGTCATCGATGCTGGCACGACGTCGTCGGACGCACGATCGGTCGTTGTCGCTACGCCTGAAGACGGTGTCTTTCAGCTCGTGCAGGCCGGTGGGTCGGGTGTCAACTTCATCCCGACCACACTTCCCGCTGGCCGGGTTCCAACGACAAAGCCCGTTCCGTAGCGCGGCTCGCGCCCTGCGCGGCCGGACCGGCAAATCCCCTATCAATAGTGCCCCAATCGGGCGTTTTCCCGATGTGTACTCCACTATGTGTGACGTAGGTTTCTTTTCAGTTGGCGTCTAGTAGTTAGCGCCCTTCTTTCAGCCCTGGCTGAATGAGTGGTGCGGTGGGCGCCGAGATCGAAACCGATGCAATGCGGGAAAGGGCGAGGACATGGAAGACACGGTTGACCTAGGAGTGGAGGGTCTCTCACCGGCGGTGTACGTCGGGGCGGGAGGTTCCGCGAACGTATTCGCCGCGAGAGTCGTCGGCAGCGGCCAAGAGGTCGCGGTCAAGTTGCTGCGTGCGAGCGCAGACTCGGCCAAGGAGCGCGAGCGCTTCCAACGCGAGCGTGAGACGCTCAACCTGCTGTCTACCCACGATGGCATCGTGCACGTGGTCGATGCTGGCGTCACCGATCGCAACGAGCCGTACTTCCTCATGCCGCTGATGGAAGGGTCGCTACAGGACCGAATCGACAGCGAAGGTGCCTTGCATTGGGAGACCGCTACACAGTTGATCGCCGAAGTGGCCGACACCATCGAGTTCGCACATAGCCAAAAGATCCTCCATCGAGATCTCAAGCCCGGCAATATCCTCCTCGACACCGCTGGCGTTCCGCGGGTTGCCGATTTCGGTATTGCGAAGTTGTTGGACTCGAACGTGTCGAAGTCGTCCAAGGCGCTCGGTACACCGTCGTTCATGCCGCCTGAACGGTTCAAGGCTGTTGAAGCGACCGAGGCGAGCGATGTGTATGGCCTGGGCGCCACCCTCGCCGCCCTACTCACCGGAAACGCGCCGTTCTTGACCGGTGAAAACGACACCGATGCCGCGGTGATGATGCGGGTGATGAGCGAGGAGCCGGCCCCTCTTTCCGATGCTGGCATTCCCGGCCCGATCGCGGCGGTCGTGACCCGTTCGATGGCGAAGGAGCCGTCCGAGCGTCCAGAGTCCGCGGCTGAATTTGCGAACCTCTTGCGCACCGCAACGATCGATGCCGGTGGAGCTGCAGCGGCCGGTCCAGTAACCGTGGCCATCCCGCGGCGCGATCTGACGATCCCCGAGTTCACTCCGCTGGCTCCGTCCGAAGACGACGAGAAGAAGAAGCCTGTCCTGCTCCTCGCCGCTGCAGCCTTCGTGCTGCTCATTGGTTTGGGCGGTGCCGCGTTCGCCTTCACCCAGCAAGGCGACGACACCACACCGCTGGCAACCGGTGACGATGTCACGACGACGTCCATCGGAACCGAGGTCGAGGGCGAGAGCCTCACGGCCGACGAAGGCGCAGGTTCGACTGACGGACTTCCCGCCGATGCATCAACCGAGGGCTCCGAGACCGGCGGCGATACCGACGGCGATGGCGACAATGCCGCGACTGGAGATAGTCCAAATGGCGGCACCGACGACGCCGAGTCCAGCACCGGCGACGGTGACGGCGACGACGGAACCGAAACTGGCGGCACCGATGACACCGGCGGCGAAAGCGCCACCGGTGGAGGTGAAGAACCTGTCGAGATCATCCCGCCCGAGCCGGATCCCGCTGACGCCTGCTTCTCCGTGAGCAAGTCGTCGGTTGAGGTTGGCGACGCCGTATCGTTCACGAACTGTTCGAGCGACGCGACGTCGTATAGCTGGAGCTTTGGTGACGGGACGACGAGTGCATCAGCGAGTCCCAGCAAGTCGTGGTCGACCGCTGGTTCGAAGACGGTTCGGTTGACGGCGACGGGTCCTGGCGGGTCCGACACCCACACCGCGGCCGTCACGGTCAGCGACACCCCACCTCCACCGGTCGAGCCAACGGCCTGCTTCTCGGCGAACCCCACCTCGGTCGAGACGGATGAGAAGGTATCGCTTAGCAACTGTTCGAGCGATGCGACGTCGTATAGCTGGAGCTTTGGTGATGGGACGTCGAGCACGTTGGCGAGTCCGTCGAAGTCATGGACGACGACTGGTTCGAAGACGGTTCGGTTGACGGCGACGGGTCCTGGTGGCACCGATACGGCCACCCGCACCATCACCGTCACCGCACCGACCACCCCACCAGAGGCGTGCTTCACCGCAAGCACCACAAACATCGATGCCGGCGACTCGGTCTCGTTCAGCAACTGTTCTGAGCATGCGTCGAGCTACGCCTGGAACTTCGGTGACGGCGGCACCAGCTCACATACATCTCCAAGCCACACGTTCTCGAGCGATGGCACGTTCACCGTCCGGTTGACCGCAACCGGCGATGGCGGTTCCGATACCGCTACTCGCACTATCACGGTCAACAAGGTCAACGTCATCGACCCGAAGCTCGTGCCCGAGCACATCACGTGCACCACGCTTGGCGAATCGGAATGGTCCTGGAGCTGGAGCACACTGCCAGCCTGGGTGGATGACTACGTCATCGAGTTCTCTGGCGGATCGACCACATCGGTTGGACGCCAGCCGGCCGCCTACCAAACGACCCGGGTCGTCACCCGCATCATTGCGGTCAAGGATGGCAACTGGTCTCCAGCGAATGTTCCAGCCTGCCCGGCCTACGACGCCGGCGGCCCAGATGCACCATCGGGTGTGAGCTGCCGCTTCTCGAACTTCCGCTACGTCGATGACCTGTGGACCTGGACCGAGACCTGGTCCTGGAGCGACGACCCGTCGGTTCACCACTACGAGGTCGTCGTGAACGTCAACGGCTCGAACACGACGTTGAGCTCGGGTCGGGGTAGCTACACGACCGATCCGTCGAACGGCCAACCGAACAGTGGCCGCAGCGTCAAGCAGATCATTGCGGTCGATGAGCACGGTAACCGTGCCACCCGTGGTGTGAGCCCGTGCGGCAACGAAGGCGGCAGCGGATGGGAGAACCCCACCTAGGGAACGCCATAGGGGGTATCGGATCCCCGATACCCCCTATGCAAGATCGGGGTTTCGCCCGATTCGGGCTTTCGGAAGACTCCGTAAGTTCATCAATACAGAAAGCAATACCAACCAACCAAACAACACAACGAAGGAATGAAGCAATGGCTAAAGGAATGAACAAAGAAACACTGGCGGGATTCACAGACAGCATGCTCGACGACAAAGACGTCGACGTGATGGATTCCTTCAACAAGTCCGAAACGAACGTCGAGAAGAACGAC
>CALLAA010000049.1 GCA_938002955.1 uncultured Acidimicrobiales bacterium
CGGAACTGGGATCGACGGGTAATGACCTCGACCTGGTGCTTGATGTAGGGAACAAGCAGCTCACGAAGGTTGAGCGTGCGAGGCACGCCATCGACGAGGGCCACCGCGTTCATCGAGAACGACGTCTGCAACGGTGTGCGCTTGTAGAGGTTGTTGAGCACGACCAGAGCTGGCGCATCGCGCTTCAGCTTGATCTCGATTCGCGTCTCGCCCTTCGACGAGAAGTCGTTGATGTCGGAGATGCCATCGAGCTCCTTGGCGGCGAGAAGCTCCTTGATCTTTGCGAACACCGAGTTCGGGCTCACCTGATACGGCAACTCGGTAACGACGATCGTGTCGTTCGTCTTTCCTTCGACGATCTCGGCACGTGCGCGCATCTTGATACTGCCCTTGCCCGTGCGATACGCATCGGCAATACCGGCGCGACCCATGATCAGGCCACCGGTTGGGAAATCGGGACCCTTCACAAAGGCCATCAAGTCGCCAGGTTCCGCGTCGGGGTTGTCGATCAGATGCAACGTGGCATCGATGACCTCGCCGAGGTTGTGCGGTGGGATGCTGGTCGCCATTCCGACCGCAATACCTTGACCGCCGTTGACCAGCAGGTTCGGGAAACGAGATGGAAGAACTTCTGGTTCGGAGAACTCACCGGAGTAGTTGTCGATGAAGTCGACGGTGTTCTCGTCGATGTCGGCCAAGAGCCGCAACGCCAGCGGATCGAGACGACACTCCGTGTATCGGGCAGCGGCCGGCGAGTCGTCTGGGGTGTAGCCAAAGTTGCCCTGTGGCTCGATGAGGCGATGGCGCAACGAAAAGTCCTGTGCCATACGCACGAGCGAGTCGTAGATGGCCGAGTCGCCGTGCGGGTGGTACTTGCCCATGACCTCGCCGGTGACACGCGCGGATTTCATCGTGGGGCGGTCCGGGTTCGCGTTGAGCTCGTTCATTGCCCACAAGATGCGGCGATGTACGGGCTTTAGCCCGTCGCGCACATCGGGAAGCGCCCGAGACACGATGACCGACATTGCATAATCGAGGAAGGATCGCTCCATCTCCTCTTGAATGTCGATTGGTTCGATGGCGAACTGGGCGCCATCTCCGGAGTCGGTGATGTCAGACATACGTATCTCCTAAATGTCCAAGAAGCGAACGTCTTTGGCGTTCGTCTGGATGAAGTGCTTGCGACGAGCGACGTCCTCGCCCATGAGTGTGCTGAAGACTTCGTCGGCCATTGCGGCCTGATCGACCGACACCTGCAACAGCGTACGATCGCCAGGGTTCATGGTTGTCTCAGCGAGTTCCTGCCACTGCATCTCGCCGAGACCTTTCAGGCGCTGGAAGTCCTTCTTGTGATTGGGATGATCTTCGAGCCATGCATCCTTTTCACGATCGTCCTTGAGATACACCTTGCTCTTGCCCTGCGTGGTCGAATACAGCGGCGGCTGCGCAATGTAGATGTGCTGGTTTTCGACGAGCTCGCGCATCTGACGAAAGAAGAACGTAAGCAGCAACGTGCGAATGTGGCTGCCGTCGACATCGGCGTCGGCGAGGAGAATGATCTTGTGATAGCGGATCTTGTCGATATCGAACTCGTCGCCGATGCCCGCGCCGATCGCCTGGATCAGCGTCTGCACTTCGAGGTTCTTCAACATGCGGTCGAGGCGGGCGCGCTCCACGTTGAGGATCTTGCCGCGAATCGGGAGGATCGCCATGGTTCGCGGGTCGCGAGCCTGAATGGCCGAGCCGCCAGCGGAGTCGCCCTCCACGATGAACAGCTCTCGTTCTCGTGGGTCCTTTGAGGAGCAGTCCTTGAGCTTCTCGGGCATGCCTGCGCCATCGAGCGCCGTCTTGTTGCGGATCGTGTCGCGAGCTGCTCGTGCGGCCTCACGGGCTCGCTGAGCAGCGATTGATTTGTTGATAACGAGCTTGGCTTCGGCGGGGTTCTCTTCGAGCCATTCAGCGAGCTTTTCGTTCGTCGCCTTCTCGACCATCGAGCGCACCGACACATTGCCGAGCTTGTCTTTGGTCTGGCCTTCGAACTGAGGATCTTGCAAACGAACCGAGATGATGGCGGTGAGGCCCTCACGCACATCGTCACCGGAGAGGTCCTCGGTGTCTTTGAGCAGGTTCTTGTCCTTGCCGTACTTGTTCACCGTACGGGTTAGCGCCGACCGGAAACCGGTCTCGTGCATACCGCCGCCGCCGGTGGTGATGCCGTTCGCGAAACTGTGGAGACCGTCGGCGTTGAACCCGGTGTTCCACTGGAACGCGATCTCGACTTCTTGCGTCTCTTCGGCAACTTCGTAGTAGCCGACCTTGGCGAACAGCGCTTCTTTCGACTGGTTGACGTGGCGGACAAAGTCGCTGATGCCGCCTTCGTAGTGAAACTCGATCCAGCCATCGTCGTTCGCGTCTTCGTGGACCTCGGCCCGGCGCTCATCGCGAAAGCGAATCTTGAGACCTCGGTTGAGGAAGGCCATCATCTGGAACCGGTCGAGCAAGGTCTGCGCTCGGAATTCGGTCTCTTCGAAGATGGTGTCGTCTGGCCAGAACCGAACGGTGGTTCCGGTGAACCCCTCAGGCGAGTCGCCGCGGACCTCGAGCTTGGTTTGTACGGTGCCGCCGTCAGCGAAGTCCATGTAGTGGTGCTTGCCTTCACGGTCGATCTGTACTTCGACCTTCTTGCTAAGCGCATTGACGACCGAAATGCCCACGCCGTGCAGGCCACCGGAGACTTTGTAACCGCCGCCGCCGAACTTACCGCCGGCGTGAAGCACGGTCATGACAACCTCAGCGGCCGACATGCCCTCGTACTTCGGGTGTTCGCCGGTAGGGATTCCACGGCCATCGTCGCGCACCTCGACGGAGTCGTCGGTGTGGACGATGACCTCGATAGCCGAACAATGGCCAGCCATTGCCTCATCGACCGAATTGTCGACGACCTCGTAGACGAGGTGATGCAGACCCTGTGGGCCCGTCGACCCGATGTACATACCCGGGCGCTTGCGCACGGCCTCGAGGCCCTCAAGAACCGTAATGTTCTCAGCGCTGTAGTTCGATTCCTCGCCCGATTCGGTATCCGACATGTGTGACCTTTCACTGCTGACAGACATGCGCGCGTACGGGAATGCATGCCCGGTCGAATCCGGCGACGAAGCACCGCGCAATGCGACGTTCGTAGGCAAAATTACGACAATGTAATTGTACCACCGAGCAGTGACAGGAACTGGGCACTGAACGCTTTCCTGCGCACCGCTCTAGCCCACGAAATTGCGTTGAAAAATCAAGCCTCTAGAGCCGTTGGCGCAATGCGGTTCAGCGAGCGAGAACGACCGAGATCTCGGTGATCTCCAGCGTGTCCGCCATCGTCGAAATTCGACGCAAAAGTTCTTCGCTCATCCACTCCATCTCGCTCGCCCACGCGGGGTCATCAACCTCGAGAACAAGGACCCCGTTCGTAATACGTTGGGGCCGGGTGTGCTTCGCGATGACTTCACCAACCAGACGTTCCCAGTCGGCAAAGACGGACTCGACAACGTCGGCCTTCGGCGCATTGAGATGCTTGAGCACGCGCTCGACCCCGGACCCGACGGTCTGCGGACCGTCCCAAAATCGCCGATAGTGCCGCGACCGGGGAACTTCCCACGGAGAATTGGGACGAGACATCAGATCTCGATGCTCTCACGACGGACGCCGTCGAGCCGGATCGTTGCGTCCGCTACCGCACCTGGCGGCAAGTCGATGGCGCTCGTGAGCAGTGTCTGCCCACTCGGTAGCGCCGCCACGAGCGCCGCTGACCGGACATCGTCAAGCTCGGAGAACACATCGTCGAGAACGAGCAACGGAGCAACCCCGGTCGTCGACCGAACAAGTTCGTGGCCAGCCAGGCGAAGCGCGAGGGCGAGCGACCGCTGCTCGCCTTGAGATGCATGCGTCCGCGCCGGCATGTCGTTGAGCAAGATCTCGATTTCGTCGCGATGAGGACCAACGGTGGTTACGCCACGCCGTACATCATCGGTTCGGGCTGCGGCTAGTGCGTCGCGAAGGCCACCATCGTTCCACGGAGCGACATAGCGAAGCTGTACGTCGTGGTTGCCGCCAGCGACCGCCTTGAGCGCCTCGGTGACCAGCGGCGTAAGGCGGGCAACCGCGTCAGCGCGGAGCGCTCCGAGCTGATCTCCGGCCTCGGCGAGCTTGGTGTCCCAAACATCGAGAGTAAACCCGGCGTCGTTGTCGAGCCGCCCGTGAACGCCCTTGAGAAGCGCATTGCGCTGTTTCAACACCTTGTCGACCTGTGCCCGGATGGTCTCGTTACGAGGGTGGAGACCAACGACGACCTGGTCGAGATACGTCCGGCGTTCGCCGGGGCTTCCCTTGATCATCTCGAGGTCGTCGGGAGCAAAGACCGTCACCGACATCACGCCGAGCAAGTCTTTGGTGCGTTGGACCCGCTGACGATTCATTTGGATACGAGCTCGGCCTGTACGCGGCAACTCGGCCTCGAGGAGGAGCTCACGCTGATCACTACGCAGTTGCGCCCGAGCAATCGCCTTGTCCGCGCCCCGTCGCACCAACGCGTCGGTAGGAGCACCACGGAACGAACGCATCGTGGTGAGCCAGGCGATCGACTCGACAATGTTGGTCTTTCCCGAACCGTTCGGGCCAATGAGCGCGGTCACACCACGGGCAAATTCGAGGTCGATCGATCGATGGGAACGAAAGTCGGTCAGCCAGAGCCGTTCGAGTACTAGCGCTGAGGTCAATTCCTGCACGGGCCTACCGTATCGGGGCGGTCTGTCACCCGCGAGATGGACGGCCAGATGGGCCTGAATCCCTGCTTAGGACCACCCCGGAACAGCCGATGACAACAGTATGGACCGTCAGGTGCGCTGGTTTCGGCGCGAGATCGCAATCGGCGTCGCACGCCGGCTGACCGCCGAGGCTGTCGTTGTCGGCGCGCTTGCGGTCGGCGGCTCGGTGCTGGCTGGCTCGCAACCGATCGTCGCGGCTACTGCTGGTGTCTTGGCGATGATCCTGACGGTCTTCGTTCGATTCGCGATGGCCTTGGCAACCAATCCGCTGAACAGCGCATACCTCGTTCGGTGGTCCCATCCCATGGGCGACACCGTTCCAACGACGCAAACGAACGCAGATTCGACCGACGACGCCGCGTTGCGCTCCTACGGATTCACGTGTCGCGGAGCGTTCCAAGAGTGGGGTGGCGCCGTGACGAACGTGTACACCCGCGACTCGAACCAGATCATCGTGACCACGGGCGAAGACGGCGACCTCCTTGCACTCTCGGGACTTGACCGCGACCAATTCGTCGTCACGACGAAACAGCTCGTGCCACCTCACGAACGACTGATCGTGAACCAGCGTCGTGAAACCGACGTGCGTTCCGTACTGGCCAGCCACATCGAGCTCATGAAGGAACAGGTCGGATCGGGACGAGCTGTGCGCACCGTTGCCTTCCATGAGGTACTCGAGTTGCTCGCTATCGAATGGGATAGCTGGGACCAGATCGGGCCCGTCCTCGGACCGTTCGTCGCCATTGGACACCGACCTGCGCCGAGCGTTCTTCAGGTCAGGGTCGACGCGAGCGAGATCCTCGAACGCACGAGCGCCCCGTCGCCCAAGATCACCGCTCGCCGAGCGGCACCGACCGCCAGCCGTTCTGTCGCCACGCCCACGCCTCCCCCAATCCCGGCCGAAGTCGTTACGCCTCCGCCGGTTCACGTCTTCCCCGTCTCGAACCCTGAGGCCGCCTGATGATCGCCGTGCTTCTGGCCGTATTCTCCGGCATCTCGTATGGCGCTTCGGACTTCTCTGGAGCAATTGCCACCAAAAAGAACAACGTTGTTCTCGTCACCCTGATCGTCCAAGTCATTTCTTTCGCCGCGATAGGTGCCCTGGTCTTTCTCTGGTTCGGAGGCGAACCAACGATCGCAGACCTTCTCTGGGGTGCACTCGGTGGCGTTGGTGCCACGGTCGGCCTCACAACCTTCTATCGAGCCCTCGCCGAAGGACCCATGTCCACCGCTGCCGCAGTAACCGGACTCGTTGGTTCCCTCGTACCGATCACGGCCGGTCTGGCGATGGGCGAAATTCCGAACAGCCCGACGATGGTGGGCGTGGCGCTCGCGATTCCGGCGACGATCATCGTGTCGATCGGCGGTCTCGAAGCACAGGCGCTCAGCCGTTCGCTCAACCCTCGTGCACGAAGCCTGCTCCGGACACAGATCGCCTCCACCAGGCGGTTGTCAGTGGTCGCGGGATTGGGTTTCGGCCTGTTCTTCGTGGCGCTTGCACAAACCTCCGCCGATGCCGGCTTGTACCCGCTTATCGGTGCCCGAGGCGCGTCCATCGCAGCTCTGGCCATCCTGTTGACGGCACAGCGCAACTGGGCCCGCGTCGACTCGTCGGACTACCCGTCACTTGGACTCGCCGGCATTCTCGATTGCTCGGCCAACAGCTTGTACCTGCTCGCGCTCGCCGATGGCAGCGTCACGTGGGTAGCCGCCGTCGTCTCCCTCTACCCGGTTGCGACCGTTCTACTGGCGCGAGTATTCCTCAACGAGTCCCTCTCACGTACCCAAATTGTGGGGCTTTTTCTCGCAAGTTCGGCGTTGGTCTTTGTCGGATTGGGCGCCTCGTAGCGCGACCTCGGTGGCCAAAAAGCCACGCAGCGTGCGCGCCGCCGGTGGGCCGGACGACACAATTACCGCAGCTGCCTTGATTTAGTAGGCCATCGGACCGATACGACCTGCATGATGAATGTGCTGGGCAAGAGCCAGATGAGTTTGGCGTGGAAAGTCTGGATCGGTGTCGCTGCCGCTCTGACGGGGATCTATTTCGTACTCGACAAGTCGCCAACATCGAAGCTCGTTCTCTACAACGGCGTGGGACTGCTCTCCATTGTCATGTTGTTGATCGGACTCAAGATCAACCGGCCCTCGACGCTTAAGCCATGGCTGTGGTTCGCGGGCGGACTCGCCTCGTTCCTTACCGCGGACGTGATCTACTACGTGATCGAACTTCGAGCCGGTAACGCGGGCGTCGATGTCCCGTTCCCGAATTATGCCGACCCGTTCTACCTCGCGATGTATCCGTTGATGATCGTCGGTCTCACGAAGCTGGTCCGTGCAGTTGCTCCCGGACGTAGCCGTGCGAGCCTCATCGATGGCGCCGTGGTTGGCGTCGCAATGTTCGGCATCATGTTCGTCCTGTTCGTCGACGACGTCGTCGCCTTCGAACAATCCTTTGCGTCGCTGGCGGTATCGCTCGCATACCCCGTCATGGACGTGGCCCTGCTCGCCGTGGCTGCTCGACTGCTCGTAACCGTCCACCTCAAGCACCCACCGTTCGCCTTCATCGTCGGCGCAATCGGTGCGCTGGCAATCGCCGATACGGCGTACCAGATCTACCTGGTCAACGGAACCTTCAAGACCGGCCTGTGGATCGATGCATTCTGGCTCACCTTCTACGTTGGTTTCGCTACTGCAGCGCTACACCCCACACTCGCCAAGACCACCCCGCAACAGGCAGACCAGGACCGCCTCACACCGATCCAACTCGTGATCATGTTCTTCGCAACGCTCAGCGTGCCGCTCATCGATTTGTTCTGGGGGAACGCCGAAGACCGCAGCGTCACCATCGCCGCATCGGCGTTGTTGTTCCTGTTGATCCTGATTCGTGTTTACGACCTCATGAAGACCGTCGAGAAGGGCAAGGACCGCCTTCGCCACGACGCCGAGCACGACGCCCTGACTGGACTCGCGAACCGCGTTCGCTTTGCCGAACGGACCGAAGCTGCGTTGGCCAAGGCCGACAGCAAGCACCCCGTTGCTGTTCTGTTCATCGACCTCGACGACTTCAAGACCGTCAACGACAGCCTCGGCCATCAAGCCGGCGATCAGCTGCTCGCCGTCGTTGCAAACCGTCTCCTGACCGTTGTTCGTGACGGCGACACGGTCGCTCGATTCGGCGGCGACGAGTTTGCGGTTCTCCTCGAGTCAGCGGTTGACCGCCGCGATGCAATGAACGTTGCCCGCCGTGCGCTCGACGTTCTCGGCGAACCAATCGAAATCGGCGACCGCGATGTGCGAGCTCTCGCCTCCATCGGTATTGCCATGGACGACGAAGGCAACAGCGACGTCGACACCCTCATGCGCAACGCCGACGTTGCCATGTACCTGTCGAAGAACCGCGGCAAGGGCCGCTATGAGTTCTTCGAAGATGCAATGCACGAAGAAGCCGTCGAACGCCTCGACCTCAAGGCCGACCTCCAACGGGCGTTGGACGAGGACGAGTTCCTCCTTCACTTCCAGCCAATCTTCAATCTGAAGACCGGCAAGGTGGACCTGGTCGAAGCATTGATCCGCTGGAAGCACCCAGAGCGCGGTCTGGTGAGTCCGGACAAGTTCATCAACCTGGCCGAAGAGAACGGCATGATCGTGCCGATCGGCAACTGGGTCATTCGCGAGTCCTGCCGTCAAGCTGCAGCGTGGCAAGCAATTCCCGGATGCGAGGACATCTCGGTTTCGATCAACTTGTCGATGCGTCAACTGCAAGATGACCAACTGATCCACTCGTTGACCAACGCCATCGCCGCCACCGGCGTGACCGCACAGAACCTCGTTCTCGAGATCACCGAGTCGATGCTCGCCATCGACGCCGAGCAGAGCGTGGGCCTCCTCGGCCAGCTCAAGACAATCGGCGTCAAGCTCGCCATCGATGACTTTGGCACCGGCTACTCATCGCTCAGCTATCTCAAGGCCTTCCCGGTCGATGCAATCAAGATCGATCGCTCCTTCATCAACGAGCTCCACCGTTCGTCCACCTCGACCGCATTGGTCGAGGCCGTCGTCAACCTCTCGTCTGCGCTCGGTGCGTACACGGTTGCCGAGGGCATCGAGTACTCCGATCAGGCCGACATCTTGCGCCGCCTCGGCTGCGACCGTGGGCAGGGCTTCTACTATTGCCGGCCGCTCCCAGGCGCCGCGCTCACGCAGTTGTTCAAAGATCACCTCGACGACGAAACCGAACCGCTCGAAGCATGGCGCCACGCTGCCGAGGAGATCCAGGATCGCAACTACGACATCAGCGTTCGTATGGGCCTGAACGAAATGCGCGTGATCAGCAAGGACATCGATGAGCTCATCGGCGACCTCAACATGCCGGTTATGGCACACACCCCATGGCTCACCCACTGGGCTGAAGCGTTCACCAACTGGACCCCGATGATCGTCGAGGTCCGTACCCCGGAGACACAGCAGCTCGCAGCGGTCGCGATGCTCGCCGTCGACAAGCGGGCAGAAGGTGCCACCGTGGTTGCTTTGGGTCACAGCAGCTCGCTGTACGCAGGTCTGCCAGCCCGTGACCCAGCCGCAGCCAAGGCACTTGCGAAGGCAATCGTGTCGTCGCTGAACGACCTCGCCGAGGTTTGGTCGCTCGACCTTGAGCAGCTCCCCGACCATGACCCGACACTCGGCTATCTCAACGAGGAGCTCGACAACGGTCAGATGCTTCCTGAGCTCCGTGTTCCTCGCGTCGTGTTCTCCACAGCTCACAATGTGGACGAAGTCTTGTCGAAGAGTAAGCGCAAGCAACTTCGCCGAGCACGCAATAAGATCGAGAACGACGGCCTGGAGATGGTCATCGCGTTCGACCGTGGCCGTGCGATCAGCGCCGAGCTTCTCGATGAAGTCGAGGCAGTGCACGTGTCGCGTGACCGTCACGCTCGACGAAACTCAGACCTCGACCGGCCGGCGGAACGTGAGTTCTGGCGTCGCGTGGTCGAAGGTGGCAACGACGAGTGGGAGATCGAGATTGCGACGCTTCGTCTCGACGGAGAGCTCGCCGCATATGCGGTGGCGATCCTCGACGGTGATACCTACCGCATCTACGACGGACGTATGTCGACCGAGTGGCAGCACTACTCGCCTGGCCGTATCGTCGAAGCTGCTTCGCTCTCACGTGCACTCTCAGATCAGCGCTTCACCGTGCTCGATTGGATGTCAGGCATCGCGGCGGAGAAGTTGCTGACCACCAACTTTGCCGAGTCGCGTGCTCGCCTCGTCGCCACATCAGGAAGCCGTGGTTTGAAGCCGAAAACCGCCAAGACGAAGGTCAGCGCCTAACAAATGACCCCCATTTTGGGGTCTCGTTTCAACCGGTGTTCGCGCCGTCCGTTCCCTACTGTTCGGTAATGGGTGATCTAGACATCGTGGACAACAGTCGGATCGTGATGGTCGATGAGCACCGCTCGTTTGCCGAAACCCTCCAAATCGCGCTCTCTCGATCGAGCAACATGCGGATTGTCGGAATCGAAGACACTGCGACGAGCGGAATGCGACGGATACGTCGACTTCGCCCTGACCTGGTTATTGCCTCACACCGTCTCAACGGTTCGACATCGGGTCTCGAGCTCGCTGAGGAGCTGCGCACCTTCGAGCGCCTCGACGGGCGTGCCGCCACTCCGTTCGTCTTGCTCAGCAGTTTCGTCACGCCGTCGCTGATCCGAAGGGCGACCGCGATTCACAAAACAATGGTGCTCTCCAAGCGAAGCGGCCTCGACGAAGTGCTCTGTGAACTGCAGAGTGCTGTGCTTCGCGGCCGGTCCGCGGGGGCCCAGGTCAGCGACCCGTTCCAGCTGACTCCATCGCAGCAGGAAGTACTCGACTATCTCGCGCTCGGCCTCTCGCCGGCCCAGATCGCAGAGGAAGTGGGGGTCTCCGTCCATGCGATTCGCGCACGCATCCGCGGTCTCTTAGTCAAGACAAATTCGGCATCTCAGCTCGAAGCGGTCGTTGTTGGAACCCGCGCTGGATTGGTCTGCCCGATCTAGGCGCGTTGGTTATTCACTGGTCAGCCGCAATATTCGACCCGTCCCGAACTCGCTGACATACACCGCATCGTCGGTCGCGACGAGATGCTGAGGACCGATGAGCCCGGTCACTACATCGGTGTAGTCGCTCGGATCATCACTCGTCGTGTCGATGGCGACGATTCGGCCTTCGTTCCATAGCGCGACCAACAGCGTGTTGTCATCGAACGGTGAGATCGTGATGGAGGTCGGCGTCGCTCCAGGAGCAAACGTTGCGAGCGAGGGCGGTGTGTCTGCGCAACGGTCCGCTGTTCCGCCGAATTCCTCGACGACCCGGTTATCGCCGACACAATATGGCCAGCCGTGATCGGCATCTGCAACGACGCGAAGTACTTCATCAGCGGCCGGCTCGCCATCGAAACGACCATCGGTCATCTCGGTTACCCACAACACGTCGCCGTCGTAGACGTGGGCATACGCGTGTTTGAAACCAGATGCGACTTCGACGGGTAGGTCCTGCCAGCCATCTGGGTCGCTGTCTCGAACCGCGCTGGGGCTGATCGTAAACAGGCGGCCGGAACCATCGACGACATCGGCACCGCGCTTTGACCCGGAGGTATTGAACAAGATCTGTTGGTCGGGTGTGACGGTGAGCGTGCCCTCGGAGCGGCCGTTGTTCGGGAGGTCGCGAAGGATCACATCGCGAGCGGTGGTTGCGACCGACGACTGCCGGTCGAGCCTCGACAATTGATCTCGCTCCATGACCCACACGTACTGGCCAACCTGGGCAACACCCGTTGGCTTGTCGAGTCGCTCGGCCACGACGGTGAATTCGCCCGACGACAGGTCGTAGTCCAGCACCTGTCCGAGCTGATCATCTTCGCCGCCGTTGATGACCGCGACCAGCATGTCATCGGCGCCGCCCAGGACAAACTGTGTGGGCCCGACGAGGTCCTCGATGACAACCTCGATCGTGAGCCCATCTGCGATGCCGACGTCGTTGAGGACCGCCGGCTCCGACGAACACGACACGGCCGTCAGCAGCGCGGCGACAAGAACGAGAAGGCGAACGGACACTCGGCCAGTCTTCCACCGGGTGGTCGTTGGCGCTCGCTCTATCGGGTCTGAAGGACGAATGGCAGGACGGGGCCCGTGCCCGCCCGCTGGAGTAGGTGAGCGGCGACCGTAATGGTCCACCGACTGTTGGCCGAATCGTCGAGCAGCAGCACCGGTGTCGAACGTCGTGACTCGTCGGGAAGTGCTCCATCGTCGACCCCGAGGAGTCCCCATACGTTGGCGAGCTGGAATGCACTGTTCGATTGTTCGGATTGCCAGCCCGCGGCTGGGTCACGAACAAGTCCGTGATGCACCGGCAATTTGCCGAGCTTGCCGATCTCGTTCGCGACCGCATCGAGCACAACGCCGTTCCGTCGAGACGGCATGACGCAGATCCAACCCGGCCGCTGCTCCCAGTCCCATCGGCGCAAGATCCCCACAACGCCGTTCACGAGTTCGGGCGAGATGACGGTTCGTGAGCCGTCGAGCAAGCCGGCGACCTCTGGTCCCCAACCGCCGTCACCGACACGACTTAGGGCCCGGCCGTACCGAGCTTGGCGATCGGGTGTGATCTTTCCCTTCGGCTCGTCGAGCCCGGATGCCCATTGCCGGCGCGGCTCGATTGTGATGTCGACTCCGCGCAGATGGTCACGGGCTTCCTGGGCCCCTGACGACACCGTCGCATCCCATCGAGGTGACTGTCCCTGGCGGACAAGGCACCGATCGCATCTGCCGCAGTCGTCGGCTTCGGCGTCATCGAGTAGGTCCCGGAGATACCGCAGGCGGCATCCGTCGTGGGTTGCGTACTTGCGCATCTGATCGGACTCTTCTGCCCGGAGCGTGCGGAGACGTTCGGCCAGCTCACCGTCGTACGACCACTGAACTGGGGATCGAAGCCAGCCACCTTTCGTTCGACGCACCGCACCCTGAACGTCGAGAATACTGAGGAGCGTGTTGAGCCTGGATCGCCCCATATTCACGGCGACTTCCAAGCGTGGAACCGACGTTGCGGACGTGTCGCTGAGCTCGTTCAAGACCCGTTCGCACACCTCTTGGCTCGGCATCGATACCGATTCGAACCACGCCCAGATGCGGGCATCTTCTTTGGGACGAGGCATCGCGATGACCTCGGCATGTTCGATCCCACGGCCGGCACGGCCGATCTGCTGGTAGTACGCGACCGGCGTTGGTGGAAGACCGAGATGAATACAGAACGCCATGTCGGACTTGTCGAACCCCATGCCGAGCGCAGAGGTTGCAACGAGCGCCTTGAGCTCGTTGTCGCGCAACCGATCCTCGAGACGGGCGCGATCCTCCGGGTCGGTCGATCCTGAGTAGGCCGCGACATCGTGGCCCCGTTGTCGCAACCAATCGGCGGTGGTCACCGCCTGATCGACGGTCAGCGCATAGATGATGCCAGACCCATCCATGTCGTCGAGGTGGTCGGCTACCCAGGCGAGTCGTTCGGCATCGTCGGCGAGCTCGATAACCGAGCAGTGCAACGACGCTCGGTCGAGGCTGGTGCGAAGCACGACCGTGTCGGATCCAAGTTGCGACGCAACATCGTCGGTCACCCGTTGGTTTGCTGTTGCGGTCGTCGCCAGAATCGGCGCCCAGCTCGGTAGCTCGTCGATGACCGTGCGAAGGCGCAGGTAGTCGGGACGGAAGTCATGTCCCCAGTCCGAAATGCAGTGCGCTTCGTCGCACACGAGCGCAAATGGTCGAGAGAGCATCATCGAAAAGACGCGTTCACGAAAGCCAGGGTTTGCGAGACGTTCTGGGGCAATGAGGAGAAGATCGATCTCGTCGCGGTGTAATGCGTCTTCGATCTCACTCCAGGCGTCGAGGTTGGACGAGTTGATGGTCTCGGCTCGAAGACCCAGCTTGTTGGCCGC
>CALLAA010000050.1 GCA_938002955.1 uncultured Acidimicrobiales bacterium
AGGCGAGACTGCACGTCGTTGGAACGGAGCTCGGCATCGAGGTTGACGAGTGCGACTTTGAAAATGTCTGCAGCCAACCCTTGGATCCCGGCATTCATTGCCTGACGCTCCCCCGCCTGACGAATCCGGAAATTGCCGGACGCAAGTTCTGGGATCTTGCGACGTCGCCCGAACAGGGTCTCGGTGTAGCCGCGCTCGCGAGCTTCGGCAACAGTGTCATCCATGTACTTGCGGACCGCTGGGAACGCTTCGAAGTATGCCTTGAGAATCTCGGCAGCCTCGTCGACGGGGATGTCGAGTCGTTGGCTCAGTCCGTAGGCCTCCATGCCATAGGCCAACCCGTACGACACCATCTTCGACTTCGACCGCTGCTCGACGGTGACATCTTCTGGTTCGACCTCAAAGATCCGCGACGCGGTAGCGCTGTGGATGTCGTCGCCGGCCTCGAATGCGCCGATCAGACCAGGGTCCTCGGCGAGGTGCGCAATGCACCGAAGCTCGATCTGGTTGTAGTCGGCCACGAGCAGCTCGTACCCGTCCGCTGGAACGAATGCCCGGCGAAAGGTGCGCCCCATCTCGGAGCGAACGGGAATGTTGTGCAGGTTTGGCTTGTCCGAACTGAGGCGTCCTGTCCTGGCCACCGTCTGGTTGAACGTGGCACGGATCCGGTCGCCCTCCCCCACTTCGGCGAGCAATCCTTCGCCATAGGTCGACCGGAGCTTCTCAACCTCTCGGTAGTCGAGAAGATGTTCGATGATCGGGTGTTCACCGCGGAGCTTCTCGAGAGACGCTGCGTCGGTGGAGTAGCCGGTCTTCGTCTTCTTCTGCGGCGTGAGCTCAAGCTTCTCGAACAAGATCTCGCGGAGCTGCTTCGTCGAGTTGGTGTTGAACTCTTCACCAGCGTCCTCATGGATCAACGCTCGCAACCGGTCGACCTCCGACGTCAGGTGATCACGCAACCGTTGCAACTCGGCGACGTCCACGCCGATGCCGATCGCTTCCATCCGGGCGAGCACCGCAATCAGCGGCACCTCGATCGATTCGTTGAGCTCACTGAGGCCCTGGGCGTCCATTGCGGCCCGCACGGGATCGATGAGACGATCGACAGCGAGCGCGTTCCGGGCTGCCTTCAGAGATGTGTCGACGGTGTTCTCGCCAAAGTCGAGCTGTCCCGTGGCAGCCGGGCCCGCTTCGGGCAGCTCAAAGTCGGTGTACCGCTCGATGATGTCGCCGAGCAGATAGTTGGTGTCGGCAGGGTCGAGCAAATACGCAGCGATCGCCGTGTCCAAGCCGAGCTGTGGTGCAACTTGGTGAGCGGACTGCCAAGACCGCAGCACGGGCTTTGCGTCGTGTAACGCAACCCCGTTGTCGCCGCCGAGCGCAGTGAGCGCGGCCATAACGTCGTCGTCGGACAGCTGTCCGGCCGGGATCCAGAGCGCTTCGGCAGCGTCGGGATCGATCATCACGGCGATGCCTGCATGTGGTTCATCGGCGTCGATACCAATCGCCACCGTGCGCTCGCTGCCGATCGCGGCGAGGGCCGAGGCAGCACTGGCAGCGTTCTCCGAGATCTGCACTTCGGCTTCGAGTACCTCTCGGCTGCTGCTCGACGACTCGAGGCCATCTCCTCCGCCGATAACTTCTCGCAGTCGATCGTGCAGCGTCCGGAACTCTAGGAAGTCGAACAACCGCTTGATCTCTTCGTGATCGGGTTCACCGGGTAGAAGCTCCGAGAAGCTCTGCGTGACGGGAGCGTCTCGAATCAAATCCATCAGCTCGAGATTGAGACGAACCTGTGCTTCGTTTTCGGTCAGGTTCTGCTTAAGTTTCGGCGTCTGCTCTTCGACGTGCTCGTAGATCCCATCGATGCCCCCGTACATGTTGATGAGCTTTGCCGCGGTCTTCTCCCCGACCCCGGGCACACCGGGGAGGTTGTCGGACTTGTCGCCGCGCATCGCCGCGTACTGCACGTAGTCGGTCGGCTTGACGCCGGTACGTTCGACGATCCCCGCCTCGTCGTAGAGGGCGTAGTCCGACACACCACGCTTGTTGTAGAGCACCTTGATGTGTGGATCTTCGACGAGCTGGTAGCTGTCGCGGTCGCCCGTCACGATGATGACGTCTTGTTTTGCGTCGCGGGCTTGGGTGGCGAGCGTGGCCAAGATGTCATCGGCTTCGAATCCTTCGAGCTCGAGCACAGGAATAGCCATCGCATCCACGACCTCGCGTACGAGGCCCATCTGCTGTCGCAAGATGTCGGGGGCTGCTTCTCGACCGGCTTTGTATTCAGGGTTTCGTTCATGACGGAACGTTGGCTTGGGCAAGTCGAAGGCAATGGCGACACCGCTGGGATCGTGGTCGCGCATGAGGTTGATCAGCATCGACGTGAAGCCGAAGACCGCGTTGGTGACCTGCCCGGACGCGGTTGCCATGTCGGTTGGCAGCGCAAAGAACGCCCGGTAGGTCAGCGAGTTTCCATCGATTAAGAGCAAAGGCTTGGACACGCGCGAGAGACTACCCTCGTCACGGCAGCGGTTGGACATCCGCGGGAGGCACCACGAACGATGAAGGTTGGGCAACGGAACCTGATCACCGACGTACCCGGGATTCTCGTTGGCCATGCCAGCGACCCGGCACTGAAGTCCGGTTCGACCGTGCTCACTGCGTCGGAGCCGTTCGTAGCGGCCGTCGATGTCATGGGCGGAGCACCTGGTACGCGCGAGACGGACGCTCTCGCTCCCGACCGTCTCGTCAACGCTGTGGACGCACTCGTCTTGTCTGGCGGTTCTGCGTACGGGCTCGACGCTGCGTCCGGCGTCAGCGATGCCCTGCGCAAGGATGGCCGCGGGTATGCCGTTGGGCCGGCGACGGTGCCGATCGTTCCGGCCGCGATCATCTTCGACCTCCTCAACGGCGGGGACAAGGGCTGGGCCGCGAATCCGTATCGGGCGCTCGGCGAGCGGGCGTATGACGACCGATCGGACACGTTTCCCATCGGCCGGGTCGGCGCTGGCTTCGGCGCGCTGACCGCATCGTTGCAGGGCGGGCTCGGTTCAGCGTCGCTCGTCCTCGACGATGGCACGACGGTCGGGGCGCTCGTCGTGGCGAACCCGCACGGCGATGCCGTCGAACCACAGTCGGGCTCGTTTTGGGCTGCGCCGTTCGAAGTCGGTGACGAATACGGAGCGTTCGGCCCGGTCGGCACCCACGACCCGTTAGTCACTCCCCAGAATCACAAGATGGACGCATTCGAGGCCGCCACCAACACGACGATCGCGATCGTCGCCACCGATGCTCGCCTCGATAAGGCCCAGCTGAAGCGGATGGCGGTCGCCGCACAAGACGGCATGGCACGTGCGATCGTGCCGTCGCATACGCCATTCGACGGAGACCTGATCTTCTCCGTCTCCACGTCTGGCCGCGAACTCAGCGACGCGACGACGGGCCCGCTATATGTCGGGCACGCGGCGGCGATCTGTCTATCTCGAGCGATCGCACGTGCGATCTACGCAGCACACCCCGAGCCGGGTGACACGCTGCCGACATGGTCGCAACGATGGGGAAGCAGCAACGGCTAGCTCTCGGGAACGAGCTCGCCGGCAAGTATCGCTTCGGCGACCTCTCGCATCGACCGGCGACTTCCCATCGCCGAGGTCTGCACAAAGCGGAACGCGTCGTTCTCCGACATGGAGAAGTTGTCCATGAGCGATCCTTTGGCCCGATCGACAAGCTTTCGCACCTCGAGCTGATCGGTGAGGGTGTCGTTGTCTTCGACCAACGCCATCGCTTCCTTATGTCGTGCGAGCGCCATCTCGATCGCAGGCACGAGGTCGCTTCGCTGCCATGGCTTCACGAGGTAGGCCATCGCACCGGCTTCGGCGGCGCGTTCGACGAGTTCACGTTGTCCAAAGGCGGTGAGAATAAGCACGGCGGCGGCGCGGTTCGCCACGATCTCCCGAGCGACCTCAATCCCGTCGAGTCCTGGCATCCGAACGTCGAGGATGGCCAGGTCGGGTTGCACCTCATCGACCAGACGAAGCGCATCGTCGCCCCGGCCGGTTTCGGCCACGACGTCGTATCCCTCCTCGCGGAGGGTCTCGACAAGGTCGAGGCGAATTATCGCTTCATCTTCAGCTACGAGAATCCGAGGAGCGCTCATGAACCCATCATTTCGTCTAACAGTTCGTCCTGGCGAGTTTCCAACAAAGAGATTCGGTCTTCAAGCTCGGTGTGGTGTCGCCGCATCTTCTCAGCATGCCGGGATGCTTCATAAAACTCTTGCTCTGCGAGTGGGGTTTCCGACGCCATTGCTCGAATTCGGGCCTCATCGGCCTCGTCGGTCAGGTGCGCGAGCTGCTCGGTCGACACGCGCAGCTCCTCTTGGGCGCGCTTGAGCTCATCGCCGTTCTCTCGAAGTTTCCGCTCGATCATTGACCGCTTCACAACGGCCAGTGTACGAGTGGCGTCAAATCGGTGACTCGATCGAACCGCGCCGAAGACTACGGAACCCCGAATTGGGTGGTGTACGTCGGTCAAAGCCCAGTGAAGTCCCGCTATCATCTCTTTGCGATCCAGCCCGGATGGCGGAATTGGCAGACGCGATGGATTCAAAATCCATTGTCCGAAAGGGCGTGTGGGTTCAAGTCCCACTCCGGGCACAGAAATGGCTCCGTGTCGGGTCCTCGGCAGTCGTGGTGACACCGAACAAGCCTGTGACATATGCATCGGTCGGTTACCGGCGGGTAATTGGCCGGGGCGAAGTGGCTGGCATAGCGTGGTCGCTTACTGCGCTACCGCCCGCGCATGTGAGGTGATTTGATGATCGTGTTCATGTATCCCGGCCAGGGCTCTCAAGTCCCTGGTATGGGGTCACCGTGGAAGGACCATCCCTCGTGGGAACTGGTCGCCGAAGCGAGCGAGGTCGCCGGACGCGACGTTGCCGACCTCCTGCTCAACGCGGATGCCGAAACACTGAAGCTGACCCGCAACAGCCAGCTCACCACGTTTGTTCTTTCCATGGTCGTGTTCGATGCGGTTACCCGAGTCGGCGTCGAGGCAGCGGGCCACGCTGGCCACAGCCTCGGTGAGTACTCCGCGCTGACCGCGGCTGGCGTCCTCGATTTCTCCGACGCTGTCCGTCTCGTGAGCGAGCGCGGTGATGCTATGCAGGCCGCCGCCGACGAGCAGGACGGCACCATGGCCGCAGTGCTTGGCCTCGACGATGACCAAGTCGACATCGCCTGCGCTCGAGTCGCCGGTGATGTTTGGGTCGCCAACTACAACGCTCCTGGTCAGGTAGTGATCGCCGGCGCTCCCGTAGCCGTCGAAGAAGCCGGGGCCGTGGCAAAGGAACTCGGGGCGAAACGCTCCATGCCCTTGCCGGTCGGCGGAGCGTTCCACACGCCGTTTATGTCACCAGCTCGAGATCGCCTGCGCAAGGCGATCGACCAGACCGAATTCCGCGACGCCGACACCTTCGTGGTGGCCAATGTCGATGGCGCTGTCCACAGCGAGGCGGGCGACTGGAACAACCTTCTCAACGCGCAGCTGTGCTCGCCGGTCCGGTGGCGCCAAACCCTCCACACGCTCGATACCTCCGGAGCGACCACCTACATCGAGGTCGGACCGGGTGGCGTTCTGACCGGCCTGGTCAAGCGAACGCTGAAGGAGGCCACCCGCATCACGATCAACACACCCGACGATGTCGACGGTCTCCTCGAGTCGATCGGCAGCGTCAGCGCCACGACACCTCCGGCACACGAAGGCGAACACCTCTTCGCAACCGAGCGACTCGTCGTCTCCCCTGCCGCTGGCGTGTTTACGCCCGATGCGGCAATCGAGAACGGCATGGCCATTACCCGAGGAACCATTCTCGGCACGGTCGGCGACGTCGCGGTCCGCTCGGCGTTCGCCGGCGAAGTACAAGGATTCCTTGCCCTCGAAGGCGAGCGGGTTACCGCTCGTCAGCCAATTGCTTGGTTGCGCCAACCATGAGCGTTCCAGGGAGCGGAAGCCGCATCATTGGCTGGGGAGCCAACCTCCCCGAGAAAGTTCTGACCAACACCGACCTCGCCGAAGGTGGCCTCGACACTTCCGACGAGTGGATCTTTGAGCGCACCGGCATCAAGCAACGCCACGTTGGCGGCTCGACGAGCGAGATGTCGATCCACGCTGGCCAACAGGCGCTCGAGATGGCGGGAGTCACCGGTGAGGACATCGACCTCGTCATCGTTGCGACCTCGACCCCCGACCAGCTCATGCCAGGAACCTCGGCAACGGTCCACGCCGAACTCGGTATCCGAGGCGGCGCCTGCGACATGCAAGCGGTGTGCTCGGGCTTCACCTATGCGCTTATGGCAGCGAATGGCCTGATCGGCACGGGCCTCGAACGCATCTTGGTTATTGGCGCCGACACCCTTAGCGACTACGTGGACTGGGAAGATCGTGGTTCAGCGATCCTCTTCGGAGACGGCGCCGGTGCGGTCGTTCTCGAGAAACACCACTCCAACACCCTCCTCGGATTCGACCTCGGCGCCGACGGGCACCATCGTCACATTGGCTACACCGACCATGACGGCAAGATCACCATGGACGGCAAAGAGGTGTTCCGGACCGCGGTCCGGGCCGTGACCCAATCAGCGAAGAACGCTATGGCGCAAGCCGGAGTCACCGCAGACGAAATCGACTGGTTCGTTCCGCATCAGGCGAACGTCCGAATCATCGAGTCCATCGCCAACCGTCTCGACATCCCGATGGAGAAGGCCGTCGTCACGATTCAAAACACCGCCAACAATTCGGCGGCAACCATTCCAATCGCGCTCGACACGGCGGTGCGAGACGAACGTATTCAACCCGGCGACCTACTTCTGCTTGGCGGCTTTGGCTTCGGTATGACCTGGGCATCGGCCATCATGCGCTGGGAGCCAAATGTCTGACAAGACCACGGAGGGCACGCCGCGCGTTGCCCTGGTTACGGGAGCGAACCGAGGTATCGGTCTCGCCACCGCACGAGCACTTCGCGACGCGGGTTATCTCGTTGCGGCCACGTACCGCTCCACCCCGATCGACGAACCCGGAATCACCGCAGTGCGTTGCGATGTCAACGACGCGGAGTCGGTCGACGCGGCGTTCTCCGAAGTCGAATCTGCGCTCGGTCCAGTCACCGTCTTGGTCTCGAACGCGGGCATTACCAAAGACGGACTCGTACTGCGGATGGGCGAGGACGACTTCACGTCGGTCATCGACTCAAACCTCACCGGCGGCTTCCGAGTGGCAAAGCGTGCGGTCAAGGGAATGATGAAAGCTCGCTGGGGTCGGATCGTCTTCATCAGCTCGATCGTTGGCATCGGTGGCCAAGCCGGCCAGGCAAACTACGCAGCATCGAAGGCCGGGCTCCACGGACTCGCCCGTTCACTCGCGAAGGAGTTCGCCTCCCGCAATGTCACCGTGAACGTGGTCGCACCCGGCCCGATCGCGACCGACATGACCGCAGCGCTCACCGAAGACCAACTGTCGGCCATGACCGATGTGGTTCCGCTCGGGCGAATGGGAGAGGCCTCAGAGATCGCCGCGGCCGTGTCCTTCCTTGCATCAGAGGATGCTGGCTACATCACCGGAACTGTCTTGCCCGTCGATGGCGGCATGGCAATGGGGCTCTAAACGCCCACGTGGACGCTGACGCACAACGACAAATCCGTTGTAGCTGTGGTGACCTAACAAATCGTTCGCCGTATAGGCTCTACCAACCTGCAATTCAGGAGAAAATGCAATGAGTGATGACAATTTCGCACGATTCCAGAAGGTCGCCGTTGAGGTGCTTTCCGTGGAAGCCGACAAAGTGACCATGGAGGCATCGTTCGCCGATGATCTCGATGCGGACAGCCTTGACCTCGTGGAGCTCGTAATGGGCCTCGAAGAGGAATTCGACGTCGAGGTAGAGGAAGAAGAGCTTGAGGGAATCGAGTCCGTAAAGGGCGCCTTCGAACTCATCACCAACAAGCTGTAATGAACTTTCGTCGAGTCGCTGTTACCGGCGTTGGCGTCGTTGCCCACTGCGGCATCGGCAAAGACGCCTTTTGGACCGGTCTGCAAGGCCCGGTAGAAGATGTCGAACGCCGGGTCCACGATTTTGACCCCGAGCCCTACTTCGAGAACCCCAAGGACGCACGTCGTACCGATAGGTACGCACAGTTTGCATTCGCTGCGGCTCACGAAGCGCTCGAACAAGCGGGCGAGATCGACGCAGCACCGACTCGGCGCGGCGTGTTCTTGGGCACCGGTATTGGTGGCCTGACGACACTCGAAGATCAGATCATCAATCGGTACGAGAAGGGCGAACGACGTGTTTCGCCGTTTCTCGTACCGATGATGATGGCCAACGCCGCCGCTGGCGGCTTGTCCATGAAGTACGGCTGGCAAGGCCCAGCCGAAAACACCGTGACCGCATGTGCTGCGGGAACACATTCCATTGGAAACGCAGCGCGGTGGATCGCCACCGATCGCTGCGATGCAGTGCTGGCCGGCGGTTCTGAAGCAGCGTTTACCGTTACTGCGCTCGCCGGCTTCCGCAACATGACGGCGTTGTCACCAAACAACCGCTCGATGCCATTCGACGCGAACCGCAATGGTTTCGTCATGGCAGAAGGAGCCGCCGTTCTCGTCCTCGAAGAGTGGGACCGTGCGGTCGCCAGGGGCGCCACAATTCTCGCTGAGGTACTTGGCGCTGCGTCAACCGCCGACGCCCATCACATCACGGCCCCCTCCCCCGGAGGCGTCGGCGCCGTGAACTGCATGGAGCTCTCGCTCGCCGATGCTGGCCTCAGCGCAGAAGACATCGTGCACATCAACGCACACGGCACGTCGACCCCGCTCAATGACGCAGCCGAGGCCGAGGCCATCAACAAGGTCTTCGGTGGCTCGAACCGACCGGTCGTCACGTCGACGAAGGGTGTCACCGGACATGCACTCGGCGCGGCCGGTGCCATCGAAGCTGCGGCAATCGTGCTCGCAATGGAACATGAGCTGATCCCACCGACCGTTGGCCACGAGGTCGATGACCCCGAGATGCCCGAGATCGACCTTGTCGTTGGCGAAGCTCGCCCATGGACACCAGGGCCATCGATGTCGAACAGCTTTGGGTTTGGCGGCCACAACGGCACGCTCATTCTCGGCCCAGGGGCATAGCGAACCTTTTCGGCGGGCCACGGCCTGGCCGCTGATCATCATGGGGCACTCGTGGTGATCTTCACCGCGAGCACCTCTACGCCGATGGGACCCTATGGAACACAACCCGTGGACGACCCACGAATCGGTTACGGCCTACGACAATCCGTGGATAACGGTTGAACACAACACGGTGACAACACCAGGTGGTTCCGAGGGCATCTATGGTGTTGTGCGGTTCAAGAATCTGGCCGTCGCCGTGGTCCCAATCGATGAGCACGACCACACCTGGCTCGTTGGCCAGTACCGGTACCCGCTCGACACGTATAGCTGGGAGATACCCGCTGGCGGCTGCCCCGAAGGCGAGTCGATCGAGAACACCGCACATCGTGAACTCACCGAGGAAACCGGAATCGTGGCGGAGACGCTCACGCCGGTCTTTGGCAACGTGCACCTGTCGAACTCGGTGACGAACGAAACCGCGTTCGCCTTCGTCGCCACCGGGATCACCATGACAACCGCGACGCCCGAAGACAGCGAAGACCTCGCCGTTCAACGGTTGCCGGTCGACGATGCGATTGCGATGGTTCTCGACGGCCGCATCACCGATGCCTTTACGGTGATGACGTTGCTACGAATCCACGCAGATCGTTGCGCGTCGTAACCACCCATGCTTTTCGACAAGTCGCTTTATCTCGCTGGTTCATAGGCCGACAACACCTACATGGCTTCCCCATCGCGACCCATGTGGCTAATCCTCGTGCTGATCACCGCAGTCTTGCTCGGTGCGTGTGGCTCATCGACCCCCGACAGCATTGCGTTTGTGGAGTCCGAAGAGGGCGAGGGACAATCCATCGATACCGAAGCCGCTCCAGAAAGCACTGTTGCGCTCTTCGACGACGGCGAACTCGACCTCGTCGCCTTTCATGCACGCTGGGTTTGTGAGCTCCAACGGCGAACGTTTCCTGAGCTCAGCGGTGTGGATGACGCGCTAAACGAAACGCTCGTCGGCGCAGGACTGGACCGAGAAACCTACGACGAGTTCCTCATCGACCTGTCAGAGTCCCAGGATCTCCGCGACGCGGTCCTTGAGCGTTACACCGAGAGTTGCCTCGGATAGCTCGTGATCGAGCGGTTTCAGCTCTCCGCTGCCGCCTGAAGCACATCGTCGGGCATATCGAAGTTGGCGTAGACGTCCTGAACATCATCGTTGTCATCGAGGATGTCGATCATGTTGAGGATGGCCTTTGCGTCGGACGGATTCGTGATCTCGACCGTCGATGTCGGCAACATCGTGAGATCCGCGCTCTCGAACGCAACACCGTTCTCTTCGAGGGCATCGCGAAGCCCGTTGAGGTCGGTTGGCTCACAGGTGAGGCGCCAGGTGTCGCCTTCGTCGACGAGGTCATCGCCACCATGTTCGAGGGCCACCATCATGAGTTCATCCTCGTCGAGCGAGCGGTCGAGCGTAATTACGCCCTTACGTTCGAACTGCCACGCAACCGCTCCAGGCTCTGCCATCGAGCCGCCGTTCTTGGTGAACAGCGAACGCATATCGGCACCGGTTCGGTTGCGGTTGTCGGTGAGAACCTCGACGTACAGCGCAACCCCGGCGGGTGCGTAGCCTTCGTACGTAATCGGCTCGTAGTTGACACCTTCGAGCTCGCCCGTGCCGCGCTTGATTGCTCGCTCGATCGTATCGAGCGGGACCGATGAGTCTCGGGCCTTTTGATACATGGTGCGCAGTGTTGCGTTCGCATCCATGTCGCCACCGCCTTGGCGGGCAGCAACTTCGACCTGCTTAATGAGCTTCGCGAAGAGCTTGGCCCGCTTCTTGTCGGCGGCGCCCTTCTTGTGTTTGATTGTTGCCCATTTGGAATGACCCGACATAGCGGCCTCCTTAGCGATATCTCAGAACGATTGTAGCCGGTGGGCGCAATCGCCTATGAAGCCACCGAGTCGAGAAACAGTCGATGGATCCTCGCGTCGGTGGCGAGTTCAGGGTGGAACGACGCACCGAGCGCGTTGCCCGACCGCACGAGCACCGCGTCTCCTCTGGACTCGGCCAGAACTTCGACGTCAGTACCGAGGCGCACGATCCGGGGCGCCCGGATAAAGACCGCATGTACCGGATCGTCGGTCACCGTCGTCTCGAGCTCGGTTTCGAAGCTTTCGATCTGGCGCCCGTAGCCGTTGCGCTGCACCGCAATATCGAACCGACCGAATGACCGCTGATCGGGCCGACCATCCTCGATTTCGGTCGAGAGCAAGATCAGCCCTGCACAGGTGCCGAACACCGCCATGCCGTCATCGATCCGAACCGCGAGCGGATCGAACAGTTCTGACGACTCGAGCAGCATCGACATCGTCGTGGACTCGCCACCTGGCATAACCAGTGCGTCGACCGCGTCGAGATGAGACGGGCGTCGTACTTCAACGACGTCGGCGCCGAGCTCGGAAAGTTTGTCTGCGTGGGCCCGGAAGGCACCTTGCAGGGCGAGTACGCCGATCTTCACCAGCCGCGATCTTCGAACTTCACGTCGAGCTCGTCCATGCCAATGCCGGTCATTGGGGCGCCGAGGCCCCGGGACACCTTGGCGAGGATGGCTGGATCGTTGTAGTTGGTCGTCGCTTCGACGATGGCACGTGCACGTGGCGCTGGATCAGCGCTCTTGAAGATGCCGGATCCAACGAATACTGCGTCGGCCCCGAGCTGCATTGCAAGCGCAGCGTCAGCGGGTGTGGCAAGACCGCCAGCGCAAAAGAGCGGTACAGGAAGCTTGCCGGTCTCGGCGATTTCCTGCACGAGCGGCAGCGGTGCTCGAAGCTGCTTGGCCCACTCGAAGAGCTCGGCTGAGTCGGCCTGGGTGAGCTTGCGGATGTCTCCGTTGATCGTGCGCAGGTGGCGTACGGCCTGAACGACATCGCCGGTACCAGCTTCGCCCTTGGAGCGGATCATGCATGCCCCCTCAGAGATACGACGGAGCGCCTCACCCAAGTTCGTTGCACCGCAGACGAAGGGGACCTTGAAGGCCCACTTGTCGATGTGGTGGGTTTCGTCAGCAGGGGTCAGGACCTCGGACTCATCGACGTAGTCGACACCCAAGCTCTCGAGGATCTGGGCCTCGACGAAATGTCCAATGCGGGCCTTAGCCATGACCGGGATGGTGCAGATCTCTTGGATTCCCTCGATCATCTCCGGGTCGCTCATGCGAGCAACGCCGCCATCGACACGAATGTCCGCTGGGACACGCTCGAGAGCCATAACGGCAACCGCGCCGGCGTCCTCTGCGATCTTGGCTTGCTCGGGGTTAACGACGTCCATGATGACGCCGCCCTTCAGCATCTCGGCGAGACCTCGCTTGACGAGAGGTGTTCCGGTGGACTGTGACTGCTCGTTCATACCGCACACCCTAGCGAGGGTTTACGCGAAGAAACGAAGACAACGACGAGATATACGGACGAAAAGGAACTGAATTTGTAGCGTGTGAGCGCTGTGTTGGAGTTAGCCCTGGTCGCGAAGCGAGTCAGCCTCGAGAAGGCTGATCTCGGCGGCCGTACCGGCCGGTGTCAGACTCACCCAGGTCTGGCCTGGAGCAAGCCCGATGATGTCTCCCTCGGGCGTCGTCAGCGTGAACGGGTCGCGTGGGAAATCGCGGGTCCATTCGCCTTCGATACGGAATCCACCCGAGTACACAACGACCGGCCCGCCGCCCAACGTGATGGCGTCGACCGACGCCCGGTCGATCTGGCTCGGCAGGTAGGTGGTGGTGAGGACAACGACGTTGGCTGGGGTGATATGGACGCCGTCGCGAGTCACGTGCGGCTCGTCACCTTGGAAGCGGAGGTACCCGCCGTCCTGGGATGACCAGACGTAGACGGCGTCGGTGCGAGCAGAGATTCGCACGCCCGCCGATCCAGCGCCGAGGTCGATGACGTTGTCGGAGTAGTCAAAGATTGGAGCGGGTGGCTCGCCGCCATCTGCTCGCTCTACCAATGCAGCCGCGTCGGCAACGAGATTGTTCGGTGCCCGGAAGTCGCTGATGCGTTTGAATTCTGAGTGTCCAAAGTCGGCGCTGGAACGGATCAACAGGCCTTCGTTCTCGGCGGCACGAAGCTGTCCGCTCACCCCATCGTTGGCTCCCGAGTAGGCAAACACGGGACGATTCAGGTTCGAGACAATGTCGACGTCGGAGGTACGGCCCGAACGCACCGAACCAACTTCGGTTGGCAGTTCCGAATGAAAGACCGACGCAAAGCGGGTGGCCTGCTGTTCGATCCGTTCTTCGTAGATGATGTCGGCTTTGTCGAGACCCATAAGGGCCGCACGGGCTGCCGCGTCGTTGTTCGAGATCTTGATCACGACCGCAGCGTGATCTGGCGAATCGCTGTCGCCAATCGCCTCGCCCGTGAGTGGGAAGACCGGGCCGAGGTCGGGGGCTTCGGTTGTGGTCGTCGTGCTCTCGGTCGTGGTCGGGGCGGTCGTTGGCGCCTGGGTGGTCGTCGTCTCTGCGACCGTCGTGGTCGACGACTCTGCGGTCTCGGCGTCATCACCTCCGCCGCATGCAGCGGCGACCATGCCGAGCAACGTAAGAACGGCGAGCAGACGGATCAACTTGTGCATTACAACTCCCAGAGGACTTCGATTCGGTGGTCGAGGGGAACTCGCTGCGCTGCAGGAGGGACCAGCAAGGCTGCTCCCAATGAGTCCGCACCCGGAATATCTGTCGACCGCCCGTCGATTCGCTCTAATGCAGAGCGGAGTCCCGGTGGGTACCGGGTGAGCCCAACACCAGAGATATCAAACGAAATAACGCCCGCGTCGCCGGTTCCCCAGCGGCGGGCCATTTCTCGTTGTGCTCCAGTGATGAACGGATGTGCAGATGCCGCGAGGGTCTCATAGGTGACCGCTCCCGTCGACATCTTGGTGAGACCGTGGGCGACGACGCCCTCCATCTCCATAACGTTGAGTTCGTTGAGTAGACCCGTCGTTGCGATCAGTGCATCGTTGCGTCCCGATACCGAGATCAAGTTGCATGCGGGTGTATCGATGACGAGCAGATCGGGCTGATCGATACCCGACGTCAGGCACAGGTTCTCAACGGTGTTGCGAATGCGCTGTCCCTCGGTCTGACCGAGCGGGCGTGCGTCGAGAGAACGGATGATTGCGTCGTCGGACCGATACCAGAAGTACCAGACGGTTGCGGCGGCGGCAGGCAGCGACAACAGCGCAAGCGGCCACCAGGCGAAGCCGAGCAGCAGGAAGACTAGAAAGACCGCGAGAGCGGGTATTGCAAAGATCGCAAGAATCCGGGTGGGCATGCTCACCTTCAGCGTTGGGGCGTCATCATGATAGGGCGCTAACCGCGCCTTTAGGGACCACTAGCGGATCGAATCCTCCATAGCGATGGCTCGACGGTACGCATCGAGGTACAGGTCGGCGAGGCGGCGCATCGAGAACTCCGCAACTCGTTGCGAACCGCTCGCGATGAGTGCCTCACCACGGACCGGGTCGGTCAGGACGTCGTGCAACGTATTGGCCAGGCCAATCGGGTCTCCCGGCGGAACGAGCGCGCCATCAGCTCCGGCCCGGGTGACCTTTGCGTAGCCGGGGATGTCACTCGCTACGACGGCGGTTTCGGCCGCCATTGCCTCGAGCAGGACGATCCCGAACGACTCGCCATGCAGTGACGGGGCGCAAAAGACATCGGCGCCACGCATCCGTTCGGTCTTTTCCGCTTCGTCGATCTCGCCGAGCCATGCAATACGTGGATCGTCTCCGTGGATTCGGCGAAGCTCGTCGGTCTCTGGCCCAACACCGCCGACCCAGAGCCGACACGTGTCCGGAAGGCGGGCGAACGCGTCGAGCAAGACAGCAAGTCCCTTGCGCTCCTCGTGGCGTGCGATAAAGAAGATCGTCGGACCGTCGGTCGGCGTCGGGGTCCCGTTCCGAAAGCGTTGGACCTCGACGGCGTTGAACGCTCGCTCATAGGTTCCGCCGAGCGCATCGATCGCGAGGGCCTCGGCATCGTCGGAGACGGCGAAGCGGATCGCAAGCCGGTTCGCCCCTCGTGATGTGAGCGGTTTGAACACGTCGTAGGCAACGCTGTGGCCGGCTCGATGGAAGGTCCCGATCATCGGCGCAGGCTTCACCAGGATGGTCGTCATCGTGGGCCCGGGTGCCATGGGCTCATGGAGATGCAAGATGTCGAATTCTTCGTCGCGGAGCGCCCGGATCGTTCGGAGCTGCGCCGCTGGATCTGGTGCGAGCGGGACGATCGAACCGTTTGCACCGGTCGGCACGCAGTTCCCGAGCGGCGTGACGAACGGTTCGGGCGGCGGCCCATCACATGGGCCGAGCACGCGAACCGACTCACCCCTGGCCCGAATGGCACGGGCAAGGCCGAGGATCTGGCCCTGCACACCTCCGGGAACCGTCAGGCTGTACGGGCTGATCATGCCGATTCTCATTGCAACGAGCGCAACTTCTCCGGAATTGGCCGTCCGAGCGCTCGAAAGTCACTCGGCCATCCGGGTTGGAGGACGTGCCACTGCTCGGGGGCTTTACGAACGAACCGTTCGAGCTCGGTTGCAAGTTCTTGGGTCACGCGTTGCACGTCGTCGCGAAAGCGTCCGTGTCGTTCGAGGGACACCGATGGTCGTACCTCGGCGAAGTGGCGCTCGCCATCGAAGTACACGGCGACGGGCAGGACCGGTGCGCCGGTGCGCAGCCCCACCATGGCGGGTCCGGCGGGGAGCAACGTTCGCTCGCCAAAGAAATCCACGGGCACACCCACAGCGTCGGCGACGATGCGGTCCGAGAGCAAACAGACAACGGAGTTTTTACTCAGCGCGTCGAGAATCGCCGGACCGGCCTCGGGGCCAACGGGAACGACGTCCATCCCGAGTGACTCCCGGAAGGACTTGAACCACTCAAATAGCTCCGGCGGCTGGAGCGGCTCGACCACCGCGGTGACCCGGAAGCCATGGATCTTGGTGAGCCAAAAGGCGGCCCACTCCCACCCACCGAGGTGTGGAAGGACGAGCACGCAACCCGTGCCAGCATCGAGCGCGTTGGTGATGTGTTGGAAGCCGTTGTACTGAAAGCCATCGTCGATGGTCTGGGCATCGAGCGAAGGCAGCCGGAAACTGTCGAGGTAGTAGCGGCCGTACGCACTGAACGTTCGGGCGACGACCTTGCGTCGTTCCGTAGCGTTCAACGAACGACCGGTGGCGCGTTCGATGTTGCGTTCGACGATCACCCGACGATCACCGGCAAACAACGAGGCAAGCGTTCCGCCGACGGTTACGGCGAGCTGACTCACGGGGCGGGGCACATAGCGCGCGGCGACCGCGGCCAACTTGTGTGTCGTTGTGCTGTCGAGACGAAGGGTCATGGGCCGGCCAACGCCGAGATCAGCGCCGATCGGTCTTGCGCCAACGAGCCGAGGCTGGTTCGCGCGACGTCCGGCGCGCTTCTCGAGCACGACGGCGAGTTACTGGCCCCGGTGGTGGGGTTGGTCGACCAACGCTGGCCTGCTTCCACACCTTGAAGAACCTCTGGATTGCGGTGATTGCGGTCAAGGCCAACATCACCCAAAGGACACCGAGCAGCAGTGTCTCGTTGAACGCTCCGAGAAACAGACCGAACCCGAGCGCAATAAATCGCTCAGCACGCTCCATGAGCCCGCCCTTGGCATCGAACCCGAGGGACTCAGCTTTGGCCCGCTGGTAGCTGATCATGATCGCGAGGCCCATGATCGCGACGGGAAGCATGTGGATCTGCCCATCGCGAGTCACGGACAGGTGCCAGGCAACGCCGCAGAACAACATGATGTCGGTGAGTCGATCAGATACCGAGTCGAAGTATGCGCCGCGCATCGATGACGTGCCCGACGCCTTCGCGATCGCTCCGTCGAGCAGATCGGGAAGCCCGGTCAGGACCATCAGCACGAGCCCGGCGGCGAGGTTGCCCGAGCCAATGACGACTGCGGCAACCGCGGACATCGCGATGCCGACGAGGGTCATCACATCTGCGGTGATTCCCATGTTGACCAAGGCGGCGCCTACGGGCTGCACTCCCCTGTCGATCTGTTCTCTCATATTTCCATCGAACATGGGAATCCTCCCTGCCTATGTTCGACTAAAGGCTAGCCGTGAAATGCGGCTGCCGACATCTGTGCGACGCGGACTCACTACGAGCGTCCAACGACGCCGGGTAGCATGACCGTATGGGAGATCGATACGACAGCCTTCAGCCCGCCAGCCTCATTGCGTCCATGACGTCGATGCCACGCCGGTGGAAGGACGCAATGCGAGTTGCCCCACCGAAGAGCATCGATGACTACTTCACCGTCGATGGTGAACACGGCTCGGCGGCCGAGCACGTCGGTGCCGTGATCGCTCAGCTGTCGACGCTCAGCGATGCGATCCGGACGACCAGCTACAACGTGCCGGAGCCACTGACGAGCGCCGTCGTTGCGGCTGCGTCAAACACCGGCTCAGGCCCGTGGCCCGAATCGGCTTCGGACGGGCTGTCCGAACTCACGAGTCTCTTCGAAACGCTCACCGGCCAGCTGCAACAGCTCAACCCCCGAGACTGGAATAAGTCGGCCGACGCTGGTTCGACGATGCTCACCGTGTTGGCACTTGCCCAGGGTGCGAGCCGGGTCGCCGCCGACCGCCTAGCGATCGTCGAGCGCACCATTCGCACCCTGGCCGACTAGCAGCTAGTCGGCAGGTTCGAGTGCAGCCCAATCTTCGGGATTGTCCTCGACGAGGATCGTGATCACTTCGCCATCGACTCCGTCGACCATGGCGAACCCGCGGCTCTTTGGCGGAGACTCGTTGGAGTACAACAAAATGCGCCATGTCGGACGGCTGCGAAGTCCGCGCCAGGCCATCTGCGCCGACGCGTGCCCGACCGGGAAGCCAACAGCCTTGGTCGCCTCGACCAAGGCGTCTTGCTCATCGACGGCCAAGTTCCAGCCGCCCTGGATGTGATAGAGCCCAACGGCGATCAGTCCGAGTGCGCCAAGCGCGAGCCCGCCGTTCATCAACGGAGACGTATCGGCTCGTCCGAGGAACCACAGCACCAAGAGGACCCCGCCGATCACCAAATACAACACGCCGGGAATCCGCCGTTTGCTATTGTTCGGGAAGAGGTACGGCCCAACGAAGTCCGCAGCGTTCAGGTCGTCTGGAAGTTCATCGACGTATTCGTCGTCATCAACCATTGGATCGACATCTTCGGTAGCCACAACGAGATGATACGCCCGAGGAGCCTGAGCGACACAGCTGTGCGATGAGGGTCACCTCAACATCTGCGTCACGCAAACTATTGGGCGATCAGCCCTTCGACATCGGCCCGCAACGAGCCATACCCACTCGTGCGCCACGTACCGTCATCGTTGATGTAGACGTACGTCCGCTGACGGGTAACCCCGAAACGGTCCCAGACGTCGTCAGCATTGTCGAGGTGTGGGAATCCTTCGACGCCGGTGTCCTCGATGAACTCCCGCATCGCTGCCGCGTCCGCGAGTCCTGGCACACCGATAAACGTGACCTCGTCGCCAAATTCTTCCTGGACTCCTACGACCGTAGGAGCTTCACGGCGTCAAAACGGTCACCACGGCGCCCAGAACCAGAGCACGACATCTTCACCTTGCAGCGTGGCCAGATCGACCGTCGTGCCGTCGAGTGATGCAAATTCTCCCGAGAGCGTTTCCTCGGCAGGTACAGCGGCTGTGTCATCTGCGGCAGCGGTATCGCTCGCAGTCGTCGTTCCGCCGCAGGCGGATGCGACGAAGCCCATGATCAGCGCAATCGCCAGGAGGCGCCGGAACAGCGGCCCTGAACCTGTCGAACGCTGGGGTGCATGCATGGCACCAGAATAGGTCCGGGCCAATCGAACGAGCGGTTCTCCAGCCAATTCTAACGAGTCACTTACCGTCTGTTCATTTCGTTGGCCAGGCCGCCCGAAGCCGCGTCCACGAATCACCGAGACTCTCGGGGAGCACCCGGGCCTCCGCAATACTCGTCATGAAGTTCGTGTCGCCGCTCCAGCGGGGCAGGACGTGCACATGTATGTGATCCGGCACGCCGGCCCCGGACGCTCGTCCCAGGTTCATACCCATGTTCACCCCATCGGGCTGGTACTCGGCTTTGACCGCTTCGATCCCCATGCGCACGCCAGCGAACAGCTCGATGTACGTCTCCTCATCCAAGTCTTCGAGGTTGACGGCCGCCTTCTTGGGCAGCACCATCAGATGTCCTGAGGTGTATGGGTAGGCGTTGAGCAACGCAAAGCAATGCTCGCCACGCCACAACACATAGGTCACCGAGTCGTCGAGGCCCGACTGCTCGATCCCCTCGAACAACGTCAATCCCTCGACATGTCCCTTCGACCGCTCATCGTCGTCGGCCAGAATGTAGGGAATTCGCCAACCCGACCACAGACGCGGCATCTGATCACCGCCGGCGAGCGTGTTGTCGAGCGGTGAGTCGCCGGCGTTAGGACTTTGCATCGACTTCGGCGGCGAGACGTGCGATGAAATCCTCGACGCTCACGTCGCGGTCGACCTCTTGCACACCGCGCTCATTGACGCCAACCGTCGAGTTTGCGACGTCGTCGTCGCCGACGACGAGCACGTACGGAGTCTTTTCGACCTTGCCCTTGCGAACGCGTTTGCCGAGCGGGTCGGTGGCCGGGTCGATCTCGACGCGGAATCCAGATTCCTTGAACTTCGCCATGATCTCGTATGCGTAGTCCTCGTGCGCCTCAGCAACCGGAAGCACCTTGATCTGGACCGGCGCAAGCCAGGCCGGGAAGTTACCGGCGTAATGCTCGATGAGCACGCCAAAGAACCGCTCGATCGATCCCATGAGGGCACGATGGATCATGACCGGGCGTTTGCGCTCGCCGTCCTGGGCCACGTACTCGAGGTCGAACCGCTCCGGCAGGTTGAAGTCGAGCTGAATAGTCGACAGTTGCCACGCACGACCGATCGCATCGCGGACGTCGACATCGATCTTGGGCCCGTAGAACGCGCCGCCGCCCTCGTCGACGATGTAGTCGAGGCCCTGCTTCTCGAGCGCTGCCTTGAGCCCAGCCGTCGCAGAGTCCCAGATCTCATCGTCGCCCACCGACTTTTCGACAGGGCGAGTCGACAGCTTTGCCTGGAAATCGTCAAAGCCAAATGCTCGCAGCACGGACAGGACGAAGTCGAGCAACGAGGCAAGCTCGTCCTCGATCATCTCTCGTGTGCAGAAGATATGACTGTCGTCCTGGGTGAACCCGCGGCTCCGCATGAGCCCGTGTACAGCACCAGAAAGCTCGTAGCGGTACACGGTTCCGAGCTCGAAGATGCGCTTGGGCAGGTCGCGATAGGAACGCTGATCGCTCTTGTAGATCATCACGTGGAACGGGCAGTTCATAGGCTTCGGGTAGTACGTGGCGCCGTCCATCTCCATGGGCGGATACATACCGTCGGCGTAGAAATCGAGGTGTCCCGACGTCTCCCACAGCACCGACTTCGCAATGTGGGGGCTAAACGCAAAGTCATAGCCGCCATGCTCATGGCGGTCGCGGCTGTAGTCCTCCATGATCTTGCGGATCAACGCGCCCTTGGGATGCCAGACGGACAACCCCGGACCGAGTTCTTCGGGCCAGGACACGAGGTCCATCTCTTGGGCAAGACGACGGTGGTCGCGCTTTTCGGCCTCTTCGAGACGGTGGAGGTGCGCTTTCAGGTCCTTCTTGTTGGCCCATGCCGTGCCATAGATGCGTTGGAGCATCGGGCGCTTCTCGTCGCCGCGCCAGTAGGCGCCCGCGACCTTCATGAGCTTGAAATGCTCGAGACGTCCGGTACTCGGGACGTGCGGGCCAGTGCACATGTCGAGGAACGTTTCGGAGTTCCGGTAGTAGCTGACAACGTCTCCGCTGACCTCGCCAGCGTCCTCGCTCGCAGCCGCCCCGCTCGCCACGTTCTGAATGATCTCGAGCTTGTAGGGCTCGTCCTTGAATAGATCGAGCGCCTCGTCGACCGACACCTCGTGACGCTCAAAGGGCTGATCGGCCTTGACCAGCTCCTTCATTCGCGCCTCGATCGCGCCGAGGTCGTCGTCCGACAACGTCTTGCCATCGGGAAGATCAAAGTCGTAATAGAAGCCGTGTTCAATCGGCGGACCGATCGCAAAGCGAGCGCCCGGGTGGAGATCCAAGATTGCCTGGGCCATGAGATGAGCCGTCGAGTGACGGATCGTGTGCAAGCCCTCGTCGTCGGATCCCGTAACTAACGCAACCGACGCCCCGTCGTCGAGCGGAACGTCCAGGTCGACCTCGACACCATCGACAACGGCGATCAACGCAGCCTTGGCAAGACCCGGACCGATATCGGCCGCAAGGTCGGCGGCAGTCGCCCCAGAGGACAACTCACGCGTTGATCCATCGGGCAGGGTGACATTTACAGCGCTCATAGATCAAGAAATACTACCGTCTTACCGACACAACGTTTGGTGTCTATCGAGCTAGTGCAACTAGCCTCGGTGATAGCGCGGCGTACGAAGGGAAGTTCATGAAGCTCAGGACCCGATCGCTAGCGGTTGCTTCGGCGACCATACTGGCCTCCACCCTCCTCGCCGCCTCACCGGCGGCAGCCCAGGAGACGTGCGGTGGCCAGGCGGCAACGATCGTCTCGAACGACGCGGTCATTCGCGGAACCGAAGGTGTCGACGTCATCGTTGCCGGAGACGGCAACAACCGCATCGAAGCGCTCGGCGGCGACGACCTCATCTGCTCACGCGCTGGTGACGACGAGATCATCGCCGGCGACGGCAACGACTTCATCCGCGCTGGTGGCGGAGCCGACGTCGTGTTCGGTGGCGCTGGAGACGATCGCATGTTCGGCGGTTGGGGCGGGGACACGCTCAACGGCGGCGACGGCATCGACCGCATCTGGGGCGAGCAGAACCAGGACATCCTCAACGGTGGCGCCGGTAACGACATCATTCGTGGCGGCTTCGCAATCGACATCATGAACGGTGGCGCCGGTGACGACTTCATGGTCGCCGGCTTTGGTCGCGACGAGGTCTTCGGCGGACTCGGCAACGACCGCATGTACGGACAGGGATACGCCGACGTCATGGACGGCGGCTTCGGCGACGACTGGATTCACGGTGGCCCGGGCCCCGATGACATCCTCGGCGGCCGTGGCAGCGACACGATCATCGGCGGACCCGACGACGACTTCTTGCTCGGCGATGACGGCAAGCAATACGACGAGGGTGGCACCACGATCACCCATCCAGGCGAGCCGGACATCATCAACGGCGGTCCAGGAAACGACTACCTCGGCGGCGAAGGCGGCAACGACATCCTCCTGGGCAACCAGGGCCTCGACGTCGTCGACGGATTCCACGGAAACGACCGGGTCGAGGGCAACTTGGCAAACGACCTGCTCAGCGGTGGAGCGGGCAACGACGTGCTCATCGGCGGCAGCGGCGCCGACAAGTGCTGGCCAGAATTTGTCGTCGTAAGCGCCGGTGTCGTCCCGCCGATCAACGGCAACGACAGCACCCGCGAGTGCGAACAGATCAACCAGATCCTGAACTGACCTTCGCCGCGGGTGGGATCCGGGCGCTGAGCGCCCTCGACCCACCTGCGGAACGCAAGCGGCGTCCGTTCGGACCGGCTACGCAGCTCCGAACGAGCAAGCCTTCACTGATCAGCCTGCTCGTCCCCTCCGGCGTTCGCCGGTTGTTATAGGGCTATTCCTAGTAGGGCGGCGGCTGCTTTTGTTTCGTGTCCCGTGGCCGCTGCTTCGTCGATCGCTGCGAGCGCCGTCGGGACGTCGAGGTCGTCATCGAGGGCGGCGCGCACGGCGTCGAGCGGACCAGCACCTGCACCCGCGCTTCGCCAACCATCGAGCCGCTCGGCGGCCTCGGTGAGCAACGAATCGTCCCACTCCCACTCGGTCGTCCGGTAATGCTGCGACAGCACCGCAAGGCGAACCACCATTGGCTCGTGGTTCGCAATCAGGTCGTGCACGAAGATCAGATTCCCGGTCGACTTCGACATTGGCTCCCCCGCGAGGTGGACACACGACTGGTGCATCCAATGCCCCGTTGCCGGAATACCAGCGGAGTCGAGTTGAGCAGCACAGAACTCATGATGTGGGTAGACCAAATCGCAGCCGCCGCCGTGCAAGTCCATGGTGCCGAGCTCGCGAATCGAGAGCGCGGTGCACTCGATATGCCAACCAGGGCGGCCGCTCCCCCACGGGGCTTCCCATGACGGTTCGTCGACGGCAGACGGCTGCCAAACAACCGTGTCGAGCGGATGCTTCTTGCGTCGATCGGTCGGATCCTCACCACGCCGTTCGCCGATCGTACGCATGTCGACCCGCGTGTACCCGCTGATCGACCCAAAGCCGGTCGACGCATGATGGTCGAAGTAGACCCACCCGTCGACCTCATAGGCCGAACCAGCATCGAGCATCCGCGAGATCAGCCCACGGATGTCTGGGATTGCGGAGGTCGCCCGTGGTTCGCTCCACGGTTCGAGCACGCCGAGAGCAGCAAGATCGTCGTCGAAGCGTCGCTTCTGGCCGAACGCCAGGTCGAGGTAGTTGACATCATCACGTCGCGCCCGTTCGAGAAGGTCGTTGTCGATGTCGGTGATGTTGCGCACCATTCGTACGTCGTGGCCGCGATCGACGAGCCGCCGATGCAACACGTCATAGGTGACATAGGTCGCGGCATGTCCCATATGCGTCGAGTCATATGGAGTGATGCCACAGATGTAGATCCGAGCGATCGGACCCGGCGTGAACGGCAGGACCGTCCCGGTCGCCGTGTCGTAGAGCTGCATGTCGACCATGCGATGACGCTAGCGGGCGGACCCGGACTCGGACATGACCACACCCACTGCCGCCTGGCGTGGACGAACCGACGGGCGTGGGCAAGACTGCGAACATGGGATTGCTCGAAGGCAAGAATGTTCTAATCACCGGCGTACTCACGGACGCGTCACTCGCGTTTGGCGTTGCTCAGCTCGCCCAAGCGGAAGGGGCGAACATCATCCTCACCGGAGCTGGTCGTGGCCTCAGCTTGACGAGCCGGACGGCTCGCAAGCTCGACGTTGAACCTGAGGTTCTCGAGTTCGACGTAACCGACCCCGATCACGTGGTCGCGCTGCGCGATCGCCTCGAGTCCACCTGGGGCCGCGTCGATGCTGCACTCCATGCGATTGGTTTCGCACCCGAGTCGTGCCTCGGCGATGACTTCATGGCCGCACCATGGGAAGACGTCAAGGTCGCACTCGAAATTTCGGCGTATAGCTACAAGACGCTGGCCGAAGTTGTCACACCGCTCATGACCGAGGGCGGTTCGGTCGTCGGACTCGACTTCGATGCGACCGTAAGCTGGCCGGCGTACAACTGGATGGGCGTGGCGAAAGCAGCGCTCGAGTCGACGAACCGATACCTGGCGAAAGCCCACGGGCCCAACAACATCCGATTCAACCTTGTCGCCGCTGGCCCGATTCGCACGATCGCCGCGAAGTCGATTCCGGCATTCGCCAAGTTCGAGGATGTGTGGGACGACAAGGCACCACTCGGCTGGGATGTGCGGGACAGCTCCGCGGTCGCCCGATCGACCGTGGCGATGCTGAGCGACTGGTTCCCGGCCACCACCGGATCGATGATTCACGTCGACGGCGGCTATCACGCCATGGGCGCCTAGTTGTCCAACACACCACGGCTGCTCGTCTTTGGAGGTACCGGGTTTCTCGGCGGACGACTCTGTTCCCAGGCCGCAGAAGCAGGATGGGCCGTCGACGCGACATACCTGTCCAGCACCCCACCGTCGGGGCTGCCGGCAACCTGGCATCGATGCGACATCGTCGAGACCGTTGCCGTCGACGCGGTGATCGACAAGGTCCAGCCAACCCACATCATCAACGCGGCGTACCACCAACGTGAACACGTCGCGAGAGTCTGCGCCGACGCCCCAGAGACGATTGCTCTGCAGGCCGCTCACTCCGGGATCCGACTCGTCCAGCTGTCGACCGACCTCGTCTATGACGGCACGCTCGGGCGTCGCTACCGAGAGGACGACCCGGTGTCACCGCTCGGGGCGTATGGCAACGCAAAGGCTGAGGGTGAAGTCCGAGTCCGGTCGGCAGATCCATCAGCGGCGATCATCCGGACGTCACTGATCTACGGCGACCCCGCTGCACCCCAAGAGCAGCTCGTCCACCGGGCCGTTCACGACGGTGACATCGCGTTCTTCACCGACGAGTACCGGACCGCGGTCCACGTCGACGACCTCGCGCGTGCCACACTCGACATTGCCCGATCAACATTTTCCGGGCTCGTTCACGTCGCCGGAACCGAACGCCAGAACCGACTGGAGTTCGCATCCGTGCTCGCCTCTGCACTACGCCTCGACGTGGAGCGACTGGTCGGGAGAACCCAAGACCCCGAGCTTGGCCCCCGAGCGAGTGACGTCAGCTTGGACACCACCCTCAGCGCTTCGCTCGGTATCACACTGCCAGGCCCGACCGAGCGGCTCGCCAACGGCTACTCCTGATCGGTCTCGTCGTAGATCTCTCCGACAAGCTCCTCGAGAACGTCCTCGAGCGTTGCCATGCCGACGACGTTGTCGTGTGCGGTCACCAACGCCATATGGCGTCGGTTGCGCTGCATGACCAGCAACATGTCCTCGACCGTTTGGTCAATTCCGATCTTCGGCATACGACGGATCAGCTCGAGCGGAACAACATCGGATGTGGCCTCTGCCGGAAGCCGAACGAGATCTTTGGCATGGACGAAACCACGAAAGTCGTGGCCTTCGGCTTGACGAACCGGAATTCGGCTGTGTCCCTTGGCAACGACGAGGGCCTCGACGTCGGCGACTGTCGCTGTCAGTGGAACAGACACGATCTCCTCGAGCGGGATCATGACCGACTGCACTCGGATGTCACCAAAGTCGAGCGCTCCGGTAATCAGCGCATGTTCCTGTTCCTCGACGAGGCCTTCCTCGCGAGAAACGTCGAGTAGACGTACGAGCTCCGTGGACGTTGTTGCCTTGTTCAACCCCGCATCAGGGTCGACACCAGCCAGGCGCAACAGCGGACGTGCGAGCAGTTTGAGCACCCAAATGATCGGCCGAACAAACGTGACGATGACGGCGTGGATTGGCGCAAGGAATCGGGCCGAGGTCTCGGGCGCGGCAATAACAACATTCTTGGGAACCATCTCGCCAAAGACCGTGTGAACAAAGACGACGATAAGCAGAGCCACGACGAAGCCAATGCTGTGCAGCAGGCTTTCGGGGATGTCGATGACCGAGGCGAGCACCGACTCGATGATGTGCGCGACCGCCTGCTCGGCGATCAGTCCGAGAATCAGCGACGCGATGGTGATGCCAAGCTGAGCGGCGAATAGCTGCTGGGTGATGTTCGCAACCGACTCGGCTGCGACCTTGGCCCCTCGTGCCCCATCCTCGGCCAGTGCTTCGAGCTTCGTCTGCCTGCTCGCAACGAACGCCAACTCGACGCCAACAAAGAAGCCGTTGATCAGGATGAGGAATAGGGAGATAACGAGCGCGAGCGAGGTGCTCATACCGGTCGCTCGATCTGTGGGGATGGGGCGACGAGCCGTATCGAGGCCACCCGCAATCGGTCCATGGCAACAACTTCGAAGCGCCACTCCTCGCACGTGAACCGTGCGCCGGGAGACGGGATTCGACCGAGTTCGTCGAGGACGAAGCCAGCGAGGGTCTCGTATTCCCCTTCGGGCATCTCAAAGCCGCACGCATCGAGAACCTCGTCGTGATGCAACGCACCCGAGACGAGGTAGGTCCCCTCGCCTTCGACCGTGGTCAGCGTCGTTGGCGGGCTGTCGTACTCGTCGTCGATCTCGCCGACGATCTCTTCGAGGATGTCCTCGAGGGTGATGATTCCAGCGGTTCCCCCATGCTCGTCGACGACGACGACGAGGTGGTTGCGGGACTCCCGCACTCCTTGAAGTAGCACGTCGAGGTCGACCGACTCGGGGATGAACACCGGTTCGCTCATCAGGTCGGTCACCGGTGTCGTCGCTCGTGCGTCTCTGGCGACCCCGTGGATTGCCTTGATATGGACAACACCGAGTACGTCGTCTGCGTCGTCGCCGTACACGGGGAAGCGGGATCGACCCGACCGTGTCGCGAGATCGACGAGGTCCACGCCGGTGGCGTGACGGTCGAGCGCCATGACCTCGACTCGCGGAATGAGCGCTTCGGCGGCGGTCTTATCGCTCAGACGGATGCTGCGGGTCAATAGTGCAACATCTTCCTGATCGAGTATTCCTTCTTCGCCAGACGTGACGATCAGCCGACCGATCTCATCGAGCGAACGAACGTGTTCGAGTTCTTCGGCGGGTTCCATCCCGAGGCGGCGAACAATAGCGTTCGCGGCTGCGTCGAAGCCCAAGATGATCGGCTTTGCAACCGTTCCCCATGCAACGATTGCGGGGCCGAGCAGAATCGACACGTCGAACGGCCGGTCGATTGCGATCGTCTTGGGGACCAACTCGCCGACGACCATCTGGAAGACGGTCGCCAACGCGACGGCCAAGACGACGGCCAGTCCCGAGATCGCCGCCCCGCTCATGACCCCGCCGAGCACCCGCTCGATCTGGCTTGCGAGCGTGGGTTTCGCGATGAAGCCGAGGATGAGCGTCGAGCCGGTAATGCCGAGTTGCGCTCCGGACAGATGGTACGAGAGGTTGCCCACCAGTTTTTGCACACGGGTGGCCGATCGGGAACCACGTTCGGCTTCTTCGTCGATTCGCGATCGGTCGACGGCGATCAAACCAAATTCGGCGGCGACGAAAAAGGCATTCGCCGAGATGAGCAGTGCTACTGCCAGGAAGCCAAGTGTGGTGCCGATGGCGCAGACACTAGCGTGGGCGAGCTGTCAGTGGTCGAGTGCGCAGATCGTTGGCCGGATGACCATGAGCGCACCGGCGTCGACGCGAATCGAGGCGTGTTCGCGAAGGAACTCGTTGCTGACGCCCCGGGTGCTGGCCTTGTCGAGTGTTTCTGCGTCGAGCTCCCACCGAAGGCCGGTCGTCGAGACGCCACCGGCGTCGCCAAATCGTGGCAGCAGCGACACGAGGTCACCGGGTTCACCGGTGAGGTCGATAGCCGCATGGGTGTCGGCGTGGAGGACCGTTGCCCATCCGGCCATCGTGTGCACGTCGACACGAGCCGAGCGCTGGCCGCACAGCGTGGCCCAGTTGCCAAGTTCGTGATCGAGCCGACCGCCGTCTACCCCAACCGCAACGATTCGATCCACCCCGGTGTGTTCGGCGCGTTCGAGTGCGAGCTCGAGGTCGGTGGCATCTTTGTCGGCTGGGTGTTCGAGCACGTCGGCGCCCTCGGCGCGTGCCCATGCCAGGTCGCCGTCGGAGGCAGAGTCGAGGTCTCCGACGACGAAGTGGATCGGGAGGCCGTGGGTACGGGCGATCCGAACACCGCCGTCGGCGGCGATAATCACCTCGGCTTGATCAGCCCCGTCGAGAAGCCGCTTATCGGGGATGGTGCCACCGACGAGAACGACTGCAAAGCTCATGTTGCAAGGCTAGTAATGCCGCGTCGACGACGCACGACGACGAGACGTCGGTCTGGTTACGGTTCGGGCAGGTATTCGATCGGCACAGCGAGCGTGACGCCACTGCGGGCTTCTCGTCCAACGATGATGGCAATGACTTGGCCATTCGCGTCGACGACTGGGCCGCCGGACCATCCGGGTTCAACTGCCGCTGTGATGACGTAGACATCGGGACGGCCAATCCCGTATCCGGCACCGGAGGTTCGACTGATAATTTCCCCCGTGACAACTTCGATCCGTCCGTTCTCGGGAATTCCAGCAAGGGCCACCGTCTGGCCGACGTAACCCGAGCGTGGAGACACCGATAGCGATTCAGGGAGCTGGTCGGCGGCGACGGCGGCAAGATCGTGCAGTCGGGAGATAGCGATTGTGTCGAGGTCGAGTTGTTCGGTCGCTGGATCGCCGAGCAGTGCGCCTCGGGCATCGATGAGCGCATGGGCTACCGAAGCGATACGTCCGTCATCGAGCTGGAATGCGGTACCGCGCTGAAGCACGTTGTTTGCGTCGGTCGAGAGCCGAGCGATCGCATTGGTGTTGACCGAATCGGCACCGGCAGCCACGACCACCGCCGGTGCCAACTCGACATCCGGCAGAGCCGGATCCGACGTTGGGGTATCGTCGGCGGAGGCAACACCGAACATCACAACAACAAGAAATCCAAATGCCATACCAACCAGCATTTGCATCTTGAGGCGCTTTGAGGCGCCTAGGCGATGACGCGTTACCTCCACACGAAAAGGAGTACCAGCCTTGTGGTCGGCACTTCATGGGCAATACGGCCTTGCGGTGTCGGCGCAAGTCCAACAAGGTCACCGAGAGCGGAGCTCGCGGAGCGAACCGCGGTGCGACGGACGGTGTCGGCGCAAGTCCGACATGTTATTGAAAGTCGAGGTGCAGGTGGTCGTCTTCGCGTAGGGCGAGGGCGCTGCGGAGGCCGTGTCCGGGTTCGCCGCAGATCCAACATCCGGTGTCGTCTTCGGCGGTCCAGGCAACTTCGCACGTGAGGCAACGGAATCGGACGCGTTGTTGTGCGAGGAGCGGTGTGGAGGAGGTAAGCGCCGGCATACCGAGAGCATCGGCAATACCGAAGCAGATGTAAGCACCCCAAGCAGCCGAGACCAAAGCGAACTTCGACCCCCAAGGCACCCCAAGCAGCCGAGACCAAAGCGAATTTCGGCCCCCAGGGCCGAAATTTGACGCAATGCGAAGCATTGCCGTGGGCCATACTGGACTTGAACCAGTGACCTCTGCCGTGTGAAGGCAGCGCTCTAGCCAGCTGAGCTAATGGCCCGGGATGGTGAATCTAGCGCTAGTTGTCGGGAACGGTGTTGCTGCTGCCGGGAATCATCCGGGCCCAGCATAAGAAGAAGTCTTGGTCGGGGTCCTTCAATGGTTGGGTGTTCTCGGGGCAGTTGCCGGCGTCGGGGGCGGTGCTGGTGACCTGCCCGTCCGAGGTGCCCGATGCGCACGACCGTTCGCGTGGCGAGTTACCAACGAGGGCGAAGCAGTCGCCGATGTCGAGCTCGGCGTTGTTTTCGACCGCGGGGCGGCGGGAGTCGTCGCCGTTGTTCCCCGCAAAGGCGGTCACGATCAGGATCCCGAGTACGAGTCCGAGAACGAGCAATACCGGCAGTGACGCCCAGACGCTGACCGAGCCGTCTCCTGGCTCGTCATCGATGGAGCGGGTAGCTCGCTGCTGGTTGCGTGGCGCTCCGGTGCTTGCGGCGGCTTTGGGCCGGGTGTTTTGGGTTCGCTGCTGGGCGGGCGGTGTTTTTGGCGGTTGGGTCGGCTGCTGGCGTGGCCTGGTTTGGTTTGTTGAGCTTCGCGGTTTGAGCGATTTGTCGTACTCGGACTTTTTCTTTGGATCCGACAGCACGTTCCACGCGACGTTTACGAGCTGCATGGCCTGTTCGGCTTTGCGCGCCTCGGCGGGAGATCGACCTTGCTGACGGTCGGGGTGTAGTGCTCTGGCGCGCCGGAGGTACGCCTTGCGGATCTCCTGGTTGGTCGACCCTGGCTTTACGCCGAGGGTGTCGTAGTAACTGGCCATCGCAACCTGAACAGTATCGCTTGCACCGGCCCTAAACAGCGTCGGCCGGGGACCGGCTACTCTCGTGCGTATGGCTCTGATTGCGTGTGCTCAGTGCGGCGAGGAAGAGAACCTCGATGGTGAGCGAGACGGTGAGACGATCACGATTACGTGCGCGGCGTGTGGCCTCGTCTGGGATCGGGACCTGACCCCGACGTGCACGACGTGCGGGTCGACCGAGGTTCGCCCGGCGTTCCAGGCCATTGTCGACAAGAGCCGCGGTACGCAACTGTCTATTCAGTCGATGCGACTTCGATATCTCTGCCCGGAGTGCGAGCCAGAGCTTCTCGCCGACTATCTCGCCAGCAAGTCTCCCCTTCCGCCCGACGAGTTGCCCTACTGAGCTGGCGGCGTTTCGGCGAGCAGCTCAGCCGCCACGATCTCGAGCCCGGCCGATCTCGAACCCTTGATCAAAACCGCGGTGTCGGCGTCGACCGGGCCAATGGCTGCGATCACGTCGGATGTCGACGCTTGGCCATAGAGCTCGGTGCCGACGGTGATGAGTTGTGCCCCGGTCGCACGTGCTGTTTCGGCGATGTTGCGGTGGTCGTCGGCTTCGCTTTCGCCGAGCTCTCCCATGTAGCCGAGGACGGCGATCTTGCGTGTTTGCGGTAGCCGGTCGAGGGAGTCGAGCGCTCCCGCCATCGACGTCGGGTTTGCGTTGTATGCGTCGTTGATGATGAGCGCACCGGTCGGGGTGTGCCGCACTTCCATTCGCCACGGAGAGACCTGGGCCTGACTCAACCCGGCTTCGACATCGGCGATACCAACGCCCAGCCATAGCGCTGTCCCTGCGGCTGCGGCGACGTTGGTTGCCATATGCGCACCTCGAGTGGACGGTCGGGCGGTGACCGTCCCCCACTCGGTGTCGAGCACGAAGGTTGCGCGTAGCTCGTTATCGAGTACGACCGATCGGATGTGGATCGCGGCGCCCGGTGTTTTCCCGAATGTCAGAATCGACGCGTCGGTGCGGCTGGCCATTGCCGTGACGAGCGGGTTGTCGTGATTGAGCACGGCGAGACCACTGGCCGGGACGGCTTCAATGAGTTCGCCCTTTGCGATGGCGATGTTCTCGATCGAGCCGAACTCACCGGTATGGGCGGCCGCGACGGTGGTGACCATGCCGATCGTCGGCGAGGCCACGTCGCAGAGCTCCGCCACGTGTCCGATACCTCTCGATCCCATCTCGATGATCGCCGCTTCGCTGCCTTCGGGCGTGTTGATCAGCGTGAGCGGCACTCCGATTTCGTTGTTGAACGACTTGACTGACGCATGTGTCGCCATCGTGGTTCGCATTGCGCCGGCGAGGAGATCCTTGGCCGATGTCTTGCCTACCGAGCCGGTGATGCCGATGACCGGGCCCTCGATTCGTTGGCGGGCAGCGCGTGCGAGATCTCGGAGCGCATCCATCGTGTTCTCGACGACTACTCCCCCGGCGACCGGTGTCGGTCCGTGCGTGAGATAGCCACCGGCGCCTGAGGCCATGGCGGCCTCGATGAAGTCGTGACCGTCGCGTGCAGCGACGAGCGGAACGAACAGCTGCCCGGTCTCGATCGAGCGACTGTCTTGGGTTGCGCCATCGATTGACCGGGTGCCGGACTCGACCTGACAGCTCCCGCTGGTGATCTCGGCGATTTGTTGAATAGTGAACTGCACATCCGCAGCGTAGATCCGAGTCGATGAAAGACGCGGGAGGGCCTTGTCGCTTCGGCGGTGAAGCATTCAGAGCGCGGCAAGTCGTCATCGACGTCGCACAGCTACTCTGTGTGCGATGACGAATTCCAGCGCTCCATCTCGTTTGCTCGTGCTCTTTGGCGGACAGTCCGCCGAACACGACGTTTCGTGTGTCACCGCAAAGCATGTGCTCGATGCGGCCCGGCGAGACCGGTACGACATCGTGCCCGTCGGCATTAGCCGGGATGGCCAGTGGTCTCTCGCCGAATGGTCGTCCGACCTCGAATCGCTCGATCCGTCGGGCACTCCGGTCGACCCGTTCACGATCCTTCGCGAGACGGCGGTCGCCGGTGGCGCTGTGCTGCCGTTGCTCCATGGCCCGATGGGTGAGGATGGCACGCTGCAGGGCTTGTGTGAGATGGCAAACGTTCCATACGCCGGCTCCGGAGTGCTGGGAAGTGCGTTGGCGATGGACAAGATCGCCGCCAAGAACGCCCTGCTGGCGGCCGGGGTTCCTCAGGCTGCCTGGTTTGGGTTCAATGTCGACGAGATCACCGACGCCACGGCCACCAATTTGCTCCGGGAGCTCGGCAGCCCGGTGTTTGTGAAGCCGGCAAATATGGGTTCGTCGGTCGGCGTGAGTCGGGCCGAAACCGTCGAGGAGACAAAGGCAGCGTTGGATCTTGCGGCGTCCTATGACGAGTGGATTGTCGTCGAGGAGGCAATCACTGGCCGCGAGATCGAGATCAGTGTCCTTGGCAACCGGTCGCCGAGGACCTCGCTGCCTGGCGAGATCGTCGCTGGCGCTGACTTCTACACCTACGAGGACAAGTACCACGACGGTGTCGCCAAGCTCGTGATTCCGGCGCCGCTCGACGATGCCGAGATTGCCGAGATGCAGTCGATCGCTGTTGATGCGTACCGGGCGCTTCGGGTGGAGGGCTTGGCGCGTGCCGACTTCTTCTATGAGCCCGCTGGTCGGGGCTGGCTGGTCAATGAGCTGAACACCATGCCGGGGTTCACGCCGATCTCGATGTATCCAAAGATGTGGCAGGCTTCGGGACTCGAGTATCCCGACCTCATCGATGAACTCGTCGAGCTCGCCTACGAACGCGACTCCAGACGCAAAAGAAACACAACGCGTTAGAAACACCGCTGCGAAAACGCTCTCCCACTCAGCGCGCAAGAGCCGCCGCTGCGGGCAAACACCGCCTCAGGCGCAAAGCCTGCGTGGCGAATGAACGCTCCCCGCCTTTCGCTCCGCTCACTAACCGCCTTTTCTCCACTCCGCTCCGAAAACGCTCTCCCACTCAGCGCGCAAACACCGCCTCAGGCGCAAAGCCTGCGTGGCGAATGAACGCTCTCCCCGAAGGGGAGGGTATGTAGTTCGATGAGTGCCGCCAAAATCGGCGGCGGAGCCGCTGGCGGCATTGGTCGAACTACCAGCCGCCGGAGCTGCCTCCGCCGAAGCCTCCGCCTCCGCCGCCCCAGCCTCCTGAGCTGCCGCCGCCGAAGCCACCGCCGAAGCCTCCGCCTCCGCCGCCTCCCCAGCCGCCGCCTCGATGTGAGCGACCTCCACCGTGACCGCGGAAGCCTCCACCGCCGATGATGATGCCTCCGCCGAAGCCGCCACCGAAGCCGCCGCGGTTGTTGTGGCGTTGACGGCGCTGCGCTTCGCGGTAGAGCTCGTCGGCGGTTACTTCGACCTGTTGGGCTTCGCGGATAGCTTCACGAGGGTCGGTTTCGAGTGCTGATTGGGCGCGGTTGAGGTTGACGCGCAGGCGGTCGATCGATGCCTGCGCTTCCTTTTCTCGGCGTCCGGAGAACATATGGCTTTGGACATGGCGGTCGGCTCGGTCGAGCGCGACGGTCGCTGAGCGGATCTCGCTTTCGGCTTGATGACGAACGCGTTCGCGTTCACCGACGGTGGTCTTGAACTCGTCGAGTTCGGTATTGACGATCGATTCGACCTGGCCAGCGAGTTCCATTGCTCGGAGGTAGTCGGGCGGGTTGAGACGTAGTGATTCTTCGGCGGCGCGCTGGATGTCGACGAGGCGTTGAACGGTCTCGGGCGCCCGGCTCGGGACGTCGTTGCGGTGTTCGGCGACATAGTTCACGAGCAGCTGGGCGTCGTCGGCCGAGGCAGCAACGGCGCTGGAGGCTCCGCTCTTTGCTGCGGCCAGCAGAACGTCGAGTTCGTCGAGTTCGTCGAGAAGTTCGTCGGCAAGGTCGACCGAGGTTTGGGCCTTCTCGAGCTCGTCGTTGACCATTCGCATGGCGCCAAGATCTCGGGGGATGTCGCCGAGCGACTCCGCCTTCAGCAGGCTTTGTTCGGCGCGTGCGAGTTGCCGGTCGGCTTCGTCGGGGTGGCCAAGCACATCGTCGAACGAACTCGACGCATGAGCGGCCGTCCAGTTGTGCATCGTGGCGCGTAGTTGCATGACACGCCCGCGTTGGCCTTGAATTTCGGGCGCCATGTTCGAGCGGCGAACGCCGGTTTCTGCGTGGTGGTCTTCGAGTTCTTCGAGGTCACCGGCAACCGATGCAATCTCTTCGGCGATCGGTTCGAGGTCTTTACCCATGGCATCGACATCGATGCGCATTGCGAAGGGGTCGAGCAGGTCGAGGGCCGCGGCGAGTTCGGCGAGACGTTGGCGGCCCGAAGCAATCTCCCAGCCTTCGTTGGCCCGCTCCTCGGCAGCGTTGAGCCCGGAGGCGATTCGCTCGCTCGCAGCGCGATGCTGGGCTGCGAGCGCGTCGGGTTTGCCACGCAGGTCGTCGATCACGGCTTCGAGTGCGGCGAGTTTGGTCTCGGCGTCTTCGGCATAGCTCACCGCGTCGGCGACGTGTCCCTCGACGGTCGTTTGATCTTCGATGCTGTATCCACCAACGTCATCTGGCGTCACTTCGCTCACAGGTGACCACGCTTCGTACAGCGCTCGTGACGCCTCTGCGGCCGCGAGTTGAGCGGCGTTAAGCCGGGCCATGGCGCCGCCGGTGATTCGACCGCCGGCAATCGTCGCTTCCTGCTCGAGGTCATACCAGCGGGCCTGAATATTGGTGACGCGGTTCGACGACTCGGCGAACCGATCGGCGGCGACTTCGCCCCGGGACGTTCGTGTCCGGTTCTTTGTATAGATCCACGCACCACCTCCGACGAGTGCGGCGGTACTGAGGATTCCGCCCGCGAGCGGCGCCGTATAGCTCGTCGGCGTGGTGCTGAGTCCCTCGACCGTTCCGCCAACACCACTCGACAGGCCGGCGCTGATTTCGCCATTCGCGAAGAACACGTTCATTCTGCCGACGATGTCGTTGGAGTCGTCGTCGAGCCGTTCGTCGAGGTCATCCCCATAGGCGACGACGGTGTGCCGGTCGCCGGTCGATACGGCGAGGAGCACCGTGTTGTCAGCCACGTTTCCCGGGCTATCGAAGACGGCGGGGCATTCGGCTCGGACCTGGCCAGCGAGACGTGAGTCGAGGCTGCCGCTACCGGCGATGATCTCGTCGGTCGCAAACACGGCAAAGTCGACGCCGGTCTCCTCCTCCGCGGATTGAATTGCGGCCCGAAGGCCGGACTCGTCGGCCAGGGTGCCCAAGTCGTCGGTCAAGTCACACGCATCGACCTGAGCGCCAGCCGTGGACGGCATCAGGACGCCGAACATCACCGCGAGACATGCAATACCCGAATACAACCAGCTTCTTGCCATGCCTCGGACCCTAGCGAGCAGTGAGGGCCTCGTCCCAACTTCGATCATGAATCAGCTGATCGAGTCGTTCACCGAATGCGTTCGTCAACGCCCGAGCGAACGTAACCGTGAGATGGTTGTTATCGCGCCGTACGAGGAGGTCATCGATAACGGCTGGGCACATGCCATCGACACAGAAGTAGTCGGTCAGGTCGAGGAGCGGAAGGTCGTGTGCTGCGGCTGCATCGATGATGGGCCGCTCACCGTTGATCGCCTTGTCGATGGGCGTCGCACAGTCGACGAGGTCGCCGACCAGCAGGGAGGGGCAGTCGAGTCCGATGACGTTGCCGCCGGGCACTGGTCGAACGACCGCTACCGGTACATCGATCTGTCCGAGGTAGTCCCAGGACGCAATGTAGGCATTCGTGAGCAGTGTTCGTTCGGCATCGGTGGGGTCGTGCAGGATTCGGTTTTCGCTTACGAGCACCAGGTCGACGCCATGCTCGTCCACGATCGAGGGCAGCTTGGCCCGTACCGCGTCTGGCCATGTCTCGCACCGCTCGAATCGTTTCGACGCAGAGGGCGCGCCGATCGCGGTGCGACAACCCGACGCGGCCATCACGGTCAACCGCCAGTCGCGTTCCGCCGCGAGACCTTCGAGGGTCGGCACCCAGTGCGCCGCGTGAGAGTTACCCAGGATGAGCACGTGGATATCGGCCCGGGGGTTGCCCAACGAACACCGGAACTCGTCGAAACAGCCGGACTCGTAACCGGCGGGGAGCTCCTCACGAGCGTCCATGAAACTTGGCGTGATTTCCTCGGCGGTCACCTGCACGCCGAGCACCTCCACGACCTGTGGAACATCTTCGGCCGCAACGACGGTCTGCTCGACGTTCGTGGTCGTCTGCAAGAGCAGAGCTCCCAGCATGTACGCAGCGACGGTCGCGACTCCGCCAAGGGCGACGCCGCGGATCGGCTGAACGAGGGAGCGGTGGTGACGGAAGGGCTGTTCGATCCAGCGGTAGGAACCTGCAGCGGGGATGAATGAGATCATGATCGCCAGCACCGACTGTGCGACCGACAACGTTCCAAAGAGTGCCATCGCAAACCACAACACCGGCCAGTGCCATAGGTACAACGAGTACGAACGCTCGCCGAGCCACTGCATCGGTGAGCTCTCGAGCACACGCGTAACCCCAGGGGTCGCACCCAAGGAGCCGCCAGCCAACACGGCACTCGTGCCGGTGACCGGCACGAGTGCCGCAGTGCCGGGGAAAGGCATGGACGCGCCGATGAAGACGCTCGATCCAACAATGAGCACCAGCCCACCGATGGTTATTGCCGGCGCGAGATGGCGAGCCGCCGACCGGCCCCGCAGACGTTCGGCCACTCCAGGAAGAAGAACGGCGAGCATCGCCCCCGACGACATTTCCCAGACCCGAGTCGTCGTGACGAAATACGCACGAGCGGGCTCGGTAATCGAGTACCGGTAGGAATAGGCAAAGCTCAGCGCGGTGATGATGGCGAGTACGGCGAGCAGCGTCCGTCGCGTCCGTCGAATACCGAGCGATGCAGCTGCGAACCCGACCGCCAGAATCAGCAGCGGCCACACCGCATAAAATTGCTCCTCGACCGAAAGCGACCAGAAGTGTTGAAGCGGACTCGGCACGTCGGTGCTGTGGTAATCGACCGCTCGCTCCGCGAACAACCAGTTGACGATGTACAGGCCGCTTCGTTGGATGTCCCACGAGATGGATCGGCCGTACAGCTGTGGAATGACCAGGTCGGGAATCCACCTGGGCACGATGAACAGCACAGCGGCGACGGCACCAAGCACCGTGAAGGAGGCGGGAAGCAGCCGGCGGGCACGTTTGGCATAGAAGTCGAGGAGACGGATCGTTCCGGTCGTCTCGAGCTCGCGAATCAGCAAGCCGGTGATCAGGTAGCCCGAAAGTACGAAGAACACATCGACACCGATGAATCCTGCGGTGACGTACGGAACGCTCGCGTGGTAAAGCAACACGAGCAGAACCGCGACGGCGCGCAGACCCTGAATATCGTTGCGGAACGCTGTGGACACCTAGGCCAATCGGCCTACGTCTGTCCAAATTGAGAGTCTCCTGCCCACTGGCATGTTAATTCTCGCGACTTTTGGACGCCGCCGAACGTCAATAGGCACGTGAATGAAGAAGTGCAAATGTTCTCGTCGGCATGGTTCGACCAGATGGGTATCTCAAGCCGCCAGAAGGTAAAGATCTTCGTCTGGATCGCTATCTCACTCGTTCTCGCAGCGATCGCTTCGGTGTTGCTCGCCGCACCGGTAATGGCTGCCCTCGGAATGACCGCGCTGCTCGGATAAAGACGAGTCGGATCGGCACGATTCCACTACCCACGTGGTGGGGTCGACATGGGGTCGACACGCTGCGTTGGCTACGCCGCGAACCGACTTAGGCGGGAACGAGCGCTACCCGAAGAAATCGCAGGAGTTCCTGACGGCGTTCGGCCAGGGTTCGAAGACTTGGCTCGATACCCATGGCTCGCAACACCTCGACCTCGGTCGCGACTCCCATAATCGTGGAGTAGAGCGAGAACAACAGCAGCCGAGCGTTACCACCGAGCACCCGTCCCTCTTGCAATGCAGTTTCGAGCGCGTGCTGTGCCGCGTCGATATGCACGGCAAGTCGAGTCGAGAGCTGAACGGCGACCATGGAGCCTGGGCGTGATGCTTCTCGCAACAGGCCGAGCAATGCTGGGCGTTGCAGGGCAAGCCGAAAGACGACGCGCACGGCACCTTCGACCTGCGCCCACACGTCGCGTGGGTCGACACCAGAAAAGACGGCGTCCAGTTCGTCAATGAACTCGTTGGCGGCCTCATCGACCACGGCCTGGAACAAGGCATTCTTTGAGTTGAAGTAGTACAAGATCGATTGCTTGCGGAGCCCGAGCTCCCGAGCGAGTGCGTCGAGCGACGTCCCGTCAACACCGGTGGTGCCGAACGACTCGAGCGCCGTATCGAGGATCCGCTGACGTGTACTCACATATCGGAGACTAGGACGAAAAGACTTCTGTCTACCAATTGGTAGAAGCGTGAAAAAGGCTGCTAGAAACAGCTTCTGTGATCAGCGAAAATCTTGCGGGGAAACGTATCGCCGTCACCGGGTCGACCGGCTTTCTCGGAACCGCGCTTATCGAACGCCTCATCCGATCCGTCCCCGACTGCGAACTCATACTTCTCGTTCGTCCTGGGCGACGCGGTGCCCAAGCTCGCGTCACCCGAGACGTCTTGAAGAACGACGCCTTCGACGGTCTCCGCGCCGCACTGGGCAAAGACGACTTCGCCGAGATGTGCACGCGACGGGTGCGCGCGGTTGCTGGAGATGTCGGCACCGACGGCCTCGGCCTGTCTGGTGAAGACCTCGAACTCTGGCTGACCGCCGATGTGATCATTCACTCCGCGGCGACCGTTTCCTTTGACTCCCCGCTCGACACCGCAGTCGAGGTCAACCTGCTCGGTCCGCAGCGAATTGCGAACCTGTGTAACGAGCACGGGGTGTCCCCGCATCTCGTGGCGGTGTCCACGTGTTACGTCGCAGGTAGCCGCCGCGGCGCCGCTCCCGAGCAACTCGTCGACGAAAGCCCCTACTTCGTCGAGGTCGACTGGCGGCGCGAAGTCGACGCAGCACGGCGAAGCCGCCTCGACGAAGAGACTGCCAGTCGCCAACCAAAGCGCCTCGAGCAATTCCGGTCGGAGGCCCAACGAGAACTCGGCGCAGTCGGCACGCCAGCACTCGCGGCAAAGACCGAGACGATCCGCCAAGCTTGGGTTACAACCCAGATGGTCGAAAACGGCCGTGCCCGAGCATCGTCGCTCGGCTTCCCGGATGCCTACGCATATACAAAGGCTCTCGGCGAGCTGGCCCTGGTTGAAGCCCGCGGCGAAATCCCGGTGTCGATCGTTCGCCCGTCGATCATCGAGTCGGCCTGGTCCGAACCAACCGCAGGTTGGATCCGCGGCTTCCGCATGGCCGAACCGGTCATCATCTCCTACGCCCGTGGTCTACTGAGCGAATTCCCCGGTGTTCCCGAAGGTGTCGTCGATGTCATCCCCGTCGACATGGTCGTTGCCGCCATCGTCGCCGTTGCAGCGCGCGGCCCCAAAGACGACGGCCCCGATGTCACCCAGGTCGCCTCGGGAAGCGCAAACCCGCTGCGTTACAAGAACCTCGTCGACTACGCCGAGGATTGGTTCACGAGAAACCCGATCTACGACGAACTGGGACAACCAATCGCGGTCGCAGCATGGCAGTTCCCGGGCCGCGGCCGTGTCGAGAAGCAGCTCGTCCGTGCTCGAACGAGTCTCGAACGAGCCGACCGTGCGCTCGAGAAGTTGCCGCTCCGGGGAAGAACCGCCGAATTCGCCATGCAACTCCAGGCCCGCAAAGAGCTCCTCGACCAAGCCTCGGGGTATGTCGAGCTCTACGGCGCGTACGCAGAGTGCGAGGCCCTGTACGGACTCGACAATCTGCTCGGGCTGTGGGCCGAACTTTCACCCGAGGACCAAGCCGCGTTCGGCTTCGACCCTCGAGTCATCGATTGGAAGCACTACGTCCAGAACGTTCACTTACCGTCGGTCGTTCGCCAGGCGCGTGCCAAGACGACCCCGGGAAAGAAGGTCGGCCCAACTCGATCGACACGATTGCGAGGCCAGGTCCTGTCCCCCGACCGCCAACTCGCCGTCTTCGATCTCGAGAACACGATCATCGCGTCGAACGTCGTCACCTCATTCGCGTGGCTGGCTACCCGGAACCTCTCCCCTCGCGACCGCGTGATCTTCGCGGCCAAAGCCCTGTCGCAAGGACCTGGTTGGCTCGCCCTCGACCGCAAGGACCGCAGCGACTTCCTGCGCAGCTTCTACCGCAACTATCGGGGTGCCTATACCGACCAGATCGAAGCTGACGCGCAAGAGCTCCTCAGCCACTATCTGCTCTCGAAGTCCTTCCCAGCCGCTATCCGACGCGTCCGTGAGCATCGAGCGCTCGGCCATCGAACGCTGCTCATCACCGGAGCCCTCGAATTCGTCGTCGAACCACTTCGGCCGCTCTTCGATGACATCATCTCCGCCGAGATGAGTTCGGTCAACGGGCGATACACCGGTGGCATGACCTCGGTCCCGCCCACGGCCGAGAACCGATACCAAGCGCTGGCCGACTACGCCGCCGCCAACGACATCGACCTGCGCGAATCGGTCGCCTACGCCGACTCATCGAGTGATCTTCCGATGCTCGAAGCTGTTGGATTCCCCGTCGCTGTTAACCCCGAAACAAAGCTCGCTGCCATCGCCCGAAAGCGCGGTTGGTTGGTCGAGGACTTCCGTAAGCAGTCCGGGGCCCCCGGACGACCACTTCCTATCGCGCCACGAACCGGCGCCCGTTCTGAACCGATGCTGAGCGCGATGATGAATCGCGGCTCTGGCCTCGCCAAGGAGAAAACCCGCCGATGAGCCCCCGCAAAGCACCTCGTCCTGGACTCGTGCTCGATGTCGACGCATCTACCCCGCCGGTTCTGTTCCACCACGGTGAGAACTTCCGCATGGAGAAGCTGCCGGTCGGTCGATCCCGAATCATCTACCCCGCCGAGCCACTGCGCGGGCTGACCGACCCCGATCAGGCGATCCGCGACGCACTCGAGAACCCGATCGACTCCGAGCCGTTGCGGGCGTTGATGACCGCCGACATGAAGCTCACCATCGCCTTTGACGACATCAGCTTGCCGCTCCCTCCAATGCGCAAGCCCGACATCCGCCAACGCGTGATCGAAGCGGTTCTCGACATCGCAGCCGAGGTCGGTGTGGACGATGTGCACATCATCGCTGCGCTTGCACTGCACCGTCGGATGACCGAAGACGAGCTCCGCCACGCCGTTGGCGACCGCGTCTATGACGCGTTTGCTCCGAGCGGACGGCTCTACAACCACGACGCCGAAGACCCCGATGGCATGACCCACCTCGGCACGACGAACCACGGCGAAGAGGTCCAGATCTCAAAGCGGGCAGTCGACAGCGACCTCACCGTCTACGTGAACATCAATCTCGTGTCCATGGATGGTGGCCACAAGAGCACGGCGACGGGCTTGTCCGGCTATACCGCGCTGCGACACCACCACAACGTCGACACGATGCAGAAGTCCACGTCGTTTATGGATCCGCCGAACTCCGAGCTGCATACGAAGAACTGGCGACAGGGCGACGTCATTCGCAATGCCGGGGTGAAGATTTTCCAGATCGAAACGACGATCAACAACAACACCTTCGGCGAAACAGGGCCGCTGTCGATGCTGCAAAAGCGCGAGTGGGAATGGACGGGCCGCGACCGCGCCAAGTTCCTCGCAATGCAGGGCGGACTTAGCTACATGACCCCGTCGGCGCGCCGCAAGGTCTTCCACAGTTGGAAGGCCCCATACGAGCTGACGTCGGTTCAGGCCGGCGAGATCGAAGCGGTCCACAAGGTCACGACCGAGAACACGTTTGCCCAGCACTTGGTCCCCGTCGAGGGCCAGACCGACATCATGACGATGGGACTCCCATACATTTCGCCCTACAACGTCAACTCGGTGATGAATCCAATCCTCGTCGCCGTGCTTGGACTTGGGTACTTCTTCAACCTCTACCGGGGAAAGCCACTCGTGCGCGAGGGCGGTGTACTCATCATGAGCCACCCAACGCCGTGGGACTTCAACCCCGTGCATCATCCGAGCTACATCGACTTCTTCGAACAGGTCTTGTCCGATACGACCGATCCGCACGAAATCGAGAAGAAGTACGAGAAGCAGTACGCCGAGGACGAGTGGTACCGGCACCTGTACCGCACGAGCTATGCCTACCACGGCGTCCACCCGTTCTACATGTGGTACTGGTGCAGCCACGCCCTCCAACACCTCGGTCAGGTCATCATCGTCGGAGGCGATCCCAAGGCGGTCCGGCGTTTGGGCTTCCGCCCGGCCTCGACACTCCAAGATGCGCTCGAGATGGCGACCGACACGGTTGGGCCTCAGCCAACGATTACCCACTACCACAACCCGCCAATGCTCATGGCGGACGTGAAGTAGGCCGCCATGACCGCTGTTAGCAACTACCGAGCAAAGGTCTCCCAGCGTCTTGCCGGCACCGAGGTTCCCCTCGTCGGCAAGCTACGCAAACCCCTTCAGGCGCTCCCGTTTCCGTACACGGCACCGACCGTGCCCCAGACGGTAGAGGCCCCGGAGAAGCGGAGCGTGACGGGCACCAACTTCCCGACAGACTGGGCTCGCACCGAGCCCGCTCGACGCACGCGTGCGGTCCTGATCGACACGATGGTTCGACCAATGATGGCGGGGCTTGCTCAGCCGACCAAGCGCGGCACCGATCGCCTCGACGGACTCGTTGGACCTGCCGTCTTTGCCGCGAACCATCACAGTCATGTCGACACCCCCTTGCTGCTCAGCTCGCTACCGATGCCGTGGCGGCACCGCGTCGTCATTGGAGCCGCAGCCGACTACTTCTTTGGCACGCGGGTCACCGGAGTACTTTCCGCCTTGGTGATCGGCGCAATTCCGATCGACCGGACCAAGATCAGTCGAGCGTCGACAGACCTTGCGCGCGACCTGATCGACGAAGGGTGGTCGCTCGTCGTCTTCCCTGAAGGTGGCCGAAGCCCCGACGGCTGGGGTCAACCGTTCCGCGGCGGCGCTGCCTTTATTGCCCAACGGACCAAGGTTCCCGTGGTTCCAGTCCATATCGAGGGCACCGGTCGGATCCTGCGCAAGGGAAAGAGCACGCCGACCCCGAGCCGCACGACGATCACCTTTGGCGAGCCCATGTACTGCGGTCCCGACGAGGACGCCCGAGCGTTCAACGATCGGATCGAGGCCCGCGTCGCCGAACTCGCCGATGAAGCAATGACCAACTGGTGGGACGCTCGCAAGCGAGCACACGCCCAGGACACTCCAGCACTTACCGGACCGCAAACGGCTACGTGGCGACGGGTATGGGAACTCGACGCGGACCGGCCCAGACGCAACGGTCCGAAGTCTCGGAGCTGGCCGAAATAACTCCCCGAAGTCCGGGTTCTCGGGGGTCTTGCTCCCGATTGGGACCGAAGTGGTACCCGAGCGTTCTATAACACGGGCATGGACGGCGGTTCATCCCCGTTCGATGCTCGCGCGTCGAACGGTTGCTCGTAGCGGGCACCTGCTCAACGTACAAAGATCACGACTTGCGACAATCCCGCCGTCGTGAGTGGCGGCGTGATCTTTCCTAGGCAGGTGCCCCGCTGCACCTTCACCCCGTTCTTCGAACGGCGCGCCCGATCACTTCGCCGATCACCAGTGCGTTCGGTTCCGGCAACTGTTTTTGTGCAGATGGGTGCCCAAATAGGTAACTCTTCGCTATTTCGCGCCAGAATTGTCGTGCTCGCGCTCCCAAACTGGGCCAAACTGGGGTCGGCGGTTGGAAGGATTGTGCACGATTTATGAGGCTGGGTGACGCACACGAGTGGCGGGCGAGACTATCGAGTCACGTCTTTTCTTCGGTCCATCCAACGGTCATTGCGGCCCCTCCAGGGTTCGGCGTCGCAACCATTGCGGCCCACGTCCAATCCAGCGAGCAGGCCGTGCCAGCAACCGTCCTCGATCTCGACTCGGCCGACCCTTCGCGGCTCGGCATCGAGAAGTTGCTCCGTAAACACGTCGTCTTCACCGGCCGCGAGATCCCGAACCTGGCCCAAATCCCAAACGCCCAGCTGATCGACCACCAACTCCTGCGCTTTACCGAACGCGAAGCGATCCTGGAAGCGGAGCGCCTGGGGGTCGATGAGTCGGTCGCTCGTTCGATCCATCTGTTCACCCGCGGCTGGCCCGAGTATTTCTGTGCGTGTCTCGACGTGGCGCGCCAGATCGAAGGATTGGGTCCGTCGGAGGCATACGACCGACTGCACCAGGGTCCCCACCTGCAACCGCTCATCGATGCGTGCACCATCGAACTCTCCAGCTCTGACCGCCACCAAGTCGGCCAGCTCACGCACTTCACGAAGATTTCGCCGGGCATCATCTCGTCGTTGCTCGGCACTCGCGGCCTCGCACGGATCCAACGTGCAGGACTGCCGATCGTGGAGACCCATCCGGGCTGGTATGAAATCCTCGAGCCCGTCCGTTCATCGTTGCGATCGAAAGCCACTCTCGACGAGCAAACCGCCAGGTCCCTCGCCCCAGAACTCGTTGCGGATGCCGGCATGGTCGCCGGAGCCCGCATTCTGTTGACCGCTGGACAGCCCGCAGCAGCAGCGACCGCGCTCCGTTCGGTACCGGTCCACAAACTCGATGAAGGAAGCCAGTCGTTGCTGCTTTCGTTGCTGCGGACGGTACTCGACACCGAAAAGGATGACGGTTCGCTGCATCTTCGCCTGGCCCGGGTGCACCATAATCACGGCGATCTGATCTCGATGCGCCGGACCCTCCAACAGGCGGCCACCATCGCCGAAGACCAACTGCGCCCCGATCTCGAGATCGAAGCCAAGGCCGAACTGCTCTTGCTCGATCTTCCCGACGCCGACGAAGCGGCCGTCCGGGCACGCCACCGAGACCTACTCGAGCAAGCCCGGGATCATGCCAGCTCCTTGGCGCAGATCCGCTTGCGCGAAGTCGAGGTCATTCTCGCGATCCAGAACGGCGACCTGCAGGGGATGTATCAAGCAGCCACCAACCTGGAGTCGGTCGCCAACGACTGGGAACTCGTCGGCGAGCCAGCACGCGCCTCATCGGCGATTCGTGTCTTGGCGAGCTCGGCGCTGTTTCACTTCGGCAGCTACGCCCGGGCAATCGATGCACTCAATCGGGCATGCGAACTTGCCAACGGACAACCCCAGGCGTCGTTGAAGAGCCTCACGTTGCTCGAACGAAACTACGCAATGCTGGGCGATGTCGAGCTCGCTACGAAGACGAGCCAGAAGGTCGATGAGCTGCTCGACGGCGCAGGCCTGCCATGGATCGATGCCTACCACGGTTGGTCGGCCATGATTCTCTCTGGCTACCGGCAAGATCGCGACGCGGTCATCAGCAACCAGCGACGCGCCGAAACGCTCCTCGGAAGCTTGTTCAGCCACCCGACCGGAGCGGTGTTCCTCGCCGATGCAGCCGTCGCTGCTGCTGCGGCTGGAGACTACGACGCAGCGAGTGCTTTCCTCGACCGGGCGCTTGCCCGCACGGTTGAATCGCCCGTCGATGTCGGATGCGCAGCGATCTATGTTGCTGCGCTTCGTCGCGATCCAGGGGTACGGGAAATGGCGGCCGAACTTCGACAAGCCGAGGAGATTCCCCTCGAGCGAGAATGGCGAATCGACCTCGCCGTTGCGCTGTCGGAGGGACGGACCGACACCGAGTACGCCGAGGAGGGGGCCAACCGGTACGGCCTCGGAACGCTCTACGACACGATGGTTCGCTGCTTTACCGCAACCCCGAACTCGCCAAAGGTCCGTTTGCAGCTATTGGGCAACTTTGTGGTGCAAGCGTCCGATGGCGAGCGGGTGATCTCCGGCGGGAAAGCCACCGAGCTCGTCAAGTTCCTCGGTGTTCGACTCAAGGCGGTACCCGTCGATGTGGTTATTGAGCACCTCTGGGGCGACGTTCCAACCGATGTTGGCCTTCGTCGCTTGAAGAACGTCGTCAGCCGGGCGCGAAACGCCCTCGGCCAAGACGCCGTCGAACGACGTGGGCAGTCCATTGGGCTGAGCACCGATGTCTCGTCGGACCTCATCGAAGTTCGGGATCTCCTCCGACGCCTACGCACCCATCCCGACGACGTCGCGGCAGCAACCGCCGTCGTCGACATGTATCAGGGGCCGTTACTCGAGCTCGATGTGTATCACGACTGGGTCGACTCGGAGCGCAGGTCGCTCGAAGTCGCGGTCTCGTCAGCACTCGAGCTTGTTGTCGACCACGGCGAAGCGTCCGCGTCATGGGCGCTCGATGCTCTGCGCCGGCTTGCGCCGGCGGACGAACGGCCGTTTATGGCCGTCGCCGACCTTGCACACCGGCACGACGACGTTGCCACATTGCAGCTTGCGCTCGATGAGGTCCGCCGGGTTTGCGACGACCTCGAGGTCCGGCTGCCAACCGGCTTCGACCGGTTAGCAGCCCGAATCTCGGTATCAGCCGGTCCAGATTCCGACAGCTCCTTCGAGGGTTCCTGAAGCGAGCGCCGAGCCAGCTGCTGCGCCGAGCACCGCTGAAGCGGTGAGGATCAAACGTTTGATGGACTTCATGTCGTGGGGTCCTTTGGGTTGAGGTACCCACACCAAACATCGGGGTCGTCCCAGTCGGGTCAGCGCTTTTGCTGGGACTCGATAGGGACCGCAGCACTCTCAGTACCGGCCCCGCAATCCGCCTCTCGATCTGCGTACGTGCGCACGCGTGCGGTTAGCAATCCTGCGTGAAGCGGTTGTCTCGCGGTGTCGAAACAGCGAGGGCTCAGATTTCTCCGGCAGCGCACACAACGAACGCGTGGGCTTCAAAGGGGTCCAGCCCCACCCCAAAATTTGGGGAATCGAAGACGTCGTCGGCGTAGACCTCGATCAGCTGATCGACGATGCAGGTGGCATCGTCGGTGCTACGTCCGAGGAACGTCAGCCGCTCGATCGCCCGTTGGCGTCGTAGGCCGGCGTCCGAGCCCGCTGGTTCGGAGTAGTCGGCACCGCCCGAGACGCCACTCGCGGATGGTTCGGGATCTGTTGCTGGCTGGTTGGTTACCTGCGCCCCAGCTACTGCAACCTCGAGAGCCGAACCACTTCCAATACACCGGCCCGAGGCTCCCACGAGCGCTTCGTGGTCTTGCGGCGTCCGGTCTCGTCGAGGATCCGCGGCCTGTAGACGATCGAGTGCGTCGAGCGTGTCGGCCATGCATGTCGCCTCGGCATGGTTCGCTCCTGTCGTTTGGAGCGCGACGATCGCATCTTCACGAACGAATGTGTCCTGACCAGCACACGACGAGAGCAAAACGACAGCGAACAACACCCGGAGCGGGCGTCGATGAATCACACGGCGAACCACAACATGTCCGTCGGCAGTGACGCATCAAGGTTGAGTTCCCGGATCTCTCCGGCCCCGGCACGGTAAGCTTGCAGTGTTTGCCGAGCAACCGAGGTATCGCCACGTGGCCGTTTACGCCAACACCCCTATCGAACTGATCAACGCCGTCTACGGCACGCTCGATGAGCGTCTTGCGAAGGGCCGTGAGCGTCTCGGCCGTGCATTAACCCTCACCGAGAAGATCTTGATCAACCACCTCGACGACGTCGACACCGGTGGTATGGAACGGGGCGTCAGCTACACCGACCTTCGACCCGATCGTGTCGCAATGCAGGACGCCACCGCACAAATGGCATGGCTGCAGTTCATGACCGCGGGCCTTCCGCAGACCGCAGTGCCCACCACAACGCACTGCGACCACCTCATCCAAGCCCGTGTCGACGGCAAGACCGACCTTGCGGTCGCTGCCGACACCAACAAAGAGGTGTACCAGTTCCTTGAGGATGTCAGCGCCAAGTTCGGTGGCGGCTTCTGGGCCCCGGGCTCGGGCATCATCCACCAGGTTGTGCTCGAGAACTATGCGTTTCCCGGCGGCATGATGCTCGGCACCGACAGCCACACGCCAAACGCTGGTGGCCTCGGCATGATCGCAGTGGGCGTTGGCGGTGCCGACGCAGTTGATGTCATGACCGGGTTTCCGTGGAACGTCCGCTGGCCGAAGGCAATCGGTGTTCACCTGACCGGTGAACTCACCGGCTGGGCTGCACCAAAGGACGTCATCTTGAAGGTCGCCGAGATCCTCACCGTTAAGGGCGGAACCGGCTCGATCGTTGAGTACTTCGGCCCTGGCGCCGAAAGTATGTCGGCCACTGGCAAGGCCACGATCTGCAACATGGGCGCCGAGATCGGTGCGACGACGTCGTTGTTCGCCTACGACGACGCCACGAGCCGCTATCTCAAGGCAACCGGCCGCGAAGAGATCGACGACGCTGCCCGCAAGGTCGCCCATCACCTGCGGGCCGATGACGAGGTCTACGCCAACCCTGGCGACTACTTCGACCAGGTCATCGAAATCGACCTCAGCACGCTCGAGCCGCTGATCAACGGTCCACATACTCCTGACCTTGCTCGTCCGCTCAGCAAGCTCGGTGCCGAAGCCGAGCTCAACGGATGGCCCAAAGAGATCTCCGCTGCTCTTATTGGCTCCTGCACGAACTCGTCATACGAGGACATCAGCCGCGCTGCCTCGATCGCTCGTGACGCTGCGGCCAAGGGTCTCACCGCCAAGGTGCCGTTCATGGTTACCCCCGGCTCGGAAGCAACGATGCGCACGATCGAACGAGACGGCTTCCTGGCCGATCTCGAAGCGATCGGCGGCGTCGTGCTCGCCAACGCTTGCGGCCCGTGCATTGGCCAATGGAAGCGTGATGACCGCGAAGGCAGCGAAGGCACCGCCAACAGCATCGTGACCTCCTACAACCGAAACTTCCCGAAGCGCAATGATGGCGATGGCGCCACGCTCGCCTTTGTGACGTCGCCCGAGACAACGGTTGCGCTCGCCCTCGCTGGCACCCTCGACTTCGATCCAAAGACCGACACCCTCACAAACGACGCTGGCGAAGAGGTCATGCTCACCGTGGGCGCTGCCATCGAACTACCGAGCGCTGGGTTCGAGGACGGCACCTCGATGTTCATTGCGCCTCCAGAGGATGCGAGCAACATCGATGTCTCGGTCTCGCCGGACTCGGACCGACTCCAGCTCCTTACGCCATTCCCTGCATGGGACGGCAACGACTACCTCGAACTGCCGATCCTCGGTAAAGGCATGGGCAAGGTCACCACCGACCACATCTCGATGGCAGGACCATGGCTCAAATACCGCGGTCACCTCGAGAACATCTCGGGCAACCTGTACCTCGGTGTCGTCAACGCCTACACCGGTGAGAGCGAACTGGCCGTCGACCCATCCGATGGCCAGACCAAGAGCTACCCAAACATCGCAAAGAGCCTGCACGAAAAGGGCATCAATTGGGTGTTCATTGGCGAGGACAACGTCGGTGAGGGCTCGAGCCGCGAACACGCTGCGATGGAGCCCCGATTCCGCGGTTGCCATGCAGTCTTTGCCAAGTCGTTTGCTCGCATCCATGAGACAAACCTGAAAAAGCAGGGCGTGTTGGCACTGACGTTTGCCGACCCGGACTTCTGGCTTGCAATCGAAGAGGGCGACACGATCTCGATCACCGGCCTCGCCGAGCTCGCTCCCGGAAAGCCAGTCGACTGTGTCTTGCACAAAGCCGATGGCGAGAGCATCGAGTTCCAAGCAAACCAGACGCTCTCCCCCGATCAGATCGAGTGGTTCCATGCTGGTTCTGCACTCAACCTGATTCGACAGCAGACAGCAGGCTGATCCAGCGCTCATGGATCTTCGCCAGCTCAACGCCATCGTGGCGGTCTCGGAACACCGCAGCTTCTCCGCCGCGGCCCGAGCCCTCCATACGGTGCAGTCGAACGTTTCAACGCACGTTGCTCGCCTCGAGCGAGAACTCGACGCTGTGTTGGTCGATCGACGCACCGGCGAGTTAACCGCCGAGGGCGAGGTTGTCGTCCTGCGGGCATTGCGAATCAAGGCCGAGCTTCAAGCAATCCCCGCCGACGTGTCCGCACTTCGCGACGACATCCGAGGCACGGTGCGATTCGGGATCATCGGTACGACCGGGCGATGGCTGGTACCAGCGCTACTGACGGCGCTGAAAAAGGAATTTCCCGGGGTGCATCTCGTGGTGGTCGATGCGACCACGACGGGCTTGTTGCCACAGCTCCAGAGCGGCCAGTTAACAATGGCCGTGCTGAACCTTCCGCTGAGCGAACCCGAACTTGCGTCCGAGCCCCTGTTCGACGAGGAACGAATCCTCATCGTTCCCAAGACCCATCCGCTCTCCAAGCATGACCGGGTCACGTTAGCTGACCTGGCGAAACACGAGATCGTGCTCCCCCCGGAGGGGACGCAGTTTCGCAACGAGGTGGACGAGGCGGCGGCCGAACTGGGCATCGTGTTGAAACCAGCCGCTGAGCTCGACGGCATGCGCCTCCTGGCCTCGCTCGCGTTCCAGGGATACGCACCCGCGTTGGTACCTGCGACTGCGGCGCCCTTTGGCGAGGGCAACGACTGGTGCATCGTCAACGTCGACGACATGTCGACACGGAGCGTCGGACTTGCGTACCGCCGATGGACCACACTGCCGGCGCCGGCGCGAGCGGTTCAACAGGTCATTGGCCAAGTCGTGGCCGAACGAGGAGCGCAGCAGGCCGGGCTGCACGTCACCGTCGCCGACGACTAAGAGCCGAGTCGGCGCTACTTGCCGTTGTTGTCCTTGACGTTCGTGTTCTGATTGGTGTTTCCCTTGCCGTTGCCGGGAATGTCCTTTTCGCAGATCAGACCGTCGCCATTCGCGTCGACGTCCTGGCCGTTCTTCTTCGTCGAGTTGTTGGGAATCAATCGCCAGCCGTTCGGACACGTCCTATCGCCGTCGTCGTAGACATCCAAGGTCCCGCTTCCCGAGGCAGGCTCACCGCTCGAGTCTTCGGGGTCGGTACTTTCGGAACCGCCGGGCGCTGCGAGATCGACAGCCGCATCCTGGGCCGGATCCATCGACTGCACGATTGCGACAATATCGTCGAAGTCGGAAGCGACATGTTGAGAGATCAGCTGCACGCTCCCCAACGACATGGCCGCCAGTGTTCCCATAAGCATCGCGTACTCGACGATCGCTGTACCTCGATCGCCACGATCCTTCACCCGTCGAAGAAGTTGCCTCATCATGCTCGCCACCTACTAGTCGTTCCTGTATCGCTATACGGTCAACATGAACTACGGACCGCGAGCTGATTTTCCTAAGTGTCAATCCTGTTGCATTAGGTAATTTGCCTTCTTGCATACCGAGCGTCCACGTGTCGGGGAAATCATCAATTCGGGCTCTCGATGCGGTCGGCTGCTCGATGGCAGCAATACACTTGCCGATGTGACGGCCACCGAACCCGATGTTCAACGCAGTACCCGCGTAGTCGAGCGAGGAAGCGACGGTCGCCGACGCGTCGTTGTTCGTATCGCAACTCGTGAAGAGAGCGCACTCACCTCCGCCGATGCGAACCTCATTGCATCTGGCGCAGCAAACGCGCGCGAGCAGGGCATTCCATTCGTCTGTGAGTTCCGGGCCAACGGCCCCGCCGCCGAGGAAGAACTCGCGGTCACCTTCGCCATCGGCGCAGCGGCCCGACAGCTCACCGCCTGCTCTGGACGGGTACCCATGATCGGCGTGCTCCATGGGGATGCCGTTGCAGGCCCCGCTCTGCTGCTCGGCATCCTCGACCACGTCATCGTCGTCGATCACAGCCACGCATTCGTTAGCGGTCCCGCAATGGTGAGCGAGTTCACCGGCGTCGAATTCAACCGCACCGAGCTCGGTGGAGCGAGCGTTCTGGCCAACCAGGCCGGCGTCGCCTCAATGCAAGTACCCGATCTCGACGCTGCATACGCGCTCGTCGACGACTTGCTCAGCGTGTTGCCGTCGAACAACGAAGAGCCAGCACCGTTCATTGCGAGCAGCGACCCAATCGATCGCCCCGTTCCCGATGCCGGCGACATCATTCCGGACACCCCGACCGGCGCATACGACGTGCGCGATGTTATTGCCGAGATCGTCGACGATGGCTGGTTCCTCGAGTCGCGGGCGACCTACGCCAACAACCTCGTGACCGGCTTTGCTTCGATCGGAGGATTGCCGGTTGGCATCGTTGCGAATCAGCCAATGGCGATCGCCGGCACGCTAGACATCCCGTCCTCACAAAAGGGCGGCCGCTTTGTTGCCTTCTGCGATGCCTTCAACCTTCCGCTTGTGACCCTGGTCGACACCTCGGGTTTCTACCCCGGCAAGGACCTCGAATGGCGCGGCATGATTCGCTACGGCGCGCAACTCGCCTTTGCCTACGCTCGAGCGACCGTCCCTCGAATCAACGTGACCCTCCGCAAGAGCTACGGCGGCGCATACATCGTGATGGACTCAAAGAACATGGGCAATGACCTCGCCTTCGCCTGGCCATCGGCTGAGATTGCGGTCATGGGCGCCAAGGGAGCGGTCGAGATCTTGCACCGCAAGGCCGATGCCGACGAGCGAGTTGAACTCGAAGCCGCGTACGAGGAACGACTGCTCAATCCGTACATCGCTGCCCAGCGCGGCACTGTCGATGTTGTGATCACCCCCGAGCAGACCCGTTCGGAGATCGGACATGGTTTGCAGCTGCTCGCATCGAAGCGTGAGATCCTCCCCCGGCGCAAGCACGACAACACCCCGCTGTAACTTCTGCTGTCGCAATCCCTCGCCTAGCGGCTCGTCGATGCTCGGCAGCCAGCCAGAGGCCCCCACCCGTTCGCTAACCACCGCGCCTAGTGCAGGCAGCACACCAATAGGGCCGTATGATGGTTCCGGACGCAATGCCGCTCAAAGGGGAGCTGGACGGGCGCTTCTTATCTCACCCTCGATACTGGAGATTTCGTGAGCGAAAGCATCACCATTACTGACAACCGCACCGGCGAAACCGTAGAGGTTCCAATCGTCAATGGTTCGGTTGACGCCGGCGCGTGGAAGAAGCTCATGCCCGGCACCTGGTTCCTGGACCCAGCGTTCGGAACAACGGCGAGCACCGAGTCCGCAATCACCTTCCTCGATGGAGGCAACGGCGTACTCGAGTATCGCGGCTACCCAATCGACCAGCTCGCGGAGAAGTCATCGCACCTCGAGGTCGCGTACCTCCTCCTCAACGGCGAACTCCCCAATACTGCCGAACTCGATGCGTGGACCAATGAGATCACCCATCACACCTACCTGCACGAGAACTTCCGTCGCCACGTACACGATGCGTTCCACTACGACGCACACCCAATGGGCCTGCTCACCTCGTCGGTTGCTGGCCTGTCGACCTTCTACCCCGAGTCCAAGGACATCGAAGACCCCGAAAATCGGATGCATCAGATCGTTCGCCTGATCGCCAAGATGCCAACCCTTGCCGCTGCCGCATACCGCTTCAGCAAGGGCCTGCCGTTCGTGTTCCCTCGCAACGATCTCGACTACGCATCGAACTTCTTGTCGATGATGTTCTCGATCGCCGAAGACGACTACATCCCAGATCCTGCGCTCAAGCGGGCAATGGAGATTCTGTTCATCTTGCACGCCGATCATGAGCAGAACTGCTCGACGACCGCTGCTCGCGTCGTTGGCTCTGCGCACGCTGACCCCTATGTTTCAGTCGCTGCAGCATCGGCAGCGTTGTACGGTCCACGCCACGGTGGAGCGAACGAGGCTGTACTCCGCATGCTCGCCGAGATCGGAAGCTACGAGAACGTTCCCGCCTACATGGAGCGCGTCAAGAGCGGCGAAGAGCGCCTGATGGGCTTTGGCCACCGGGTGTACAAGAACTACGACCCGCGCGCTCGGATCATCAAGGACGCGGCGCACGACGTCTTCAAGGTCACCGGTCAGAACCCATTGCTCGACATTGCGCTCAAGCTCGAAGAGGTTGCGCTCGCCGACCCGTACTTCATCGATCGCAAGTTGTACCCGAACGTCGACTTCTACTCGGGCCTGATCTACCAGTCGATGGGCTTCCCCGTCGAGATGTTCACCGTGCTGTTCGCGATCCCACGTACCGTTGGATGGCTTGCACATTGGCAAGAGATGCTTGAGCAAGAGTCTCGTATTGCTCGCCCACGCCAGGTCTACACCGGCGTCGAGAGCCGTGACTACGTCGCGATCGACAACCGCTAGCACGACTTTTCACATGTCACATGCCGCATCTCCGATGTGGCCATATTCCTTGCCTGGTTTACCCTGGCCGCAATGACGTCGTCGCAATCTCTCCGCGCCCGCACGGGCCGATTGTGGGGACTCCTCGCGGGCTGTGTGCTCGCTACAACCCTCGCGGCTGTGCCTGCCGGGGCCCAAGACATCGCTGGCCTGGAGCCGCAACCTCCACAGATCGATGATTCGGTTGCCGAGGAGACGATCGGTGACAGCGAGCTCGCCGAACTCGCCGCTGACCCAGCGAGTGCTCCGCACGGCACCACCGTCGACGTCGAGGTCCACGGCCCCGACCTTGCAATCGTCACCGCAGCTATCGAAGCAGCTCACGGCGAGCCGTACGGACGAGTACCCGGTTTCTTCGTCGAGGCTCGAGTGCCGGTCTTTGCGCTGGAGCGTTTGAATGCAACGAACGGTGTCACTCGAGTAGCACAGGTAACGACGGCGATTCCGGCGTCGCAGTCGTTGCAGATAAACCCAGCGCTGACGAACACGATCGAGAACACCCTGCAGCTCAAAGCCTGGCACGACGTTGGACACAAAGGTGTCGGACAAAAGGTCGGCATCCTCGACATCTTCGGCACCGAGGAACTCGAGTTTGCTATTGCGCAAGGCCGCGTCCCGGCGCCGGCGGGAACGTTCTGCCAAGAAAAGGGCCGTTCGTGTGCAATTACCGTCCGCAATGGCGGACCTCACGGAGTGGCCGTGGCCGAAATCATCCATCGGGTCGCTCCCGACGCCGAGCTGTACTTCGCAACGGTTGCGACCATTGGAGACCTTGCCGCTGCGATCGATTGGTTTGCCGAACAAGGGGTCACGGTCATCAACCGGTCCGAGACCTCCGAGTTCGACGGGGCCGGCGACGGCTCGGGTCCAACAGCAGCCCTTGTGAACCGGGCCGTGTCACAAGACATGATCTGGGTCGCCGCTGGCGGTAACGCTGGAGGCAGCGAGGACCGGCCGGGCCAGAACTGGATTGGGCAATTCAACGACCCGGACGGCAACGGCTTCCACAATTGGGCCGACGGTTCGGAGCGCATGGGGTTTACCTGCGGCTTCCTCCTCGGCATGCGTTGGGACGACTGGGACACCTCGACGATCGCCACCGACTACGACATCTGGATCTACGACGATGAAGGCGACCTGACTCCAGAAGCACGAGGCGAGGACACACAAAACGAGGCTGCCCATCGCCCACTCGAGCACATCGAGACTCGCTGCTCGGGATCGACCGACCGCGACTACCTCGCGATCCGCCGCTTCGGCGACCCCCAACCCGACGGCGTCGACACCATCCAGATCCTCGGTAATCAAACGTTGATGGACGAATGGGTCAACGAGAGTGCAGCGACGGGGCCCGGTGCAGATTCACGAAGCACCGGAGCGTTAACGGTGGGAGCAACAGTCCAGCCGGCAAGCCCGCTGCTCGCCGACTACTCATCACACGGCCCCACCTTCGACGGCCGCAACGGCGTTGACCTCGCCGGGCCCTCGTGTTTGCCAGTCCCGGACTTTTTCAACTTCTGTTTCTCCGGTACGAGCGCGAGCGCGCCGGTCGTGAGCGGCGTCATGGCGGTCATGCGCGGCGCAAACGTCATCGACAACGCCACCGACGCAGAGGGGCTCATCCCGAAGATCACCGTGGACCAAGGCGAGGAGGGCGCCGACACCCGCTACGGCCACGGCAGCCTCTCGCTCCCTGCGCCTGTCGACCTCAACGCACGCTCATTCCTCCCATCGTGCGCAGGAGTCCCGGCGACGATCGTTGGAACCAACGGAGACGATGTTCTCGTCGGCACAGAACGTCGTGACGTCATCTTTGCTGGCTTGGGCAACGACACGGTCAACGCGCTCGGCGGAGACGATCTGATCTGTGGTGGTTTCGGCGATGACACCATCGACGCAGGCGACGGCAACGACACCATTCTGGGTGGACCGGGCGCCGATCGGATCCGCGGTCGGGGTGGCGCCGATGACATCAACGGCGGCCACGGCCACGACGACATCGAAGGCAACGCTGGAAACGACGAGTTGAAGGGCTTTACCGGACGCGACTACGTCAAGGGCGGTCTCGGCGACGACGCTGTCTTTGGGGGCGCCGGAAACGACCGACTCGTGGGAGGCAAAGGCCTCGATGAGCTCTTTGGCGGCAACGGCGTCGACCGCTGTCGAGTCCCGGTCGAAACAACGGTGAGCTGTCGCCCCTAGTGCCGGCTGGCCCCGTTAGTCCAAGACGATGTCAGGGCGGCCCTGGCCAGCAGTCCAGTGCTTGCGACACCGCAGTTCGTACCGGACGTCGGGTGCCTGCGCTGGATCGTCGACAACCATAAGTTCGCCGTCATACACCTGCACGCCGTCGACGACACGAGCATTGTGTGTGGCTCGGTCCCCACACCAACATCGTGCCTCGCACTGAATTGCCTCGGCAACGTCAGCGAGCTCGAGCAGCCGTGCGGTGCCTTCGAACAGGCGGCCCCGAAAGTCGGTTAGTAGCCCAAAGGCAAACACGTCGAGACGCAGTTCGTCAACGATCTCCGCGAGCTGTTCGATTTGGGTCGGCGAGTAGAACTGGACCTCGTCGCACACGAGGTAGTCCAGCACCTCTCCCCCATTTCGAGCAATCTCTCGAATGTCGACCTCGGGGTCGATCACGACCGCTTCGGCGCTGACGCCAAGACGGGAACTCACCCGTGCTCCCTTGCGGTCGAGCATGCTGCATAGCGCGCCGTTGAGGCCGCCATGGGTGAGGTTGTGATGGATCTGGAGAGCCTGGGTCGACTTGCCAGAGCCCATTGTTCCAAAGGAAAACCGTAGGACGCCGATAACGGAGGTGTTACTGCGCCGGGTACCCGGGATCGTCTGTTGAATCGAGAAGTTTGAAGGCGTAACCGTCATGAGCATCCGCTAGTCGAGCCGCAATCGCGGCAGGCATAGCAGCTTCCCGCACGAACCATCTGCGTGCCGCACTGGCCGCAAAAAGGAGCGTCAGAAATCGATGACTCACTCGCAGCAGGCGCTGGAGCTGGTGTTGTCGACGGCGGGTCGCTCGGAACGTCGAGGCCCTGGATCGAGGGGGTGACCGCTTCATCGAGACCGGGAAGCGTTGGCTGGCTGCGCTCACCGGTGGTCAAGATATTGCGGGCCTGACGTTCCTCGAGGCCCATGTACTCCACGGCGAGCCGACGGAACAGATAGTCCATCAAACTCGACGCAATGCGCAGATCGGCATCGTCGGTCATACCAGCAGGCTCAAAGCGCATGCCAACAAAGGCATCGACGAAGGCGCTGAGCGGAACCCCGTACTGCAGACCATGGCTGACGGAGATGGCGAACGCATCCATGATCCCGGCGAGCGTGGAGCCCTGCTTGGATACCCGAATGAAAAGTTCGCCAGGGCGGCCATCGGCGTATTCGCCAACGGTCACGAATCCCTTGCAGTCGGCGACCCGGAATTCGAAGGTCCGTGAGGCTCGAGACCTCGGCAGCTTCTCTCGGCTCGGCTGCGCAGTTGCGGCGACCACGGAATCGGCGATCGCCGCTGGTGACTCGGTATCGTCGCTCTCCGACGACTTTGCGGTGAGCGGCTGGCCAACCTTGCAGTTGTCACGGTAGAGCGCCACCGCTTTCAGTCCGAGCTTCCAGCTCTCGACCATGATCTCTTCGAACTCTTCGACGGTCGTTGACTCGGGGGTGTTCACGGTCTTGCTGATCGCACCCGAGAGGAATGGCTGCACGGCAGCCATCATCTTGATATGTCCACCCGGTGCAATCACGTTGTCGCCCATCGAGCAGGCAAAGACAGCAACATGCTCATCGGCGAGGCCTGGCGCCCCGAGAACCGAGCCGGTCTCCGCAATGTGTTCGATGATGCCCTCGACGGCATCTGGTGTGTAGCCGAGCTGGCTGAGCGCCCGACCTACACCCTGGTTCACGATCTGCATCGTTCCGCCACCGACGAGCTTCTTCATCTTCACCAGACCGAGATCTGGCTCGATGCCGGTGGTGTCACAGTCCATAAGGAAGCTGATCGTTCCCGTCGGCGCTAAGACGGTCGCCTGTGCGTTTCGCACACCATGTTCGGCCGCTCGCACGCAGGTGTCATCCCAGGCGGCCTGAGCGGCTTGCAGAAGCTCCTCGGGGACGAGCGAGGCATCGATCTCACCAACGGCTGCGGTGTGCATACCAAGGACACGCTGGACGTTGTGGGCATCGGCTTCGTACCCATCGAACGGACCCACACGTGCGGCCATTCGTGCGGACATGTTGTAGGCCGAGCCGCCCATGAGCGCAGTGACAGCAGCGGCGATTGCGCGGCCACGATCGGAGTCATATGGAGCGCCAACGGCCATGAGCAACGCGCCGAGGTTTGCATAGCCCAACCCGAGCTGACGGAACTTGCGGGTGTTCTCGGCAATCTTGTCCGTTGGATAATCGGCGGGACCGACGATGATTTCTTGGGCGGCAAACACCAGCTCGGCGGCGGCCACGAACTCGTCGGTTTCAAAGAGCGAGCCGGTCTCTTCGGGACGATGGAAGGCGAGCAGGTTCAGGCTTGCGAGGTTGCAGGCGCTGTTGTCGACGTGCATGTACTCAGAACACGGGTTGCTGCCGTTGATTCGGCCTGCATTTGGGGTGGTGTGCCACCGGTTGATCGTGGTGTCGTACTGCACGCCCGGGTCAGCACATTCCCACGCCGCCTTTGCGATGTCACGAAGCAGCTCCCGGGCAGGGACTGTTCGCATGACCTCACCCGTGGTGACCGACCGAAGGTGCCAGTCCGCACCGGTCTCGACGGCGGCCATGAACTCGTCGGTGACCCGAACCGAGTTGTTCGCATTCTGGTATTGGATGGAGAAGGAATCGGCGCCGTCGAGATCCATATCGAATCCGGCGTCACGCAGGGCGCGAGCCTTTTGCTCCTCCTTGGCCTTGCACCACACGAACTCTTGAACGTCGGGATGGTCGATGTCGAGCATGACCATCTTCGCTGCCCGTCGGGTCTTGCCACCGCTCTTGATCGTTCCCGCAGACGCATCGGCTCCACGCATGAAGCTCACCGGCCCCGATGCGGTACCTCCGCCGTTCAGCGTTTCGACCGACGAGCGGATTCTCGACAGGTTGACGCCGGCGCCCGAGCCGCCCTTGAAGATCATGCCCTCTTCGGCATACCAATTGAGGATTGACTCCATGTCGTCGTCAACCGACAAGATGAAACATGCCGACGCCTGCTGCGGCACGTCAGCCACACCGATGTTGAACCACACCGGGCTATTGAACGCCATCCGCTGAGAGACGATCAGGTATTTGAGCTCGGCGTTGAACGTTTCGGCCTCGGCCTCGTCGGCGAAGTAGCCGCCATCGCGTCCCCACGCAGTAATCGTGTCGACGACGCGATCGGCGACCTGGCGAAGCGAGGTCTCGCGCTCGGCGGTTCCCGGGGTTCCTCGGAAATACTTCTGGGCCAGGATGTTGACCGCGTTCATCGACCAGCTGGTCGGCACCTCGATATCGAGCTGCTCAAAGGCAACCGAGCCGTCACGCCAGTCATGAATACGAGCGTCGCGTCGTTCCCAATCGAACATGTCGTACACGTCGATTCCGGGCGAGGTATGCACTCGCCGAAAGCCGAGAGCTGCGCCGAGAGGATGCGATGCGAGCGACATAATGTTCCTTGCTGAGACCATCGGTCTCGCCGGTTCTGCATGGAGGCTGTACCTCCAGAGAACGAATGATTCGGGTATTTGTCAACGATTTCGACCAGCGGATTGTTCCCTGGACGCGTTGGCAGCCGGCGCAGGGTCCCCTGGGGTCAAGTTCCCACGTGAGTGGTCCCTCCAGCGTGCCTAGGTTCCCTACTCCGGCTGCGGACATCACGATACGGACGCATGCCTGTGGGCGAAAAGAGGACGAGCTGTGAATATCTATGTGGATTTCGGCCGAGTTGTCCACATCTAGCGAGGTAGTGCGGTCCGTGCGTGCGCCGCGACCGTCGATATCGTTGCGGCGTATGGACCAACTGTTCCCCACCCCTGTGGACGACGTCGATACGACCGCGGTGTATGCAGGCGATGACCGGACGGCTACCGGCGACCGTCCCTGGGTTATGGCCAATATGATCTCGTCGGTCGATGGCGCAGTTGCCATCGATGGAGTTTCGGGCGGGCTTGGCGGACCCGGCGACAAAGCGGCATTTCGCGCAATACGGGCCGTCGCCGACGTGATCGTGGCCGCGTCTGGAACGGTGATTGCAGAGAACTACCGGCGTCCGCAGACGCCGCCTGACATCCAGGAGATGCGGGTAGCGAGGGGTCAGTCCCCGCTTCCCCGCATCGCCATCGTGAGCGGCTCGCTCAACATCGCTCCAGATCATCGGGTTTTCGACCCCGAAGCACCGCCGTTGGTGATCACCCATGCCCAATCACCGGCTGATCGTCGCCGCATGCTCGGCGATGTGGCCGACATCATCGTCGCCGGAGACGGGAGCGTCGACTTCGCCGACGCTCTACAACAGCTCAAGGCGCTCGGTGCCGACACGGTGCTCGTCGAGGGCGGCCCCACGCTCAACGCCGCATTCGTTGGCGAAGACTTGATCGATGAGTTCTGTCTGTCGTTCTCGCCGTTGCTGGTCGGTGGCAGCGGACCCCGGGTCGTGGGCTCCACCCACAGCCACGATCCACGACCGCTGCACCTCGACCGGACTCTGCACGAGGACGGATTTCTGTTCCACCGGTACCTTCGACAGCGGTAGCGGCAACATCATCGTGTGACACCGACGCGTCGACCCACGACGCGTACCGCTTCCATACACGGTGAACCGTGCCGTGCGTTCGTGAACGAGAGGTGGCCATCGTTACCCGCGGATGGTGGCGTGGTCGATGATGATGCGCTGGCCAATGTCGAGTTGTGCGCCTCCGGTGAGCGCCTTGAGCGAATCGACGATGGGGCGAATGTCCTCGCCCGGACGAGCAACCTCGGTCGCGATCGCCCACAGCGTGTCCCCTGGCTGCACGATGTACACCTCGATGGTGTCGTCGACGAGCTGTGACTGATCGGACACGGGCTCGACCGGGCCGTTTGCGGCGGCGTCTCCGCCGAAGCCAACGAGCGCACCAATAATCGCGAGGGCCAGAACCGCTGCGACGACCAGGTTGATCACCGGGCCATCGGTGCGGGCGTCGTGTTGGCTGTTCGTTCGAGCCGAACGTTGCGGGTCGTGTGACGCCGTATGTGGCTGTCCTGTACGTGACTGTCCTGTACGTGGCTGTGCCGTATGTGACTGTGCTGTACGTGACCGTGCTGTACGTGACTGTGCTGTATGTGGCAGTGATGTGGCGTGGCGAGGCTGAAGTGCGTGGGTCATGGTCATCAGTATTCTCCTGGGGTGTGACACTGTCCCCGAAACCGTTGAAATCACGGCACTTTCGGGACAATTCCGTCGGACCTGGCTCCACCCAACTCCAGCTCCTCCCCCGACGCATGATGCGTGAAGCGAAGAAATCCTGGAGGTCCTTGACCGGGTACGGTTGTTCGGCGAACATGTGTTTGGCGAACTTCCGTTCCCTATGTATAGTACGAACAGTTGTACGATGCAACGCCGTTATCGAAAGTTTGTTCGATCATCTATGGCGGGGTCTCGAACACGTATCCACTACCGAAAGATCACCATGACTGGCACCAATCTGACCGATCGCCAACAGTCGATTCTCGACTACATCGACTCCCAGAACCGCGAGCGCGGCTACCCACCGAGTGTCCGCGAGATCGGCACTGCTGTCGGCCTCACGTCCCCATCGACGGTGCATAGCCACCTCAACACGCTGCAAAAGCTCGGATACCTGCGGCGCGACCCGTCAAAGCCTCGTGCCATCGAAGTTCGTTACGATCCGAACTCAGGCGCGGTCATGGAACGCTCTGCGGTCACCCACGTACCTCTCGTTGGCGACGTCGCTGCCGGAACCGATGTTCTCGCCCATGAGAACGTCGAAGAACTCATGCCGTTGCCAACCGAATTCACCGGCGAGGGCGAGCTCTACATGCTTCGTGTTCGGGGCGAATCGATGATCAACGCTGGCATTCACGATGGCGACTTCGTCGTCGTATGCCGACAGGACACCGCCCAGAACGGCGAGATTGTTATCGCCGGAATCCCTGGCGAAGAAGCGACCGTCAAGACCTACACCGCATCTGGATCTACCGTCACGCTACTCCCAGCCAACGACAGCCTCGAGCCTATGGTGTTTGCCGCCGACGAAGTTCAGGTCTTTGGCAAGGTCGTCACCGTCCTACGCCGGTACTAACACGAGTTGGTCTTCGGCGTGCGCGGCGCGCAAGCCAACGCCGGGCGCACACGCAGCTCCGCGCGAGATGTCAGACCGAGGTCAGCGGTCAGACACCATTTGTAAGGAGCTCCTCGAGCGCCTGATACGTCATCACCAGGGGCACCTCATTGAGGTGCTCCTGTTGCGTGTGGGCCAACGTTGGCTCACCGGGGCCAAAGTTCACGGCCGGGATGCCCTGTTCGGCAAAGAAGGCAACGTCGGTCCAGCCGAGCTTGGCCCGAACCAAGATGTCGTTGCGGCCAATGAACGATGCCATGAGTGGATGACGCAGATCGGGCATTGCGGCCGGGCTCATGTCGGTCAGTTCGAATGTGTCCCCGTCACGCATGTAGGGCTCGACGATCGACCGAACAAACGATTCGGCTTCGTGTGGCGAACGGTCGGGGGCAAAGCGATGGTTCACGGTGACGGTGACCGCGTCGGGCACCACGTTGCCGGCAACACCACCCTCGATAAACACTGCTTGCATTGCTTCGCGGAACTCACAACCATCGATCACCGGCGTGCGATGTTCATAGGCCTCAAGGGCGGTCAAAAGCTCACCGACCCGGTGGATTGCGTTGCTGCCCATCCACGGGCGAGCGGTATGGGCGCGAGCACCACGTAACGTGATGCGAGCGCGCATAGTTCCTTGGCAGCCAGCTTCGACGACGGCATCGGTGGGCTCGCCAAGGATGGCGACGTCGGCGGCCAACAACTCGGGCACATCGCGAAACAACTCGCGTAATCCGTTGTGCTCGACCGCGACTTCTTCGCGTGCATAGAACACGTAGGTAACATCAACGGCCGGTTCTGTGACGGTGCGAGCAAGCTCGAGCATGACCGCCAGCCCACCCTTCATGTCGGATGCACCAAGGCCGTGAAGCACCGATCCCTCGATCCGCGCCGTTGCGTTGTCATTCACCGGGACGGTGTCGAGATGGCCACCGATCGCGAGGCGGAACTGGCGACCCAAGTTGGTGCGGGCAATGATGTTGTCGCCGACTCGGGTGACCTCGAGACCGGGGACGGCCCGAAGCTCGGCCTCGAACCAGTCAGCGATCGGGCCTTCGTTAAAGCTCACCGAGGGCATATCGATGAGGTCAGCGGTCAGATGCAGCAGAGGGTGTGCCATGTCAAAAGACTAACGTTTACGACCGCTCACCCACGGCTCAGGACATCGACGACGTCAGGCGTTCAGCTGCGAGTGCGATCGCGTCGATTGGCTGGACCACGGCAACACGGACATGGCCCGCCCCGGGCGGACCATAGAACTCTCCCGGCGAAACAATGATGCCGGCGTCCTCGGCGAGGCGACGTGCGAGGGCCCAGGCGTCTCCATCTGGGGCCTTCGCCCAAACATAGAAGCCGCCTTCGGGCATGTTCGCCTCGATGCCGAGCGATGTGAACAGCTCGACCATCGCCCGCAATCGGGCCTCGTAGAGATCACGCTGGGCAACGACATGTTCCTGGTCGCTGAAGGCCACAACGGAAGCGGCTTGGTTCGGGCCGGGCACCATGGCGCCGGTGTGTTTACGAATCTCGGTGAGCCAATGCACGAGCTCGGGGTCGCCGGTGTAGAAGCCGGATCGAACCCCTGCAAGGTTCGAGCGCTTCGAGAGGCTATGGACCGACAGCACACCCTCAACTCCGGATTCGAGGATCGTCTTGGCCGGTCCGTTCCATGTGAACTCGATGTAGCACTCGTCGCTCGCAATAGGCACGCCGTTGGCCCGACCCCACGCAGCAACAGCGGGCAGGTCCTGCAGTGCGCCAGCCGGATTGCCGGGGCTGTCGACCCACAGCACGATCGCCCGTTCAATGTCCGCTGGATCGATCTGGTCGAGTCGTAGACGCCAGTGTTCGTCGACGGGAACAGCGACGGATCGGCCGTGCGCAAGGTCGGCGCCCATTGCGTAACTCGGATACGACACTGCCGGGTAGAGCACCGTGTCCTTCGACGGATCTTTCAGCCGGAGAAGGTGAGGCAGCCCAGCAACAAACTCTTTGAGCCCCATCGTCGCGCCGATCTGCGACGGTTCGATAGAGACACCGAACTGTGTATCGAGCCACGTCGATGCTGCCGTGCGGAAGTCGAGGGTGCCCGGCGACGGCGGGTATCCCCGCTCGGCGTTCGACGATGACAGAGCCGCAACTACAGCCGGAGGCGGCGCGTCGTAGGGGGTGCCGATCGACATATCGATGGCGGCGCCAAACTTCTCGGCGGCGAGCCCTCGCAGCTCGTTGAGACGGTCGTACGGATAGGGCGGAAGATCGAACGCTTTCACGGGACCGAGCCTATTCGATCGCTCCCGTGGCCCAGCAGCACAGTTGTCGGCTATTCCCAGGGTTCGGGAACGGCCTCCGGGACCGTGTCCGGTCCGGACAACCAGTCGGCGAGCCGGCCCTTGGAGTCCGGGTCGAGCCGTGCGCGAACCGTGATGCCGTTCTCGCCAGCGACTTCGGTGAGTACCTGACCTTCTCGGTGGATCTTGGCGAGCACGTCGCCACGGTCGTAGGGGACGGTCAGCTCGACGAGTTCGGTCATCGACCGGAGACGATCGCCAATAGCCTCGAGCAACGTGTCGATACCGGCTCCGCTGTGGGCCGAGACCGCAACCGACCCCGGGTATCGCAGCTGCATACCCGCAACGTCGGGCTCGATGTCGATCTTGTTGAAGACCATCACCTCGGGGACATCGTTTGCTCCAATGGCCTGCAACGTCCGCCGAACGGCGTCGATATTGCCTTGGATATCTGGCGCCGATGCATCGACGACGTGCAAGAGCAGATCCGCATCGATCACGACATCGAGTGTGCTCTTGAACGCCTCGACGAGTTGCGTCGGTAGTTTGCGGACGAAACCGACCGTGTCGGTGAGAAAGATCATCTCTCCGCCGGGCATCGACAGCTTTCGCGTCGTGGCATCGAGGGTTGCGAATAGGCGGTCTTCGGCAAGTACACCGGCATCGGTCAGCCGATTGAGCACCGAGGACTTTCCAGCGTTTGTGTAGCCGACCAACGCAACGCGACGGTTCGAGGTGCGCTTGCGGGCTTTGGACTGAACGTCACGGTTCTTGGCCAGCTTTCGCAGATCATCTTCGAGCTTGTGCACCCGACGGACGAGACGTCGTCGGTCGACCTCAAGCTGAGTTTCGCCAGGACCTCGCGTACCGATACCGCCACCTTGCTGGGAGAAGGTCCGAGCCGAGCTCCGAAGGCGAGGGAGTCGATATTTGAGCTGGGCCAGTTCGACCTGGGCCTTACCTTCCGTGCTCGATGCATTCTGCGCGAAAATATCGAGAATCACCGCCGTTCGATCGAGTGCCGAGCGTCCGAGAAGCTTCTCGAGGTTGCCTTGCTGCGCTGGCGACAGCTCGTCGTCGAACACGACGGTGTCGGAGTCCGTCGCAAGCGACATGTCCTTGATCTCTTGGGCTTTACCCTTGCCAACGAACGTCGCCGGGTCGGGTGACTGGCGGCGTTGGTGGATGCGGCCGACTTCGTCCGCGCCGGCGGTATCGACAAGAAGCGCGAGCTCGTCGAGCGATGCGTCGGTCTCTTCGGCGCTACCGTCAGGCATCGTGACGCCGACGAGGACGATTCGTTCCCGGAACGTGCGATCGATAAGACCCGATGACTCGCCACCGTATTCGCCAAAGGCCCCTCGGTGATCGGACGTGAAGTCGTTTGGGTTGACCTTGCCCGATCCTTCGTAGTCGTCACCCACGCGGAACCTCGACGCTTCCGACGAAGGTGGCCGTGCCGCTCAGCACCGCCGTAGGCCGATCCTCGGTGGCGACATCGACGACCGCCGACCCGCCTGGCATGGAGACGCTGACCCGCTCCCCGGCCGCGCCCCAGTCGTGCATACGCTGCGCCGAGACCGTGGCTCCTGAACCACACGCCTGGGTAATACCAGCACCGCGTTCCCAGACACGCAGGAGCACCTCGTCGGGACCTCCAGAGCGAACGAAGTGGGCGTTCACGCCGTGGGGGAAGTGTGCTTCGATCTGTGGTCCGACGTGGGCGAGATCGACAGAGTTGGGATCGTCGATGTCGATGACCACGTGCGGGTTTCCCACCGCACCGATAGCCCAGCGATTCACGCCGTGAAGACCATCGATTCCGTCGAGAAAGTCGTTGGAGTCCGGGGCGTCGCCTGCGGTGACTTCTCCCATGTCGGTAGAGGCAAAGGCGACCTTGGGATCGGCGGTGCCTTCCAGCTCGCATGCCCGCATGCCGGCGAGCGTGTCGACGTCGATCTGCAATGCCGTCACCCCCCGTCGCATCGCCACTGCCTGGACGAAACAACGAAGCCCGTTGCCGGAGATCTCGGCCGCCGAACCGTCGTTGTTGAACAAACGCATGACTGGATTCGACCCGGTATCACTACCAAAGATCAGCCCATCGGCACCGATACCGGTTCGCCGATTGCACAGCTCGACGGCGAGCGCAGGCGCGTCCGATGGAACCTCGTCGACAAAGGTGACAAGAAAGTCGTTTCCGAGCCCGTGGTGTTTCGTCAGGTGCATGCGGCCTCCATTATGGACGGGGTTCGCCGCTTTCGACGATCGCGATCGCCCGGGCGACAGCTTCGTCGTGCGAGATGCGACCCGACCGGTCGATATCGATCCAGTCGATCCGAGGATCACGCAGGAACCACTTCATCTGTCGTCGAGCAAATCGGCGGGTGCGCACCCGTGCGGTTTCGAGTGCGTCGTCGAGCGGGATCTCTTGCTCGATGTGGCTAAGCAACTCCCGATAGCCGAGCGCCTGGCGTGCCGTCTTGCCGATCGGACGTTCCCGCTCGACGAGTGAACGAACCTCCGCGAGAAAGCCATCCGCCATTTGGACGTCGTACCTGGCGTTGATCCGGTCGATCATGCGATCTCTGTCGAGGCGAAGTCCGAGCAGCCGAAACGGAACGTCGGGATAGTCCTCCATACCGGGCCCAAATGAAGAGAACGGACGGCCGGAACCAATCGTGACCTCGAGTGCTCGAAGCAGACGCCGATCGTTGTTCGCATCCATACGCGACGCCGCTACTGGGTCGAGGCGAACAAGCTCGTCGTACAGCGCCGGCAGCTCATCGATTCGTTCATCGAGGGCAGCGCGCACCTCGGGATATTTGCCTGGCAGCTCGAGGGCATCGATCACCGAGCGAAGATAGAGGCCGGTACCGCCGACCAGAATCGGAATCGCACCACGGTCTGCAATGTCGGTGGCGACACGACGCCACTCGTCTTGAAACATCGATACCGCGAAGTCGTCCGCCGGGTCCGAGAGGTCGATGAGGTGATGCCGTACCTCGGCTTGTTCTTCCGCTGTGGGTTTTGCGGTACCGATGTTCATGTCTCGGTACACCTGCATCGAATCGATCGAGACCAACTCGACGTTGTCAATATGGCGCGCCACCGCCATGGCGACACCTGATTTGCCCGACGCTGTTGGGCCAAGAATGCACAGCGGTGGGGCGGGAAAGCGATTGGCCACGTCGGCCGAGGCCATCATCGGAATGCGGCGACCACGCCATACCAGTCGAGGGTCGGGCCGTGGGGCAAGGTTCCACCCGCCTCGACGTACCCATCGAGAAAGGTGGCAGCCACCTCGGAGGTGAAGGTCTCTGCGATCGACCGAATCGCAATCGAGAGGTCGCGTTCGGCGGGGTCGAGCCCCTCGGTACCTGCGGGCTCAAAGGTCACCACCGAATCGACGAGCACCGCGGCCGAGACAATCGGCGCACCGTGGGTCAACACCGCCGTCGAGAGATCCGGACGGTTTTCAAGCATTGCCTGGAGCGTCTCTGGCCGGACCCGATCGAACGGCGCTGGCGGAAGCTCACCTCGCTCGACCATCGCAACAGCCGAGCGTGCCTCGCCGTTGGTTCGTCCGGTCAGTCCGGCCGGAGGTTCGCTGAGATGAAGCACTGCTAGAGCGCGTCCCATGGCGCGTGCGACGGGAAGTGGGTTTTGTGCGAACTGGGCATCGGTTGCACGTCCGTTGAGACGCAACCGTTCGAGATCATCCGGCAATGACTGGGATCTTTGTTCGAACTCGAGGGCCACGCAGCACTTCACGCAGTTCACCGAGCATGTAGAACGGCTTTGCTTCGGTGACCTCGACCATGGCGAGCGCACCCGCTTTAAGGTCTCCCTCGAAGTGCAGGAGCTTGTTCTGTCGTGTCCGTCCAGAGATCACGCCCGGGTTGCGTTTGGACGGGCCTTCGATGACCACCTCTTCGAGACGGCCGATTCGAGCGGTGTTCTTCTTCTGTGCAGAGCGCTCGATCACCCGATGCAATCGTTCCATACGTTCTTTGGTGACCGCCTTTGGCACGAAGTCATCGACCAACTCGGCTGCCTCGGTTCCTTCCCGCGGCGAGAAGACAAACGTATATGCCAAGTCGTACTGGGCTTCGGCGGCGACCTCGAGGGTCCGGACGAAATCCGCCTCGGTTTCCCCAGGGAATCCAATGATGATGTCGGTGCTCACGGCTAGGTCGTCGATTCCGGCATAGGCAGCGTGGAGACGTTCGAGGTACCGCTCGGCGGTATAGCCACGGTGCATTCGCTTCAGGATCTCGTCGCTGCCCGACTGCAACGGGAAGTGCAGGTGGTTGCACACGGCATCGACTTCGGCCATCGCCGCAATCGTGTCCTCACGCAGATCCTTTGGATGCGGGCTCGTGAACCGAACCCGTTCGATCCCCTCGACCGCTCCGGTCGCCCGCATGAGGTCGGCAAAAAGTGGTCGGCCACGGCGACGCCCGGTCTGGGTCCACAGCTCCCCCGCTTCGTGGACGTCGAAGTCTTCAGGCTCACGACCGCCAAGCTTGAGCGTGATGTCGCGCCCGTAACTGTTGACGTTCTGGCCGAGCAGGGTGATCTCGGCGACACCATCTTTGGCGAGGTGTTCGACTTCTCTGACGAGATCACCAAACGGACGAGAGATTTCGGGGCCCCGGACCGATGGCACGATGCAGAACGCGCAGCTGTTGTCGCAGCCAATCTGGATCGTTACCCATGCGGCGTAGTCGACCTCTCGCTTTTCGGGGAGTGCCGAGGGGAACGCTGCGTGCTCAGCGTCGACGGCTGCTTCGAGGATCTCAACGATCTGGCCGTGCTCCTTACTCTCGGCCAGCAGTTCGGCGGCCCGGTGCACGTTGTGTGTTCCAAAGACGACATCGACATGACCGGCCTTCTCCGCGACGAGGTCCTTGTCCTTTTGTGCCAGGCAACCACCGACGGCGATCTGCATGCCAGGGCGCTTTGCCTTCTCGGCCTTGAGGTCGCCGAGCGCGCTGTACAGCTTGTTGTCTGCATTCTCTCGGATGCAGCAGGTGTTGAGCATGACGACGTCGGCCTCGCCAACGTCGGTTGTTGCTTCGTATCCCTCGGACTCGAGCAAGCCCGCGATCCGTTCGGAGTCGTGTTCGTTCATCTGGCACCCGTAGGTGCGGAGGAGGTACTTACCGGTCACGCCAACAGTCTAGAAGGCGGAATCGTCCGGCTGCTCGTGCGCAAAACGCACCAGACGCCCGACACGATTCGTGGCAGGCGTCTGGCGTTTGGAGGGGATAGATGTGATCCGACCGTAGGCCGAGCCACGTACTACCTTCCTATCCTTCGGACCGGCCGTACGTCAATAAAGTTTTTCAGATCGATCTCGGCTGGCTTGGTCGCGAGGCGTACGGCGAGGCGATGGAACGTGCGAGGCTCGACGAGGTAGTTGACGTTGGCGAGCGACTGGTCTTGACCCGCGGACTCGATCCGCAGGTTGCCATAACCAAAGGCCTCACCTGCGGTGGTTCGGTCGAGCACCAGGTCGGTCACCCTCGTGACGGGCATCGAGGCCACCCGCAGACCAAGGAAACCAGTGGCTTCAATTATTCGACGGTTGGTCAGGTAGCGAACCTCGTACTTGTACCAACGCAAGATCTTTAGACCGAAGCGGGCAATAAACCACAGGCCCACACCGGGGACGAGCACGATCGGGTCGAGCTGGCTGGTCGCCATCACGTATGCCACGACGACAGCGGTCGCAAGCGCCGACCAACCCCAGTCACGTGACTTCACCCATCGCCACACCACGATGGCTGACAAGACAACGAGGAGAAGCCCGACGTTGAGGCCCTCGTACTCGGGACGGGCGAGGATCGTCGTGACGACGACGAGGACAGCAACCGTCTCGACGAACGGTTCGGCCAAGCTCATGAGGTGCTTGGGTGCTTTGTAATAGACAAGCTCATCGGCGATCAGCACATCGACATCGCGCGGTGGCGCGAAGAGCAGACGTAGATGATCGGCAGTTGACGGCCTCTTGGCGATATAGCCGGCCGCCGGGTGTTGGCCCGGAACCGGATCGGTCACAGCCCGATGACACCCAATGCCTGGGTTACGGCACCGTCGCCGGCCAAGCCGCGCAAGAAGTCGAGCATGGCGTTGCCAAGCCCGCCAACGATCGCAAGAAAGTCATTGCCGCGTTGACCGGTCTCGGTCGCGTTCAGCGAAATCAAATACAACACAAACAACCCGAGCAACGGGTAGCCAAAACGTTTCGTCATGATAGGTCCTCCAGGAATACCAAGAAGCCCTGCCAGAGGTCCTTTCGGACACCTAGCCTCCACTCGCCATTGCTCACGCTAGCACCACTCATTCGCGCAGATGGTGCATTTGTTCGCGCGCTGCGTGTTACATCGGTGTAATTTGCCTCGCAGATTTGGTAGCCGACGCAAAACGGCACAAGCCCGACCCCACGCTCGGTGGAGTCGGGCTGGAAGGCCGCTACTCCGCGTCAGTCCTCAAGAAGAATGGGCTCGTCGTCAGCCTCGGTAAAGCCATCTTCAGAAACATCGATTGGTTCCTCTTCTTGAGGATCCGGCATCACCAATTTGGTGACACGGTCGGTAATTTCGACCATGACCTCTGGGTTCTCCGTCAAGAAGTCCTTGGCCTTCTCTCGGCCCTGTCCAAGCTGTTCGCCTTCGTACGTGTACCACGCACCAGATTTCTTGACCACGTCATGCTCGGCGGCAAGGTCGAGCACCGAGCCTTCTCGGCTGATGCCGGCCCCGTACATGATGTCGAACTCGGCCTGGCGGAACGGTGGAGCAACCTTGTTCTTGACGACCTTGACACGGGTGCGGTTGCCGACAACTTCAGCACCCTGCTTGATCGATTCGATACGGCGAATGTCGAGACGTACCGAGGAATAGAACTTGAGCGCACGACCGCCAGGCGTGGTCTCTGGCGAGCCGAACATGACGCCGATCTT